>JANXLV010000277.1 GCA_025355005.1 Myxococcales bacterium | reverse complement strand
GGAGGGACTGGCGCTGGTACCACGCACCCTTGTGGCGACGCGTGTCGCGCGGCGCATCCCACGCAGGTCACGAACGAGCTGAACTACTCCACCTGTCAGCAGACAACCTGCCTCGCGAAGTGCACCTGAACAGCATCGCCTCGACGCTGTTCCCGTAGCGAAAGCTCAGTGGGCGGCGTCGCAGAATTTTACGGCTCTTGCGGGAGTGTCGTCCTCGCAGACGTAGCCCTCTGACGCTCGCTTGCAGTCCGTCGTGTTCGTGCAGCGGTTGTAGCAGTGACCCTCGTAGTTGCATGCGAACTTCGTGACGTCGCCGCAGTCGGAGTCCTTGCTTGGTGTGCAGATCTTGTAGCACTGCCCGCTGTGGTCGGACGTGTCGCAGACGAGGCCGGTGGCGCAGTCATGATCGCCCGCAGGGCACGTGTCGCCGATGCCGTGGTTGAGACCAGGCCCAGCGTCGGTGCCAGCGCTGACGGGCGTGCTGCTCGATGACGAGCAACCAACAAGGACAAGAGAACCGAGAACCAGCACGGCGAGCAGATCGACGAAACGCATGAGCCGATCCTATCCCGATCTGAGCCGGCGACGCCCAGCGAGTCCGCCCAGCGCTCGGCCAACATTTCCACGCCCAATATTTGCCGTAAAAATTGATTTTGCCTACATTTCCGGAGAGATATCGCTCCCCGCATTGTTGACAAGTGGTCCCGACTCTCCGTACTTTCGCCAAACGAAGTGGGAAATAGTGGCGTGAAGTGCCAGACAGAGGCAGCCGGGGCCACGGCATGCCGCGTCGGCTCTCCTCGCGACTCTTCTCGCTCGCCAAGGCGAGGATGTTCAGAGGGCGCTACGAGCACACGATCGACGCGAAAGGCAGGACCAGCCTGCCTGCTCGCTATCGTGACGTGCTTGCGTCGCAGGCCGAGCGCCGCATCATCCTCACGTCCGCGCTCGACCCGTGCCTCGTCGCATACACGGCGCCGGAGTGGCTCGCGTTCGAGGAGCGCCTCGCAAAGCTCCCGCAGTTCGATCGCTCGGTCCAGAAGCTGAAGCGCATCTACGTGTCCGGAGCAGTCGAGTGCGACGTCGACGACTCGGGACGCATCCTGGTTCCGCCGACGCTGCGCGACCACGCGAACCTGACGAAGGACGTGCTCTGGGCGGGCAGCGGCAAGTACGCCGAGCTCTGGGATCTTGCGACGTGGAAGAAGAGCTTCAGCACCACGGATGAAGAGCGCGAGGACATCTCTCGTCGTCTCGCGGAGCTTGGCCTATGAGCACCGCGAAGGAGACCGCAGAGCAGCTCGCACTGCCGGGCATCCCTGCGCCGGCGCCGGACAGCGACACCGAGGCCGACTGGGTGTGGACCGAGGAAGGCACGGACGACGACATGGAGAGCCCCGCGTTTTCGCACACCACCGTGATGAGCACCGAGGTGACGCAGGCGCTCACCGCCAACGCAGCCGAAGGCGCCACGTTCGTCGACGTCACGCTTGGCGGCGGAGGTCACACGGAGGCGCTCCTCGCGGCGCATCCGAGCGCACGCGTGATCGCGCTCGATCGCGACGAGGTCGCGCTGGCTGCGGCGCGCGCGCGCCTTGCTGCGTTCGAAGGGCGCGTGACCTTCGTGCACGCCGCGTTCGGTACGCTGAAGGACGCGCTTGCGAACCTGGGCATCACGGAGGTGCAGGGGCTCTGCGCGGACCTCGGCGTGAGCTCCCCGCAGCTGGACGAGGCCTCACGCGGCCTCTCGTTCCGGCGCGAAGGCCCGCTCGACATGCGCATGGACCAGTCGCAGGGCGAGACCGCGCTCGAGCTCGTCGAACGCATCGACGACGACGAGCTCGCCAACATCATCTACCAGTACGGCGAGGAGCGTCGCTCGCGCCGCATCGCGCGCTCGATCAAGCGCTCGCTGAGCGAAGGTGAGCTCCACACGACGCTCGACCTCCGCCGCGCTGTCGTGCGTGCGGTTGGCCCCGTTCGCGTCGGTGGTGTGGACCCCGCCACGCGCACGTTCCAGGCGCTCCGCATCGCAGTGAACCAGGAGCTCGGCGAGCTGGACTCCTTGCTCGCACAGGTGGACGACGTGATCGCTCCTGGCGGTGTCGTCGCCCTCATCAGCTTCCACTCGCTCGAGGACCGCGCCATCAAGCACGCGTTCGCCGGTCGCGAAGGTTGGAAGCCGGTCTCGAAGAAGCCGCTCTACCCGACGGAGGAGGAGCAGGCCGCGAACACGCGCTCGCGCAGCGCCAAGCTCCGCGTCTACGTGCGCGAGGTCCTCGAGATGGACGAGGAGGAAGAGCCGTGACCCGCACCCGCGCGCGCGCCTTCATCGTCACGTGGACGCTCGCCGTCACGGCCGTGGTCTGTGCGTTCGTCGTGCACCTCGCGCTGCGCGGCCGCACGGTGCAGTTTGGCTACGACCTGGGCAAGGCGCGCGCAGAGCAGGCCCGCCTGCGAGAGGTGAAGCGCGTGCTCGAGGTAGAGGCCGCGAGCTACAAGACGCCAGAGCGTGTGGAGATGGTCTCGCGCTCGCTGCTCGGGATGGAGCCGCCCACGTCGGATCGCATCGTGCCGATGGGCCCCGTGGCAGCAGACCCGGACGAGAAGCCGCTCGTCCAGGGCAGCCAGGCGAGCAACAAGCCGTGAGGAACCTCGACGAGTCGAGAGCGAAGTGGATCCGCCTGCGCATGGGCATCCTCTCGGGGATCATGGCGCTCGGACTCGGCGCGTTCGTGTCATCCGCGTACCGCGTGCAAGTGGAGGACGCCACGAGCTGGCGCGAGGCCGCGGAGAACCAGCGTCAGCGCCGCCTGCACGTCGAGCCGAAGCGTGGCACGGTCTACGATCGCAACGGCACGTCGCTCGCCGTCAGCGTGGAGGTTCCGAGCGTGTCCGCCGATGTCGTCGAGATGCTGCGCGGCAACGACCCGAAGGACCGTGAGGCCACGCTCCGCGACGCCGCCGCGCGTATCGGAAAGATCCTCGCGATCGACGCGAACGACATCTACGACAAGCTCGCGCAGAAGAAGCGCTTCGTCTGGTTGAAGCGACGCATCTCCAGCGAGGAGGCCGTCGCGATCCGCGAGATCTCCGACCCGAAGAAGACGCCGCATTCGCTGAAGGGCCTCACCATCGACGGCGAGGGTCACCGCTACTATCCCGGTCGCGAGCTCGGCGGGCCCGTGCTTGGCTTCGTGGCGCCTGACGGTTTCGGCAAGGACGGCCTGGAGCTCGCATTCGACGAGGAGCTCCGCGGTCACGTCGAAGAGGTGAAGGGCGTCCGCGATCGCACCGGCCGCCTCATCTTCTCCGAGGGCACCACGGACGAGTCCGCGCTCGCAGGTCACGACGTGACGCTCACGCTCGACGAGGGAATCCAGCACGTGGCCGAGCGCGAGCTCGACGCCGCGCTCCACACCTACGAGACCAAGGGAGCGTCGCTCGTCGTGCTCGAGCCGAACACGGGTGAGATCCTCGCCGTCGCCACGTCGCCCGGGTACAACCCGAACGACTACGGCGCGTCCGAAGTCGACTCGCGTCGCGACCGCGCGATCACGGACCGCTTCGAGCCCGGCTCCGTCATGAAGGTGTTCACGGTCTCCGCTGCGCTCGCTGCGGGGTCGCTGCACCCGAACGACACCATCTTCTGCGAGCATGGCACGTACAAGCTCGGCAACGTCACGATCCACGACACTCACCAGAACGACTGGCTCACGCCAACGCAGATCCTCGCGAAGAGCTCGAACATCGGCTCGCTCAAGATCGCGCTGAATCTGGGCGAAAATGGCCTGTATTCGTCGTTCCGCCGCTTCGGCTTCGGTGAGCCCACGGGGCTGCCGCTCCCCGGTGAGGCCGCTGGCGTGCTCCGTCCGAAGGGCCGTCCGTGGTTCGAGGTGGAGACCGCGAACGCGTCCTTCGGTCAGGGCATCAGCGTCACCACCGTGCAGCTCGCGGTGGCGATGGGGGCGATCGCGAACGGCGGCCGCCTAATGGAGCCGCTGCTCGTGCGCAAGGTGACCGACGCGCGCGGCAACCTGATCCGCGAGAACACCCCGCACGTGAGGCGCGAGGTCATTCCCGCCAGCGTCGCGCACATGGTCGCGGAGATGCTCACCGCAGTCGCGGAGGACGGAGGCACTGGCGTCGAGGCGGCTGTCGACGGCTATCGCGTCGCGGGCAAGACGGCCACCGCGCAGAAGGTCGATCCGGAGACCGGCAAGTACTCCGAGGACAAGTACACGGCATCCTTCGTCGGCTTCCTGCCGGCCGACCATCCGCGCCTCGTCATCGCCGTCGTCCTGGACGAGCCCATGATCGGTCGCTACGGCGGCGATCTCGCCGGGCCCGTATTTCGCCGCGTGGCAGAGGCCAGCCTTCGCGCGCTCGGCGTCATGCCCGAGGGCGGCGGCAAGCTCGCGAAGGTCTCCCGCGCCGACGATCCGGCAGACATCACGCTCGCCGTCATGAAGCCCAAGCCAGAGGCCGTCGCCGCACCGCAGCCGCCGCCGATCGGCCCGCCGCTCCCGTCGAACGTGAAGGTCCCGGACATCACCGGCATGGCCGCGCGCGACGCCGTGCGCACCGTCACCGCGGCGGGCCTCGTTCCGGAGATCGAAGGCTCGGGCAAGCTCACACGTCAGGAGCCGCCACCAGGAACGCAGGTGCCGAAGGGCACGAGCGTGCACCTCGTCTTCGAGATCGGCTCGTAGCCCGTTCCCGCTAGCGGAGCCCCCGCGCTGCCGCAGGGCTATTTTGCGCGTAGCGCCTTGATCGCAGCCTGCACGTCGCCGCCCGGGACGGTGAGGCCCAGCGTCTTCAGGTGCTTCATCGCGACCCCTGTCGCCTGACCGTCGTTGCTTGCCGCGCCGATCGCGTCCTTCACCGCGCCGAGGTGCGCGACGATCTCGTCGGTCGTGAGCGCCTTGGGCAGCAACGTCGCGAGGATCTCGTTCTCCTTCGCGAGGACCGCCTTCGCAGACGCGTCGGCCGTTGCGGTGAGCGTCTCCTCGTTCGACTTGATCAGCTTGCGGACGATCTGGGAGACCTCTTCGTCCGTGATGTCCTTGCCCGCGCGCGCCTCCGCCGTCTGGATCTCGCCAAACGTGAGCCGCAGGATGTCGCGCTCCGCCTCGCGCTTCTCCTTCATCGCAAGGTTGATGCGCTTCTTGATCTCGTCTTTGAGCATCAGCGCAATGTAGTCGAACTACGGTTTCAACCCGTACTTCGATTTGCGGTCAGGGCAGCGGTCTCAGGTCCCGTCCGGCTCCAGCTTCACCAGGTTCTGCGCGAGCGCCGCGAGGCCACGCAGATCCTCGATCGCGCCGCCGAGGTGCGGTGTTGCGATCGCTGCGTCCTTGCCGGTCTGTGCGCGGAGGTCCAGCAAGAGCCCGCGATCACGCTTCGCGCGAGCGGTCTCCTCGGCGGCGAGGACCTGCAGCTTGGGGAGCGCGGTGTGGAGCGCGGGGTCCACGGAGTCCCCGAGTGTGATCGCGGAGGGCGCGCCGAAGCCACGCGTGTAGGCCCAGCTGCGGTTCAGCACGTAGCCCGCGAACGGGAGCTCCAGCTCCTTTATCTTGCTCTGGAAGAAGGACGCCTCTGCCAGCGCCGACGGCTCGGGGCTGGTCACCAGCACGAAGGTCGCCTCGTCGCTGGTGAGGAGCGTGCGCACGGCCTCCGCGTGCGAGCGCATGCCGCCGAACATGCCGCTGAAGGCGCCCAGGAACTGCTGAAGCTCCTGGTAGAAGCCGTCGCCGAAGATGCGCGTGAAGACATTGTCGATCAGGCTCGACGCCGCAGCCCAGAACGCGCCGCGCTTCTTGGGCAGGAATACACCGATGACGCGCTCGTCCAGGAACATGGAGAGCTTGCGCGGCGCCTCCAGGAACTCGAGGGCGTTGCGCGACGGCGGCGTGTCCAGCACGACCAGGTCATAGTTGCCTTCCGTCGACAGCCGGTAGAGCGCCTCCGCGGCCGTGTACTCCTGCATGCCTGCCACGATCTGCGACAGGTGCTTGTAGAGCCGGTTCTGCAGGATCGTCTGCGTGCGCTCCTCGCTGTCCGACAGGCCGCGCACCATGGACTCGAACACGACCTCGGGCCGGAGCATCCACGCCCACAGCTCACCGTTGGCCGGGATTCCAAGCTCCGTTAGCTTCTCGCGCGGAACGGGCGACGGCGTGCGCGCCGCCTCGGGGATGCCCATCGCCTCTGCCAGACGACGCGCCGGATCGATCGTCAGGACGAGCACCTTGCGGCCACGCGCCGCTGCCGCGACACCCAGCGCCGCGGACGTGGTTGTCTTCCCCACGCCGCCTGCGCCGCAGCAGACGATGACCTTCTTCGTCGAAACGAGGGAGTCCAGGAAGGTGGGCTCGTGCACGATCACAGGGGGGAAGTCCGGGGGTCTCTGGCTCAACGCCGCGCCTCGTGCTCCCCGACGGGGGACACATTCTCTTGCGCGAGGGTCTGGGCAAACGTCTGCGCGATATGCATGGTGAGGTCCGGCCCCGCGTGCAAGGTGTCGGGGAGCTCCGTGACGCTCGTCTTCACGCCGGTGGCGAATCGCGCGCGTGCGACGTCCGCGCGTGCGATGCGATCGACGGTGCGCACACCCATGGTGGGCGGGAGCGAGGCCATGAGCTCCGCCAGGGCGCGGTGCTCGTCGCTCGTGAAAGGATCGTTCGGCACGCGGTTCAGGAAGGCGTGGCGCAGCGGGATCTGGTGCTCCCGGATGCCGGCCGCGAGCTCGATGGCCTCGCTCACGGGCAACGTCTCCGGCAGGGTCACGATCACCGCGCCCGCCTTGTCCGGATCCAGCAGGAACGCGAGCCCTTCCTTCACCGCGTTCGCGATGGGACCCACCTGGATGATGCGCAGCAGCGACGAAGGGATCTGCGCGAGGGCGAGCGCGTGACCCGTGGCGGGCAGGTCAACGACGATCATCTCGTGCTCCCAATCGCCGTCCGAGCGCGTCTGGCGCACCAGGTCCAGGAGCCTGTAGAGTACACCCATCTCCGGGAACGTCGGGGCCGCCATCAGGAAGCGCCGGATGGCGGCGGACCGCATGGCGGCGTCCGCCAGTAGCTTCATGGGGAGCACGTCCTCGAGGAACTTCTTGTGACCCAGCGTGGGAGCCAGCAGGGTGGCGCGCAGGTTCTCGCGGACATCGATGGGCGTCTCGGACAGCCCTTCGACGCCGAGCGCAGCGCCCAGCGCAGACGTGCTGATTCCGTCCGCGGTCATCTCCGCGGCCAGCGTCCGCTTGCCCATGGCAGCGAACGTCTGCGCCAGGGCGGCGGTGATGGTGGTCTTTCCCACGCCACCCTTGCCGGTGACCAAGATTGCGCGGAGCGAGAGCAACGACTTCATGCAACGCTGGCCATACTACGCGGAATCGGGTGCTGGTGGGCGCGCTTCCTCGAAGACAGCACGCGATCGTTTCCGCTATTGTCAGAGGCATGCGCGAGTTGCATGTGCGACCACCACTGGCGAGGGCGAGCCATCGCGGTGCCAGAGCCTGGATGCTCCTCACTGGAGCGCTCATGTGCGTCACTGGCCGAGCCCTCGGGGGGGCCGGACCGGCGGAGGTGGTCGCGCAGGAGCGAAAGCAGGCGTGCATCACGGCCTCGGAGAGCGCCCAGCAGCTGCGCATGGACGGCAAGCTCGTCGAGGCCCAGAGCAAGCTCGTGGAATGCGCGTCGGATGCGTGCCCCGGCGCGGTGCGCGCGGACTGCGCGTCGTGGCTCTCGCAGGTGAATGCGCTGATGCCGTCGGTCGTGCTGGTGGCGCGTGACGCCGCTGGTGAAGACGTCGCTGACGTGACTGTGACGATCGACGGAAAGCCGTTCTCGGCGAAGCTGGACGGGAAGGCGGTGCCGGTGAGCCCGGGGGAGCACGTGTTTCGTTTCGAGCGAGCTTCTGGGCCACCCATCCTGAAGAAGGTGATCGTTCGCGAGGGTGAGGCGGCGCGGAAGGTCGAGGTCACGCTGGGCGCACCTGGGGCGACCTCCGGCGCGGGAGCCGCATCCACGGGGGATGAGCCCAAGAAGAGCACCGGTCCAGGCGTGCTGCCGTGGATCATCGTCGGCGTGGGCGGCGCGGCGGTCGCCACGGGGCTGTTCCTCTACTTCGTGCCCGGGCAAAACGTTCCGATCGGATGCACCAACGGTAGTTGCCGCAACTACTTCGACGACGGATCCGTCAACAACGGCTCGGACTCTGGCGTCCGCGACCCGGGGAGCAATGGGCTCTTGCCGTGCGCGACGCATAATACCCTCAACGGCTGCTCCCAGAGCCCGAAAAACAGGCAGCGGCAGAGCGACGCGGGCGACGCGAGCGGCTGGAAGGTGATCGGTCTGGGCACCGCGATCACCGGAGGTGTGATCGTCGCGGGCGGCCTGGTCTACTACTTCGTCGCGCGCCCCAAGGCTTCGACAGAGACCAGCAGCAGGAGCCCGTGGCTCGTGCCGATCGTGACGGAGACGACGCGTGGAGCGGCGCTCGGAGGGACCTTTTGAGTGTCGGCGATCCGGGCGTGGTCGCGGCCATGCGCGTCTCGGAGATCGCCCGCGAAATCCCGGGTCAAACGGAGATCACGGGTGACGCCTCGGTGCTCGTGTCCGGCGTCCATCACGACTCGCGGCGCGTCCGCCCGGGCGATCTGTTCGTGGTCAAGAAGGGGCAGACCAGCGACGGTGCACGCTTCGTCGCGGCGGCCACGGAGCGCGGCGCATCCGCGCTGCTCGTGGGTCGCGAGCACGCGGGGGAGGTGAGCTCCGACCTGCCGCGCATCATCGTCAGCGACGTCGCGGACGGTCTGGCCTTCGCAGCGGCAGCTGTCTACGGGCATCCCGCGTTCGGGATGGACATCACCGGCATCACCGGTACGAACGGCAAGACCACGACCAGCTACCTCCTGCGCGCGGCGATAGATGGCGCCATCGGGGAGTCACGCTGCGGGATCATCGGCACGGTGGGTCACGTCTTCGCGAACGAGACGCTGGACGCGTCGCACACCACGCCAGAGGCGGACGAGCTCGCGCGGGTGATGGCGCGCATGAAGGACAAGGGCGCGCGACACGTCGCGATGGAGGTGTCGTCGATTGCCCTCACCCTCGGTCGCGTGCGGGCCGTGCGCTTCCGGGTGGCGGCGTTCTCCAACCTGACGCAGGATCACCTGGATTTTCACGGTTCGATGAAGGCGTATGGTGAGGCGAAGAAGGCGCTCTTCACGGAGCTGGCGCCGTCGGTGGCCGTGGTGAACGTGGACGATCCGTTCGGCGAGGAGATCGCACGCGCGGCGCACGGCATCGTTCTGCGCGTCAGCGGCAAGGGTCGGAAGGACGCGGACATCGCCGTGCTGTCGACCGACATGAGCATCCTCGGGCTCACGGCGAAGGTGCGCACGCCGTCCGGCACGATCGACCTCGCGTCCCCACTGACCGGCGCGCACAACATCGACAACCTCGCGCTCGTTCTTGGCTGCGTGCAGGCGCTGGAGCTCGACGTCGCGCGGGCCGCTGCGTCGCTCGCGCGGGAGACAGGTGCGCCTGGGCGGCTCGAGCGATGCGATCAGGATGGAGATGCCGCGGCGGTCTTCGTGGACTACGCGCACACGCCCGACGCGCTTGCACGCGTGCTCACGGCGGTGCGTGCATCCTGCAACGGACGCGTGCTCTGTGTATTCGGCTGCGGTGGCGATCGCGACGCCGGCAAGCGGGAGCCCATGGGCTTCGAGGCGGCTTCGCGCGCGGACGTTGCGATCGTCACGAATGACAACCCGCGGACGGAGGACCCGGAGGAGATCGCGCGCACCGTGCTGCGCGGCGTCTTGCGCGCGGGGCGGCCGCTGGTGTCTGCGGAGGACCTCCGCGCGGGCGGAAGCGGCGCGATCACCGTCCTCGACCGCGCGAAGGCCATCGAGCTCGCGATCGACAGCGCGCGCAGCGGAGACGTCGTGCTCATCGCCGGCAAGGGCCACGAGCCGTACCAGATCATCGGCCAGGAAAAGCGGCACTTCGACGATCGCGAAGAAGCGCGCCGCGTGCTGGCTCGGCGCCGTGGAAAAAACGGATGAAGCTCGATACCGCGCGCCCCAAGAGGCAGATCGCCCTCGTCATCGTCCTCTTCCTCCACGGGCTCGTTTTTCTCGGCGGGTTCTGCGCGCTGGGCGTCGTCGGCACGGTCACGGCGCTCTCACCGAACAGCGAACAGAACCGTTTCCACCGCGCGCCCGACCCGGAC
Organism: Myxococcales bacterium; assembly: GCA_025355005.1. Lineage (GTDB taxonomy): Bacteria > Myxococcota_A > Polyangia > Polyangiales > Polyangiaceae > JANXLV01. The sequence goes on along the minus strand of JANXLV010000277.1, from coordinate 29,165 downwards.
GAGGTCGCACGAGGTCAGCTCTGGTTCTCTGGTCGTATCGAGGAGCTCCGGCCCGGGCGAACGGACAAGGGCGAGCTCCGGCCCGCCGACCCGTGGCATGGCTGCTCGATGCGTGCGCAGCGCTATCGCAGCGGCAAGAACTCCGGCTGGTACGACGAAGGCTCCATCTACTCCTACGGCTCGGCGCTCATCACTTCGGATGAGACGTTCACGCGGGGGAGCTCCGTGGAGGTCCCGCTTCATCGCTTCCCGATCGGTACGCGCGACATCCTCACATCGCAGGAGGCGCTCGCGATGCTGCCCACGGCGTCACCGACCACGGACAAGTTCCACTACGTGCGCGATTGCTTCAGCGTGGGGTGGGAGGTGACCGTGGACGGGCGCCTGTCTTCGGACGGGGTCCTCGAGCCCATCCCCGGCCGCGTCCCTGCGTTCGTGGAGACGCGCGATGCACGCGTGTCGCGCCTCGGCGCTGACGCGATGCTCTGCTCGCTCGGGCCCCTCGCGTTCGCGGGAGGGTTCGCGTGGCTCGCGCTCTTCCTGTCCGTGCTTCGCACGCCAACGCACCTCTCCAACATCTTCGGCGCGGCCCTGAACCGTGGGTTACCGGGCTCGGCGGTGGCGGTCGCGATGCCGTTCGTCGGGCTAGCGCTCGGCGTCACGTCGTACCTGATGCTGTTCCACAGCATCGCGCCCATTGTCATCTACGTGCTTGCGTTCTCGGCGTTCGGCGTCGTGCTGCGGTGGCATGCGCGTGCCGTCGCGCTTCGCGTCCGGCTCCAGGTCGTGCTCACGGGCGTGGAGGTCCTTGGCGTGACCGCCGCGTGGGGCACGCTCTCGCGTCCGGGCGGTGCGCCGGGTGAGCTCGGACCGCCCGTTACCGCGACGGAGGTGTACCAGCTCTCTTCCAAGGGTGTCTTCGGCACGAAGCTCCATACCTACGTCGAGCCCGATCCGTTCACCGTGACGCACGACGACGTGTGCTCCACGTGCGACGGCTCATCCGGCAACTTCTTCGGCGAGTGCACGCAGGAGAACGAGGACGGTCACGACGTGCAAGGCAGCCGCTACGGCGGCCCCGCGTTCACGAGCAACCGCTACGGCGTGCGAGTGACGCGAATGCAAGCCGGCTCGGACGTCGTCCTCGTGGGCCCGTCGGCACAGGGCGCGGACTCCCGCGCACCCGCTGCGGAGGACTACCGCGGCAGCGGCACCGCCCGCTTCTACCGGCGCGACGGCGCGGCCCGCGTGGTCGTCTTCCAGGGCACACGCGATCTCCTCCGCACGTACATCGACCGCGACCTCACGACGTTGCGCATCTATCGAGCCTTCCAGTGTCTGTGGCTCGCGGGTGCGATCGCAACGCTCGCGTTGGGTGCAAGGTACACGCTTTTTCACTAGGACGCTGGCGGTGACCCCGAGATTGATCGTCTTCTCGCGCTCCTTCTGATCGACCGAACTCTGGTAATGAAGGCGGGGATCATGGCGACCCCCATCCCCGCGAACCGCGCGCCCTTCGATGTCGACTCGATCGTTCGCACGACGGGAGGCACGCTCATCACTCGCGGCCCCGTCGCGCAGGGGCACGGCGTGACCACGGACAGCCGCGCCGCGCTTCCCGGGACGCTCTTCGTCGCGCTTCGCGGAGAGTCGCACGACGGGCACGCGTATGCGAAGAAGGCGGCGGAGACCGGCGCCATCGCGCTCCTCGTGGAGCACCGGGTGGAGCTGGGCCCGCAGCCGCGCGTCAGCGTCATCCAGGTGAAGGACACGCTGATTGCGCTGGGGGAGCTCGCGCGGGAGCACCTTCGCGCGTGGCGGGCGCTCTTCCCTCACGGCAAGCGCACGGTGGTCGGCGTCACGGGAACGGCGGGCAAGACGACCACGAAGGAGCTCGCGCGGGCCTTGTTTTCTCGGCTCGGCGTGACGCTCGCGACCACCGGGAATCTGAACAACCGCATCGGCGTTCCACATACCGTGCTCACACTCACGGAAGAGCACGTGCATGCCGTCATCGAGATGGGCATGAGCTTGCGCGGCGAGATCCAGGCGCTCGGTCACATCGTGACGCCCGACGCCGGCATCATCACCAACATCGGCGTGGGCCATGCAGAGGGCGTGGGCGGCACGCGTGCGGATGTCGCGCGCGAGAAGGGCGCGATGTTCGAGGCGCTCGCGGAGAACGGCATCGCGATCGCCAACGCGGACGACGATGCGGTGCTCGGGGAGCTTCGGCGCGCGGGAAGCCGCCGCGTGGTCCGCTTCGGTCACACCGGCGACTACGCGATGGCGTCGCGCACGCCCACGGCGCTCGGGCAGACGCTGACGTTCGCGTCGCGGCTGCCGTGGGCGAGCGGCGCGCCGCTGTCGCGCACGGTGAGCCTCCCGCTGCCGAGCGAGGCCCAGGCCATCGATCTGCTTGCCGCGCTTGCCGCGGTCGAGGCCACGACCTTGCGCACGCTCTCGTCGGAGGACATCGAGGCCGCCATGGCCACCGTCTCCATGACCGGCCGCCTGGCCATGGTGCGGCTGCGCGACGGCACGCTGCTCATCGACGACACCTACAACGCAAATCCAGCGAGCATGCGCGTGGCCCTCGCCGCGCTCCGGGAGGCCGGCGGAAAAGAGCGCCGAAAAGTGGCTATTTTGGGAGAGATGAAAGAGCTTGGCCCCATTGCGACGATGGAGCACGAAGCGCTCGGAGAGACACTTGCCGATGGTTCGGTGGACGTCGCCATTGGTTGTGGCGGGCTCATCACGCGCACGCTCGACCGCGCGGAGGCGCGCGGCGTTGTCGTCCATCGCGCGGATTCTACGGAGGGCGCGGCGGATCTCGCGGCGGCGCTCGTTAGTGCGGGGGACGTCGTGCTCGTGAAGGGCTCGCGTAGCGTCGGGACCGAGGTGGTCGTCGCCCGGCTCGTCTCATCTCGGGGGCGTGCCAAGGAACCCGGCTGATGCTGTACGAGCTCCTGTATCCGCTCCACAAGAAGGCCGAGTGGCTCGGCTTCCTGAACGTCCTCAAGTACGTCCCGTTTCGCGTCATCCTCGCGACGCTCACGGCGATGCTCATCTCCTTCATGCTGGGGCCGTGGTTCATCCGCCAGATGCAGTCGAAGGAGATCGGCCAGGTCGTTCGCGACGACGGCCCCGAGACGCACTTCAAGAAGCGCGGAACGCCGACGATGGGCGGTGCGCTCATCCTGGTGTCGGTGCTCGTGCCCACGATGATGTGGTGCGATCCGCACAACACGTTCGTATGGGCCACCACGGCCGTCACCGCGGGCTACGGCGTCATCGGCTACCTGGACGACTACCTGAAGATCAAGGCGAAGAACTCCAAGGGCGTCCCGGGCCGCTACAAGCTGCTCGGCCAGTTCGCCATCGGTGGTGGCACGCTCTACTACGTGTTCACCGCGAAGGAGCACGTGCCCGCGGACTGGTGGGCCATCAAGGACCGCGTCAGCCTGCCGTTCTTGGCCTTTCACAAACACCACATGAGCCTGCCGCCGTGGCTCTACCTGGTGTTCGCGGTGCTCATCGTGGTGTGGATGTCGAACGCCGTGAATCTCACGGACGGCCTCGACGGTCTCGCGATCGGTCCCGTCATCATCAACGGAGGCACGTACCTGATCTGGGCGTACCTCGCGGGCGCCTCGTTCGGTATTCCGGGCGTGCTCGAGAAGCGCTTCGTCGTGGCGTCGTACCTCGACATCCCACCGCTCTCCAGCGCGGGAGAGCTCTCCATCTACTGCGGAGCGCTCGTCGGCGCCGGCATAGGTTTCCTCTGGTACAACACCTATCCCGCGCAGCTCTTCATGGGCGACGTGGGCGCGCTCGCGCTCGGCGGTGGCCTCGGCATGGTGGCCGTGTTCACCAAGAACGAGGTGCTGGCGCTCCTCCTCGGCGGCGTCTTCACGCTCGAGGCCGTGAGCGTCATCACGCAGGTTGTCTCCTTCAAGCTCACCGGCAAGCGCGTCTTCCTGATGGCGCCGTTGCACCACCACTACGAGAAGAAGGGCTGGCCTGAGCCAAAGATCATCGTCCGCTTCTGGATCGTGTCGGTCCTTCTCGCGCTGGTCGCGCTCTCCAGCTTGAAGCTGCGGTGAACCGATGAGAGACCTCCGCGGAAAGAAGGTCGTCGTCGTTGGGCTCGGAGCGAGCGGGATCGCCGCCGCCCGGCTCTGCGCAGCGCGTGGTGCGACGGTCACCGGCACGGACGAGAAGACGCGTGAAAAAGCATCCCCCGAGCTACTGGCGCTCGAGCCCGACGGTATCCGTCTGGCGCTCGGCGGGCACGCAGACGCGGGGCTCTCGCAGGCAGACCTGATCGTGATCTCGCCGGGCGTGCCGTCCTTCGCGGAGCTGGAATCCGCGGAGAAAAAGGGCGTTCCGGTGATCTCGGAGATCGAGCTCGCCACGTCGCTGCTCACGCACCCAGCGCCCATCGTCGCCATCGGCGGCACGAACGGGAAGAGCACCGTCACGTCGCTCGTCGCCGAACTGCTTCTCGGCGCAGGCAAGAAGGTGTTTGCGGGTGGCAACCTCGGCGAGCCGCTCGCGTCGCACGCGGACAAGAAGTTCGACGTGATCGTCCTCGAGGTCTCGAGCTTCCAGCTGGAGCGCCTGCAGACCGTGAAGCCGAAGGTGAGCGTGCTGCTCAACGTGACGGCGGACCATCTGGATCGCTATCCGGACATGGCCGCGTACGCCGCCGCGAAGGGCAACGCGTTCGTGCGTCAGGACGCGGATGACGTCGCCGTGGTCCCCGCAGGCGACGATGTGTGTAGAATGCAGGCATCGCGCGGCAAGGGCGTCCTGGTCACCTTCGGCGGCGCCGGCGCGGACGTCGTGGTCGCGAAGGACCAGATCACGGACACGCGGCGCGGGCTCACGGTGCGCACGAAGGAGATCCGGCTGTCGGGTGGCCACAACGCGCTCAACGTTGCTGCGGCGCTCGCGGCGGTCGCGCCGTTTGCTCTGCCGGAGGAGAGCATTCGTCAGACGCTCCGCACCTTCCAGGGGCTTCCGCACCGCATGGCGTTCGTGGAGACCATCTCCGGCGTCCGCTACTACGACGACTCCAAGGGCACGAACGTCGGCGCCGTGGTGACCGCGCTCGCGGGCCTCGCGGAGCCGCGGTGCGTGCTCATCGCGGGCGGCAAGGACAAGGGCGGCGGATATGCCGACCTCGCGGAGGCCCTGAAAAACAAGGGTCGCGGCGTGGTCGTCATCGGCGAGGCCGCGCCGCTCATAGAGAGCGAGCTCCATGCAAAGGTCCCGGGCCTGCCGGTGGTCTCTGCGAAGACCATGGATGACGCAGTCACGGCCGCCGCGGAGCTCGCCCACGAAGGCGACGCGGTCTTGCTCTCGCCCGCATGCGCGAGCTTCGACATGTTCAAGGACTACAAGCACCGCGGCGACGTGTTCGTCCTCGCGGTGAAGAAGCTGTGCTCGCTGGCCGAGACCGCCGGCGCGAGCAAGGTGACGGAGAAGAACCGATGATGCTTCGCAACGTCCGCAAGGTGAACGTCCCCGAGATCGTCGCGCCCGCGCCGCTCGACGCAAAGCCCAACGCAGCCGCGGACAAGAACCCGGTCGACGTGGTCCTGGGCGCGCTGCTCGTCGCGCTGATCGGATTCGGCGTGGTCGCGGTCTACAGCGCGTCGCAGGTGTACGCCACGACGCAGTTCCACGATCCGCAGTTCTTCCTGAAGCGCCAGGCTGCGTACGCCGTGGCTGCGCTCGTGCTGATGTTCGGCATCTCGCACGTCGACTACCACCGCCTCTACAAGCTCACCTATCCGGTGCTCGTGGGCGTCGGCATCCTCTTGCTCATGTGCGTCGTGGGCTTCGGTCACTCGGGTGGCGGCGCGGCGCGCTGGCTGTCGGTCGGACCCGTCCACATCCAGCCCGCAGAGATGGCAAAGCTCTCCCTCGTCACGTGGCTCGCGTACTCGCTCAGCAAGAAGGCCGAGAAGGTGAAGAGTTTCGCGGTCGGGTTCCTGCCGCACATGATCGTCGCCGGCCTCTACATGCTGCTCTGCATGAAGCAGCCGGACTTCGGCAGCGCCGTCGTGCTCTTGCTGCTGACATTCACGCTCTTGTTCGTTGCAGGCGCGCGCGTCGGCTACATCATGGGCGCGTTCATGATCGGCGTGCCGCTCGCCGTCGCTGCCGTTCGCTTCAAGGCGTACCGCTACGAGCGCTATCTCGCGTGGATGGACATGGAGGCACACAAGCAGGACCTCGCATACCAGCCATTCCAGGCCGTCATGAGCTTTGGCTCTGGCGGGCCGTGGGGCCTTGGCCTTGGCCGCGGTCTTCAGACGCTCTACCTGCCCGAGGCGCACACGGACTTCATCGCCGCGATCATCGGCGAGGAGTTCGGCTTCGTTGGCATCCTCTGCCTGTGCCTCGCGTTCCTTGCGCTGGTCGCGCGCGGCGTGCGAACGGCCCTCCGTGCGCCAGATGACTACGGCAGCTATCTCGCCTTCGGAATCTCGACCATGTTCGGCGTGCAGGCGCTCGTGAACCTCTGCGTCGCGCTCTCGATCTTCCCGACGAAGGGCCTGACGCTTCCGTTCATCTCGTTCGGCGGCTCGTCGCTCCTCGTGAACGCGGCGGCCGCGGGCATCCTCCTCAACATCTCGCGCCACGCGCAGCAGAAGGGCGACTACGAGGAGGAGAAGGCGGACCCGTCGCAGAAGGCAGAGAACGCGGCGCCGGAGGCCGAGGAAGATCCGGCGATGGGCGACGTGTTCGGGGATGCGCAGATCGCCGATGTCGGCACGAGCGAGCCCGCCACGTCGTGAGCGGTGAGCGCGTGAGACCGGTCCTGTTCATCGCGGGCGGGGGCACAGGCGGCCACGTGTTCCCGGGCCTCGCGGTGGCGGAGGCCGTGCGCGCGCTCGCGGACGTCGAGGTGGTCTTCGTGGGGACAGCGCGCGGACTGGAGTCCAAGCTGGTCCCCGAACGCGGCTACGCACTGGAGCTCCTCGACGTGCTTCCGCTGAAGGGCGGGGGAGCCATCCGGGTGACGAAGGGCCTCCTTGCGGCGGCCCGCGCGTCGGCGGCGTCGCTCTCGCTCTTGCGGAGGCGAAGGCCCCGCGCCGTCCTCTCCGTGGGCGGGTATGCGGCGGGTCCCGTGTCGCTCGCCGCGGCTCTGCTCCGCATTCCCGTCGCCGTGCTGGAGCCGAACAGCGTGACCGGTCTGGCGAATCGCTGGCTCTCCCCGTTCTCTGCGCGCGCGTACATTGCGTTCCCGACCGTGGCGAAGGACTTCGCGACGGAGAAGGTGCGCACGTTCGGTGTGCCCCTCCGCAGGGGATTTCAAGCCTCGCCGTACGAGCCCGGCGCGTCGCTTCATCTTCTCGTGCTTGGCGGTAGCCTGGGCGCGCGTGCGATCAACGATCGCATCCCGGTCGCTGCGTCGCGGCTGATGACGGCGCACCCGCACCTCACCATCTTGCACCAGACCGGCAAGGATGAAGTGCAGCGCACGGAGGAAGCGTACGCGCACGCGTCGGTGAAAAACGTGACGGTGGTGCCGTTCATCGACGACGTACCCGCCGAGCTTTCGCGTGCCGACGTGGTCGTGTCGCGCGCAGGCGCAGGCAGCGTGTCGGAGATCTGTGCCGTGGGCCGCGCGAGCGTGCTCATTCCGTTTCCGCACGCCGCGGACGACCATCAGGCAACGAACGCACGCGCCGTCGCCGACCAGGGCGGCGCCGTGTGGCTCCGGCAAGAGGCGGCAGACGATATGCGCATCACGAGCGAGCTTCTACGTCTGCTGGGCGACGCGGAGGTGCGGCGCACGATGGCCACGAAGGCACGGCTCTTCGGGAAGCCGGAGGCCGCGACCACGATCGCACGTGACCTTCTCGAGCTCGCCGGCATCCCGCCCATCCCGCTTGAAGCGTGACGCGCGTCAGGGCGTTGCGGACGGCTCGAGGCTCGCGAGCGCGTCGGCGATCGTCTCCGCGGGTCCCTGCCATGCGACGATGACCTCCTCGGCGCGCTTGGCAACGCGCTGGCGGAGCGCTTCGAACCTGGCGTTGCCGCGCAGCGGTTCGAGGAGCGGCACCCGGTTCAGCCACGCCAGGTCGAGCAGGCCTTCGTTCACGGCCTCTTCCACGAACTCTAGAGCCACGTCTTCATGCCCGGTGATCGCCGCAAGCTCGGCCATCAGCTGCGTGAAGAACCGCCGCGAACGGCTGCGCGGCGGCGCGACGCCCATGATGCTCGCCGTCGCGGCGCGGATCGAGCCGATGACGTCGGCCGGTCGATGCGTCATCCCAGGCGCGCGTGACGTGGTGACCCACGAGCGGCCGGCGCGCGCGCCTCTGAAGAGCTCGATCAGCGTGCCGAAGCGGTAGTCTGCCTCCTTCGGGACCGGCGGCTCGTCGATCAACGGCGCGCCGGGCCACGACCAGAGACGCGCCTCGTGCACCGAGCGGTGGCCGTACCACTCGGGGCCGGGACCGCCGACGGCGAGCTCCCGCGCGCGCGGCCAGTCACCTTGCAACGCGGCGGCGCGAATCAGATCGACGCGGGCCCAGCGCTGGTGCGGGTCCGTCCAGAGCGCGCGCCCCAGGTGCTTGACGCCGTCCTCGACCTGGTCGGCCTCCAGCAAGATGCGGCCCGTCAGATCGTGCGCGTCGGAGCTGCTTGGTGACAGCGCGAGTGCACGCTTGAGCGCGCGGATGGCGCCCGCGGGGTCGTCGGTGTGATTGAAGCGCACCGCGGCGAGCGCGATCCAGGGCTCAGCCAGGTGCTCGCCGGCACGCAGAGCGCGGGTGACCAGCGAGGCGGCTTCTTTCCCGTCGAGTGGCGCGAAGAAGTTCCTGCCGACCTGCGAGCTCACGTAGCCCGCAAGGATCGTCGGATCGTTCGGTGCGAGCGCGAGCGCCTTGACGAACAGATCGCGCGCCTCCGTGGGCCCCGTCGTCGTCCAGAAGCGGCCGACGCTGTGTTTTGCACGGAAATACAGGTCCACCGCGGCGGGATCGGTGGGCTGCGAGCGAGCATCCACGGCGTGCTCTGCGGCCAGCGCGGCGGCTATCGCATGCGCGACCTCGTCGTTCAATGCAAACGCCTCACCCACGGGTCGGTCGAAGCGCGACGACCAGAGCTGGAATCCGTCCGCGACGCCGACGAGCCGCGCACTGACCCGCAGAGTCTGCCCGGCGCGTCGCACGGAGCCGTCCACCACCACGTCCACGCCCAGCCGGCGGCCGGTGTCGACGATGTCGCGATCCTCCTCGATGTCGTAGCCGCGGCCACGCACGCGCAGACCGCGCACGGTCGACAGCACGTCCACGAGATCCTCCGTGAGCCCCAGCGAGAGATACGCGTCTTCTGCCGGGCCGAGGTTGCGGAACGGCATCACGGCGATCGACCGCTCGCGTGCGCCGCTCTTCGTCTCTGCCATCGCACGCGGCGCGACGGAAGGCGTCTTTGCACCCGACGGGTCCGCAAGAAGCAGCGCAGAGAGCAGCTCCGCGTCGGTGGCGAATCGATCGATGCGGTCGCGCGCGAGGCAGCGCATCACGATGGCGACGATGCTGGGCGAAAGACCGGGCTGGTGCGCGCGCGGATCCGGCGGCGGCTGTACGAGGCGCGCCGCGGCGACCGCGAGCGCGGAGGTGCCGGGCCACGCGCGCTCACCCGTGAGCATCTCGAAGAACATCGCGCCGAACGCGTAGATGTCCGCGCGCGCGTCGATGTCGACCTGGCCGCCGATCTGCTCTGGCGCCATGTAGGCGGGCGTGCCGACGGTGCGACCGCTGGTCTTGGCAGCGCTGCCGCCCATCTCGCCGCGTGCGATGCCGAAGTCGGTGATCACCACGCGGCCCAGGCTCCCGCTGCCGGGCGCCTCGAGCAGAACGTTGTCTGGCTTCAGATCGCGATGCACCACACCCACCGCATGCGCCGCCGCCATTCCCGCGACGACGTCACACGCGATCGCGAGCGCCTCGCGCGTGTCCAGAAGCCCGCGCTCCAGGCGTGCGGACAGGGCCTCCCCCGCGACGAGCTCCATGGTGAGGAACTTCTCGCCCTCGTGCTCGCCGATGTCGAAGGTGCGTGCGACGTTGCGGTGCGTGACCTTGCGGGCCAGTCGCACCTCCTGACGGAAGCGCTCGATCATCTCGTCGGACCCGACGAAGTCCTTGTGCAGGACTTTCAGCGCGACGGTCTCTCCCAGCTCGCGGTCCTTCGCACGGTAGACGCGGCCCATGCCGCCCATGCCGAGGAGGCCGAGGATCTCGTAGCGACCCGCGACGACCGTGGGTACCACGGGTTCGGACAGCTCTCGCGCGTCGTCTGCAAAGACGGTCGCGTCGGTCGGTCCAACATCGGAGGCCATCGGATCCCAGAGTACCCGAAGTGGCGGTTTCGCGGTAAGAGGGCGTTCATGTTCCGCGGTCGCGTCAGGCACGTGCATTTTGTCGGTATCGGTGGCATCGGTATGAGCGGTCTCGCGGAGATCCTCCGTGTCCAGAAGTTCGACGTCTCCGGCTCCGACATGAAGCCGAACGACATCACGAAGCGCCTGGAGACCATGGGCGTCACCGTGCATCTGGGTCACCGCGCCGAGAACGTCACGAACGCGGACGTGGTGGTCTACTCATCCGCCATCGCCAAGGACAACCCGGAGATCGTCCGCGCACGCGCGCTGGAGATCCCGATCATCTCGCGCGCGGACATGCTCGCGGAGCTCATGCGTACGAAGTACGCCGTGACCATCGCGGGCTCGCACGGCAAGACCACGACCACGTCGCTTGTCGCCACGGTGCTGCGCGCGGCGGGTCTGGATCCCACGGTCGTCGTCGGCGGCAAGGTCAACGCGCTGGGCTCCAACGCACGCCTGGGCGAGGGCGATCTCTTCGTGGCAGAGGCCGACGAGAGCGACGGCTCATTTTTGAAATTCACCCCCACCATCGGCGTCATCACCAACATCGACGCCGAGCACCTGGACTTCTACGGCACGCACGAGAAGGTGAAGGAGGCGTTCCGGGAGTTCGCGAACAAGGTCCCGTTCTACGGGCTCCTCGTCATGTGCATGGATCACCCGCACGTGCAGGAGATCATCCCGAAGGTGGAGCGGCGGCACGTGACCTATGGCGTCTCGCGCCAGGCCGATTTCCGCGCGTCCAAGCCCGAGTTCGACGGGTTCGAGACGCACTTCAACGTGCATCGTCGCGGCACCGCCCTCGGTCGCTTCACGGTGCGCATGCCCGGCGCGCACAACGTGCTCAACGCGCTCGCGGCGATCGCGGTCGCAGACGAGCTGGACGTCCCCCTGGACGTCACGCGCGAGGCCATCGCCAGCTTCCATGGTGTGCAGCGCCGCTTCACCGTGGTGGGCCAGCCAAAGCTCACGAAGGACGGCGCCACCGGCGACGTGCTCATCATCGACGACTACGGCCACCACCCCGCAGAGATCGAGGCCACGCTCGATGCGGCCCAGCGCGGGTTCGACCGCCGCGTGGTCGTCGCGTTCCAGCCGCATCGCTACACGCGCACGCAGTCGCTCTTCGCTGAGTTCACGCGCGCCTTCAACAAGGCCGACGTGCTCATCGTGACGGACGTGTACGCCGCGGGTGAGAAGGCCATCGAGGGGGCGTCGGGAGAGGCGCTCGCGCGGGCGATCCACGATCACGGGCATCACGCCGTGTCGTTCGTGAAGGACAAGACCAAGGTGGCGGAGGAGCTCGAGAAGATCGCGCGCCCGGGAGATCTCGTCATCGCGCTCGGCGCCGGTGACATCAACGCGCAGGTCCGTGAGCTCTGTCGAAGGCTCGAAAACCCGGCCTGAACCGCCGCTGCGGCGCCTGTAAACCGCCGTTTTCTTGTATTTTTGCAGGTGCCTGCCGTCATATGGACCGCTCGATGAGCGTCGTCCCCCCGGAGAGCGGCCGGAACCGCCGGAAGAAGGATGACGGCATTCCGTCCATCGCGCCGTCGTCACGCGAGGTCCCGCCGTCGCGGGCGTCGCGCGCACCACGGTCGCGCAATTCGGCGACCCAGCTGCCGTTGTCTCTCGAGCCTACGCCGAAGAAGCCGCTCTTCTCGCCGGAGCGGCGCGCAAAGGCGCTGGCGTTCACGAAGTCCGCGTTCGGTGGCCTGCTCGTCGTGTCTCTCTCCGTCGGCATGGCGCTCGGTGCGCGCCGTTACGTGAAGACGTCGCCGCGGTTCGCGGTCACCGAGATCGCGGTGAGCGGCACTCACCGCCGTAGTCCGGAGGAGGTAACGAACGTCGCGGAGCTCTCCACGGGCGTGAACATCTTCGGCGTGGACACCGGGCGCGTGCGCAGCCGGGTGCTGGGCGATCCGTGGGTGAAGGACGCCACGGTGGAGAAGAAGCTCCCCGGAAAGATCACCGTCGCCGTGGTGGAGAAGGAGCCCGCGGCGCTCGTCGCATCTGGCGACACGTACCTCTACACGCGCGATGGTCAGCCCATCAAATCGCTGGAGGCGCGGGACCCAGCGGACTTCCCGATCATCACGGGGATCTCCACGCAGACGCTCCTGGACGACCGCGATGGAGCCGCGAAGATGGTGAAGGCCGGCCTGGACTTCGCGGAGAGCTACGAGCGCACGGGCCTTGGCCAGCGCGCGCCCATCGAAGAGATCCACTACGAGAAGGACGGCGCGATGTCCGTCGTTGTCGGCAAGAGTGGAACAGTGCTGGCGCTTGGTCACCCTCCGTTCAAGCGCAAGCTCGATCAGGCCGTGCGCATCTTCGGCGAGCTGGATCGACGCGGGCAGAAGCCCGACACCCTGTACCTCGACAACGAAGCGCACCCGGAGCGCGTCGTCGTTCGAATGCGCTGACGAAGCTCGTGCGAAGGATGGTCAGTCTGCTGACCACGCGTTTCCGGTGTTGCACACCTGGCGCAGCGACCCAAAACGGCGTCGTCAACAGTGCGGGCCCAAGCCCGGCGGGCCGCCATTCAAGGCCCCCTTCAAGGCCTCGCTCAGCAATGGCGCCGCGACCCGCGCGATGGTCGGGACCGTGACCTCCGGCGACTGCAACTCCTGCCACACGGTCGCGGGCAAGAACGGCGCACCCGGGCGAATTCTCGCGCCGTAGAACGATTGCGGCACGCGCGGGCCGGTTCAGCGCGGTGCGCCTCTCCGAAAAGCCAAGATCTGGAGGTACACCTGTGAGGTGTACATTGAACCTGCTTTTTGCGGTATGACGCCTTGAGTCGACCTGATTCCTGCAGAGATGTTCACCTCGCAGGTGTACTCCTGCGGGCCGAGATGGCGAGGGGTACCTGCCTCGCGGGCCGGGCGCGCGAGACCCCGAACCAGATGCCGTTCTCGCGCCGTAGAACTGCTCACATTATTTGGCCCGCTTCCGGGCAGCGTGCGACACCCGATAGCAGAATGAGCACTCACTCTGCATCGACGCCGTCGCTCGGTGAAATCGTCGTTGGTCTCGACATCGGCACGACGAAGGTATGCGCCGTCGTCGGTCAGATCTCCGAGGAGGGGATCACCATCCTCGGCAAGGGCGAGGTCCCGTGCCGTGGGCTGCGCAAGGGCATCGTGTCGAACATCGACTGGACGGTGCGCTCGATCAAGGAGGCCGTCGAGGCCGCGGAGATGATGGCCGGCGTCGAGATCCGGACGGTCTACGCCGGCGTCGCGGGCAGCCACATTCGTTCGCAGCAGTCCGACGGTGTCGCGGCGATCGCCGGCGGCGAGGTCACCCGCGCCGACGTGGAGCGCGTGCTCGAGGGCGCGCGCGCCATCCCGGTCGACGCGGACCGCCAGATCCTCCACGTGCTGCCGCGTGAGTTCGTCGTCGATTCGCAGGACGGAATCCGCGATCCCATCGGCATGAGCGGCGTTCGCCTTGGCGCGAAGGTCAACCTGGTCACGGCCGCCACGAGCTGCGTGCAGAACGTCATTCGCTGCGCCGAGCGCTGCGGGCTCGCGGTCGCGGACGTCGTGCTCGAGCCCCTCGCCAGCGCAGAGGCCGTCCTCTCCGACGACGAGAAGGAGATCGGCACCGTCGTCATCGACATCGGCGGCGGCACCACGGATCTCATCCTCTACATCGACGGCGGCATCGCGCACACGAGCGTCATCCCCGTCGGCGGAAACAACATCACGAACGACATCGCTGCAGGTCTGCGCACGCCCATGGCAGAGGCCGATCGCCTGAAGCGCCTTTCTGGCTGCGCGCTGGGTCGCATGGTGCGCGACGACGAGGAGATCGAGGTCCCGGGCGTGGGTGGTCATCAGCCCCGCCGCTGCTCGCGCCGTGTGCTCTCCGACATCATCGAGCCGCGCGTGGAGGAGATCTTCTGCGCGGTGCGAAAGCGCATCGAGGACAGCGGCATGCTCGAGCAGCTCTCTGCGGGCGCGGTGCTCACCGGCGGCGCGGTGCTCCTCGAGGGCTCCGCGGAGCTCGCTGAAGAGATCCTCGGCATGCCCGTCCGCATCGGTATGCCTACCGGCGTCTCCGGCATCACGCAGGCCATCCACGGGCCGGGCTATGCGACCGGCGTTGGCCTGGTGAAATACGGCGTGCAGCAGATCCTGGAGGCGCAGTCGCGCGCGGCCGCGCCGGCGGCTCACTCGATGATGCGCATGACCGCAGCGGCCGTCAGCAAGCGCGGCGGTGCCGTCGTCGACGAGCGAGGTCAGGCCACCGGGACCGACGGCGAGCCGCCGAAGTCCTCGCGCCTCTGGGAGTGGATCAAAGCCGCCTTCTAGCCCTTCCTGGACGTGAGCCACCTATCACGGGGTCACGGCCTTCGCGCAGAGCGGTGCATCCGTCGCGCCGACGAGCCACGTGACGATGCATTGCTCCGCCGGCTCGCCCTTGTGGAGCGCAACGCCGCCGCGGTGACGTTCGGTCGCCGTGCCTTTGCGGATGAAGGTGAGCGCGTACGCATCCGTCTGCGTCCGCGAAGGCTTCGCGAGCAACGCGTTCGTCTGCTCCGGCTCGAGGCCAACAATCGACGTGTACGTCGCGCGCGCTTCCGCTGTCGTCGTCGTTCCAGCGCCGGGCGCGCCGCCATCGTCGTTTGCGAGGCGCAGACCATCGCGGCCGTAGACGCGGAGGCCGCGCGGGAGAGAGCCGTGACAGTCGAGCGTGCCGCAGCGGGCCTCCACGACAGGCTGGACCAGCTTCGCGTACGCAGCCTCGTCGAGAGAGCCGACGGCCAGGTTTGGCGTGGCGCTGTCGTCCGGCTTGCTCGCGCACGACGCGACGACGACGATCGGCGCCGCGAGCACCAGCAGGGCGACCACGCGGCGGAGAGCGAGCCGCTTCGTCATGGGAGCACCGGGTTGACGGGGCACGCGCCCGGGGGCGCAGCTTGCGGCGGAGGGGTCGCGAACACGGGACCCACCTGTGAGAGGGGCACGGTGACGTGCGTCTTGTGACATGCCGCGCAGGATGCCGTTCCGCCGATGGGGCTCCGCATCTGGTACGTCACGGTCCCGAGTGTGACGCTCGTCTTCACGGGAAAAACGGGGTTCCACACACTGCGCTTCACGAAGAAGTTTCCGACGCAGTTGGTGAGCGTGGGCGTGGTGGACGGTGGGCTCGTGCCGATCGCGTCGGTGAAGTCGACGCGCGCGCCCTCCACGCCGACCAGCGTCGTGGCGGACGCGAACACGGTGCCCGCGACAGAGAAGTCCGTCGTGGCGGGGCCGGAGGTTCCGTGGCACGTGCCGCACGGCTGTCCGGCGCGGTGGAGCTCCCCGGTGCCGTCGGGCCCTTCCGGACCGAGCGCGTCGACCGCGCGATCGTGCACGGGATCCGGGAAGCATGCGCCGAGCCCCGCGATGACCGCTGCGACCGCGATGATGCGGAAGGGAAGGGAGCGCGTCATTCGAACTTCGCCTCCAGTCCCACGGTGCCGTATCCGGCGACGCGATCCTTCACGTAGAGCGAATCGAGGTAGTTCGACCACAGCACGTCGGCGGACGAATACAACATGAAGCCGACGCCAGCGCCCTCACCCGTGAGCCGCAGCCACATCGAGCCGCCCAGCGTGGCCGCCCAGAGCGGACCCAGCTCACGGTCCGTGCTCCGGAACGTGGGCACCATGACGGTGGGTTCGGTCTGTGCATAATACATGCGATGGTAGAAGTTCGCGCCGGTCTGCGCGGTGAATCGGGCGTGCGGTCCCGCGGTCACGCGCGTGCCGAAGTCGATGAGGAAGCGCCCATCCGTGGCGGTCGCGGTGTTCTGCCAGCTGTCGATGTAGAGGCGCTCTTCCAGCCGGATCGTGGAGCGCGCGAAGCGATGCAGGAAGCGCGCGCCGATCGCATAGCGGTCGCGCTGCAGTGGCAGCTGCTCGTACGGGCGCACGGCGAGTCGCTGGGCGTTCACCTGATCCGTGCTTGCGCCGCGCGGGAGCGTGACGCCCGGCTCGAACATCGGGATCAGGCGGTAGGGCTTCGACTGATCGCCGCGCTCGAACGCTGCGGTCCCGCCGACGACGATGACCGACGTGGGCGAGAGGATGACGCTGGTGCTGGCGGCGCCCTCGTGGGCCTCGAGCCGATGCGAGTAGACGGACGCAGGCGTGCCTCCGCGCGTGATCGTGTCGTTCGAGTACGACCATCCGAGGCGCGGAGTGACGCGCTTCTCCATGAAGTCGCCGAGCACCGCGAGTGAGCCGCTGCGCGAGACGTAGTCGGACTCCGTCGAGTAGCCGCCGGTGGCCTCGAACCCGAAGCGCCCGGGTTTGTAGCCGCCATTCACGTTCCCGGCCTGTCGCAGGTCGTGGCCCGCCGGTGACGCCGTGGAGATGAAATCCGGCGATGCGGCCGTGATGACGTCGATCAGATACGCCGCGCCGACGTGCCAGCCCGACGTCGGTGACGCGACGCTCGCGCGGATGGCCGGGTTCAGGATCTCCACGTTGAACGTGTCCACGTAGGTGCTCATCTCCATGGCCGCGAGCACGACCAGCGGCTTCTTTCCGGCCGGCAGGCACTGGATGACCTCTGCTTGCGTCTTCGCGAGCTGCATGCACGAGAGCTGTCCCGGCGTGAGGAAGTCCGTTGCGCGTGGACGCAGCGCGACCACGATCGTCGCACGCGCGCTGGGCTCCAGATCGGCGACCTCGTCGAACGTCGCGACCGCGCCTTCGAGCGTGCCGTCGGCGTGCACGCGATGCTTGCCTGGGTCCACGGGGATGGGCTTCCCGTACTGCTCCGGCGGCAGTCGCACGTCGTCCACCGTCACCGCGAGATCCTTCACGGTCGTCGGCGCGTCGATCGTCAGCGCGCCGAGCTGACGTAGCAGCTGCTCCACGCGCTCACGCGCCAGCGTCGCGACCTCAGCATCCCCGGACAAGACAGCGCCGTCGAGCACCACCTGCAGCTGCCTGAGCGCCGCGAGCACCTTTCCTGCGTGAGCCGCGCATCCCGCGAAGTGCACGCGCGTGAGCGTGTGGTCCTCGAGGTCGATGGAGCCGAGGTCCGCCTCCATGCACTTCTCCCAGAGGCCGGCAGCGCGCGCGGCCTCGGCATCCAGCGACTTCGCGTAGGCGTCCGCGCTCTTCCAGCCAGGGGCGAGGTCGGCCGCGAACGCCGGCACGGCCACGCCCCATGTGGCGAGGCCGAACAGGCAGGCGACTCTACGCGCTCCTCTCATTCACCCGCACTGATACACGGTTAGCGCAGCGTCGTCCCCAACTGCTCGCGCAGCAGCTTGGCCGTGCGCGCGGCCTCTTCGATCTGCGGTGCGGGCGCCGCGGCAGGTGCGCGTGCGCTCGCGGTCGTAACGGCAGGGGAAGGGGACGGAGAGGGGGTTGCGTGCGACGCTCTCGATGCGCGCTTTGCGGTGCGCGCGGGCGCGGACGCTGCGAGGGCAGGCTCCTTCGCGTCCGTGCCGCACGTCGCGTGCGCGACCGGTGAGGACGTGACGCCTGCGGCTTCTGCGGGTTTCAGCGCTGACTCCTGCTGCACTACCGTCGGCTCGGACGCGGCATGGCTCGTTTGGTGTGCACCGGTGTCCGCCGTCGCCGGCAATGGGCGGAGCACGAACGCGATGACGATGAACGAGAGCAACGCGGAGACGCTGACCGCAGCGGCGACGAACGAGAGCTTGCTGGGCGCCGATGTCGTCGTGGCCGGACGCTCCTCGGGGAGCACGTCCATCGTGAGCGCGGGCCATCCACCGGAGGATGTGTCCGCGAACGAGAGGTCTCGGCAGGACGACATCGCAGGCGGCGTCGCGGACGGCGCGGGCACCGGAATGGATGCGAGCGCAGGCGGTGGTCGCGAGCTGAGGCGACGCGCGAGGACGTCGATGCGCACGAGCTCGTCAGCGACCCGCGCCTCATGCTCCAGACGAAGGCGATATGCCTCGAGCGAACGGAGCTCGCTCGCCCTGCGGTCCTCTTCCGAGGTCGATGTGAACGTGCGCTGCATGAGGGTTGTGACTTCCATGAGCAGGTGTCAGAGCCTACGAGGCCCGCGCATCTTTCTCCCCTCGCTGCCAAATTCTCTGCGGAGCGTTCCGTCAGGAATGGCCTCGGCGGACATTTCCGTGGGGGCTGTCCGCGCCATCCAGACATGGGACTTCATGTGGCGTATCGCGTAGTTGCTGATAGAGACTGCGCCATGGCGAAGCTCGGCCAGCTCCCGGTCCGTCTCGTCGCGCGCGGAGCGTTTGCGTGCGTGTGCGCGGCCTCCGCGACCGCGCTGCTGTCGGTGATGTCGGCGTGTGGAAGCGACGAAGGGGCGAGCCCCGCGGACCATGGGACGGTCTCCACCACGGATGCGATCACGTGGGTCTCGCCAGGCCCCGACTCCTCGATCGACGTCAACGAGGTGGTGGAGCTCTCCGTGAAGGTGAACGCTCCGGACGCGAAGCTCGTTCGCTTCACGCTCGACGACAAGCCGCTCGACACCTGCGACACGACCGCCGGCCCCGACGAGTGCATGAAGGACGGTCTCTTCAAGACCACGACCACGTTCCATGTCGCGGGCGCTCACACGCTGGGCGCGACCGCGAGATCGTCCACGGGCGATCACACGGCGAAGCTCACCATCGACGTGCACCCCATCACCGCGATGGACGCGGGCGCGTCCGATGCGGGCAAGGTCGACGGAGGACGTGGCGACGGCGGGACCGTGCTGTTCCGTGGTTTCCTCGATCCCGACAAGCCGCTCCACAACGTGTTCGGCGGCATCTCGTGGTCCGTCTCGGGTCAGAAGGTCGGTGTCGCGAGCCCACCTCCGACCGATCCGGCGGCGGTCGCCACGTGCATGAAGACGTACGGTGCGTCCATCATCAAGCACGCGGACGCGAACAACGTGTCGCGCGCGAGCGTCGTCGCCACGGCGCTCACGGAGTCATCCTGCACGAACCCAGCGGGCTCGAGCGACGGGCTGTCCTCCGGGCCGATGCAGGTGACCGGCTCGACGTGCGCGGCGGTCGCGGGCGGCGGCATCACCAGCGCGGCCTGCAAGACGAAGATGCACGTAACGCCCGATTTCTCGTTCGAGATCGGTGCAAAGTACATGGGTTCGAGCTACCAGGTCAGCCAGCACAATCACGATCCGCCGAAGTACGGCGCGGCCTACAACGCAGGCTCCGTGCGCTCCTCGACGGCGAACCGCTGGCACATGCTGGTGACCGGCAACCACATCGAGCGCTGGGTCGGCGCGTACAACGCGTACCGCGAATGGGAGAAGATGAACGGCGTGGCGCTCGTCGCGCTCGAGGACGCCATCGCAGGTCGTCCGGTGCCACGCTTCGAAGGCGAGCACGTGCGCGCGCCCGCCGACCTCCCGCCTTCCGCGCCCGAGGGTCAGGTCTACTTCGTCGGTGACTGGTCGCGGCGCGACGGCAGCTTCGTCCGCTTCGAGCGCGGCCAGTGGCACGCCGACTGAGCGCTGGCTAGCGTGCAATTGCAGCGGCGTAGAGCCCGGCGGTGTGAGCGCCACCACAGCACGCGCGCGTCATGAACAGGCGGACGTGTCCGAGCTGCAGCTCGTAGTCGATGGTCTCACCGCCGAGGCCGCTGGGGAGCGGCGGAGGTGGCGGTGTCACGGTCTCTGGCTCCACAGTCTCCGGGACCGCCGGGTATGATTGGCTCTGCACGGGGAGAGACGTCGTGCGAATCCGACGGTAATCGGCCGACACCACGAACTTCGTCGCCGGAATGAACGGCGACGAAGGAATCACGCCGCTGATCGTGCGCCCCTCGAACCGAACGTCGAGGAAACGACTCGCTCGTAGCTCGACGCGCGTGCGCGAGTCGAGCTCGCCGAGGACGCGGTGATCGAACGAGTCCA
Source organism: Myxococcales bacterium (assembly GCA_025355005.1). Classification (GTDB taxonomy): domain Bacteria; phylum Myxococcota_A; class Polyangia; order Polyangiales; family Polyangiaceae; genus JANXLV01. Next base: position 8,879 of record JANXLV010000277.1, on the reverse strand, counting down.
TCACGCGAAGGTGAACCACGTCGTCACACGTGAACGCCGCAACGAGGCGCATGACGCCGTCGTACGCGAGCCGCAGCGGACGTCGCTTCTTGCCCGCGGGACAGCCTCGCGGCGTCATGCGCGCTGCGACCGTCAGCGCCCCGTCGAGCTCCATGACCTCATCGCTGCACATCGCAAAGACGCGCGCGCCAGCGCGGAGGATGCGGCTGCAGACGATCGAGCTGCGGTGGAGTACGGCGCCCGACTGCACGTCGAGCTCTTCGATGTTGCCGCTTCCCGCGGGCGCGTTCACGATCGCGAAGACGGTGCCTTCACGGTGGGCTGCGGAAGGGAGCTGTCCCGGCTCGGCGTCCCACACGTCCTCGGCCAGGGAGGACCGCACGAGGTGCGCGACCGGCGCCGGCGCATCATGGGCGGGGTCTGCGTGCGCGGCGAGAGGCAGGAGCGCCGCGACGAGCGCGACAGCGAGCATGGATTTCAAATGCTTCATGGTGGTCACCGGAACCTGTAGAGGCCGTGGAAGATCTCGTCCGCGGGGCCCGTCGGGGTGCGCTCGAACCTCGCGGGCACGCCGGGCTTGCGCTGGTCGAGCTGCGCCCACTCCTTGGTCGATTCGTTGTAGAGCCAGGTGTCACGGCGCACGCCGCCGGTCGAGGCTCCGTTCTCGCCCGCGCCCCATGACGCATCGACCTCGTAGACGTGGACCGGGCCGCCCTCCGCGAACCGCGAGACGATCGAGCCGTGCTGGTGCTGGAGCGCCGCGAGGGTCTCGGCGCTCGCCGTGGAGTGCGAGTAGACAACGGCGCGATGGCCCACGCTCCCGGGCGAATCGATGCAGAATACATCACCGGGTCTCGCGCTGCTCAGACCGACCTTGCCCAGGTGGGGGTTTTGGTCGGCGGTGGCGAAGTAATCCGACCCCGGCATCGGGAGCGTGGCCCCTCGGTCGGTGATCTCGATGCTCGAGCGCGTCCGCTGGCTGGCCGTCATGGCCGCGCCGACCACGTAGTCCGTGCAATCTACACCGATCCCGTAGCTCCACTGCATGGCCTTCACGCGCGTCTCCATGGAGCCCGGCCCAGGCGGCAGCTTGCCCGCGTCGATCAGTGCCTGCGTCACGGAGGTGAGCTCCCGTGGCGAGGGACCGCCGACGAGGCAGTGCCCGGGATAGGGCACGCCCGCACGCCGACAGGCCGCGAGCAGCTCCTTCACCTGCGGGTTCTGGAGGTCGATCTGCCCCATCTGGTTCTTCCGGGAGAAGCCCGCGTTCTCGTCGTTGAATCCGTCAGCCATCCGAAACTGTGGCGCCGCGCTCACGGTCTGCCCCTCGATCCGGTAGGGGCCGGAGAACGCTGCACGGTAGGCGTCGAGCCGTTGCTGCGCGGGCGTCGCTCTGGGCAACGACGTCGCGTCCACGCCTACGGTCGCGCCGAGTGTCCCGGCCCCCGCCGCGGGCGTCGAGCTTCCGCGCGCGAACGCGGCGAGCCACTGGTCGCCTGCTGCGCTCGTCACTATCGCGCTCGGGTCGATGTCCCGCGGGCGCGCCTGCGCCGCGTGTGGCGATGGATCGCGGTCCTCGGTGCGGTAGGTCGTTCCTCGCGAGGCTTCGGTGGCGTTGACGTTTCCCATGGCTCCCCATCGGCCGCCGCGGTCCAGGGTTGCGGAAGAATCGTACGTACGCGCGCGCGTGCTAGGATTTGCAGGTGATCGTGAGGCTGACGCGAAGAAGATTCACCGCCGGTGTCCTCGGGCTCCTGTCGCTCGGCGCGTCCCCGCTCGTGACTTCATCGCCATCGCCGTCGTCGTCGCTGACGGTGCGTGTCGTCACGCTCGCGGGCCGTCGCGTGCTCCTCGCCACGCCCGTTGTGATGCCCGAGAAGCTGCGCGTGCTCGTGCTGCTCCACGGCCTGGGTGAGGCGTACGCGCCCGAGGTCGGCGCGCGTGCGTGGGCAGATCGGTACGGGCTGATCGATGCGGACACGCACCTCCGTCATCCCCCCATCGCGGCCAGCACGAGCGGGTTTCTCCCCGCCGCCGAAGCCAACCGCATCAACGCGGACCTCGCCGCTGCGCCGTTCGCGGAGCTCGCATATGCATGCCCGCACATGCCAGTGCCGGTGACGCCCGCGTACGCGCAGTGGCTCGCGTACTCGCTCATGCCCGCCCTCCGCGCGGAGCTCCCCGCGTTCACGGGCGACCCCGTGCTGGGGGGATGCTCGCTGGGCGGATACGCAAGCATCAACACCGCCTCGGCCTACCCGGCCACGTTCCCGCTGCTCGCGTGCACCCAGGCGGCGATCTCCGTCGCGGACGCACCACGCATCGCGACCGACCTCCAGACCGCCGGCGTGCGAAAGATGTATTTTGCAACCAGTTCGGCGGACCCCTATCACGACGCGAACGTCGCCCTCGGACGCCAGCTCGGCAAGCTGGGGGTGGACGTCACGGCGCGCTCGTTCCCGGGGCCACACGACCAGCCCTGGCTGCGCGATGCTGGCGCGATCGATCTCGTACACTGGGCGTCGCGAACGTCCTGAGCTCCGTCCAGGTCCTCGATCCGGCCGCGACGAAATCGAGGGAGATTTTCAGGTCGGCAGCGATGTTTGGAAAAAAGCGACGCCAAAACTTGGCCCGCTGCTTATCGAACCGATACACCCATTGAAACCTGAATGAATCGCGCGGTGACTGCTCGGGAGAGGCGCCCGAGAACTGCGCGAGGAGACACGGCGCGCGTGCTTCTACACGCGTAACGAGGGGACCGCGGGGTCCTCGGCCTGGGAGACAACCATCATGAGCTTTTCGATCGAGTTCGCGGACGAGAACCAAGAGTACCAGGCGCGCATCAAGGTGATCGGCTGCGGCGGGTCCGGTGGGAACGCCGTCAACACGATGATCAGCTTCGGCCTCGAGGGCGTGGAGTTCATCGTCGTGAACACCGACGTCCAGGCGCTCAACGCGAACGCGGCCCCCACGAAGCTGACCATCGGTCAGAACGTGACGCGCGGCCTCGGCGCTGGCGCTGACCCGGAGCGCGGTCGCAAGGCCGCCCTCGAGGACGTGCAGCGCATCAAGGAGCTCATCTCCGGCGCAGACATGGTCTTCGTCACCGCGGGCATGGGCGGCGGCACGGGAACCGGCGCAGCGCCGATCATCGCGCAGATCGCCCGTGAAGAAGGCGCGCTCTGCGTCGGCGTCGTCACGAAGCCGTTCCTCTTCGAAGGCCGTCAGCGCGCACGCCGCGCCGACATCGGCCTCGCGCAGCTCTCCGAGCACGTCGACACGCTCATCACGATCCCGAACCAGAAGCTCCTCATGCTCGGCGACGAGGATCTCACGTTCATCGAGGCCTGCCGCAAGGCGGACGAGGTCCTCTTCCAGGCCGTGAAGGGCATCAGCGATCTCATCACGCAGAACGGGATGGTCAACGTCGACTTCGCCGACGTCCGCACCATCATGAGCCACCAGGGCCGCGCGCTCATGGGCACCGGCATCGCCAAGGGCCAGAACCGCGCCCGCATGGCGGCCGAGATGGCCATCAGCTCGCCGCTGCTCGACGACATCTCCGTCGAAGGCGCTCGCGGCGTGCTCATCAACGTGGTCGGCGGCCCGGATCTCAAGATGAAGGAGATCTCCGAGGCTGCCGCGCTCATCCAGGAGCAGGCGCACGAAGAGGCGAACATCATCTTCGGCTCCACGGTCGACGAGGCCCTTGGCGACAACGTCAAGGTCACGGTCATCGCGACCGGCTTCGACAACGACGAGCGGATGATCCAGATCGAGAGCGGCGGAAGCCGCGGAAGCATCGCGCCGCAGACGGTCCCGTCGGCGCGCCCCGCGTACTCGCTCACCGCGCAGCAGTCGCCGCCGGCGTCCACGCGCGAGAGCGTGTCGCAGATGGCCGCGCGCGTCGCCCGCGATTCGCAGGTCCAGCAGCTCGCATCGCGCGCCCCGGTGCGCGAGTCACAGCCCGCCCCCACCTCCCGCGCCCCGGTCTCGCAGACAGTGGCCGCGACGAGCGACCGCGGCTCGAACGGCTTCCCGGCCTTCGAGAGCGACTGGGACGTCCCCGCCTTCCAGCGCCGTCAGCGGTAATCGGTAATACACCTCTCGTGAAAGCAGCCGCTTACTCCCAGGTAGGCGGCTGTTTCGCATTTCGGTAGCCGACTATTGCGGATCCTTGCAATACCCGCCTCCCGGCAGATTCGCGGCCGTCGCTTGGCACTCCTCTGTTGGAAGGCAAAAGGTATATGTGGAGTCCGCAATCGCTTGCGCGTCGGCCTGCACCTTGAACGAAAAACAAGACTGACCACTTGGGCACGGCACCTTGGTATTACAACCCCTATCTGGAACGCAGAGGCCAAGCGGATGAATCGGTGACCGCCCCGTGCAAGTACGGCCGGCTGCGCAGGCCGGGCAGCTTCCGCCGCAGGTCGCGACACCTCCCTCCACTGTACACAAGTGAATCGGCGGTAGTGGGGCTCCCGTCCAGAAGCTCATGTCGGCATATCGAACGCGATCGGCACCACCATTCGCCGTGAAGAGATAGCCGACGTCAAACGGGAACGAATCCCACAGCTCGGGCGTGACGGCTTGTACATAGACGCACTCGTCCCCGCACGTCTCGCCGCCAGGGCCGGCGTTATTCCAAGTATTGAAGCAAACGCCAAGCGAGTAGGCGTCGGAGAAACCTTTGAGCACGTCGAGTGAGCACTCCGGGCACAGCTCTCCCCCATCGGGGAAGCAGTGACGGGGTCCCTCACAGACCGCCCATCCGCTGGGCGACGCGCATAGCCCAGCATCGGCGATGAGGTCGGCTGGGGGACGCCCGGCCTTCGCACCGCCGTCGCCGCCATCGATGCCCGAGTCCGCCACGTCGGCCACTGTTTGCCCGCAGTGCGCCGCGGTGCTGGCGAGGCTTGTGAGAGCTAGCATGAGCAGTATCTTGCGCGCGCGGTTCATCGGTGGTCGTGTGGGGTCGTAAACGGCTGGATGGTCAGCGCATCGCTTGGATCGATGCTGTTGCAGGCGACAGTGATCTCCGCAGGGCAGCTGCCTCGCGCCATGTTCGAGAGAACTATGAGCCACTCATGGGAATCGACTGGTTGCCCACGTTGCGTCTTCGCGACCTTCGCGTCCCAATCCCGGGCGAGTCCGTCGCAGTCGGGGCGGTGAGGCGCTGTGGGGATGAAGGTCGCGGGCACTGTCACAGACGCGAGGTGCGTGGTCGTTCCTCTGTGCCGGTACTGACGGGTGAAGGCGGAACTCAGCTGTTGCAGGCCGCTGAACGTCCCGGTTGTCGCGTCGACACTCAGCAGGTTGTCGTCGTCAGTTCGGGTTCCTACACATGTCGGCGCGCTGGGCACTGTCCCACCATCCGGGTCAGACCCTTGAACCGTCGCGGCCGCCGCCCCGGCCGGGGCGACGCTCGATGCACCTCCACAGACTGGATCGCATGCGTCTCCAGCGCAGAGCGGTTTGATGGAGCGCGTCCTTGCCTGCCGGGCGCTTTGTGCTGCTGGCCTCGCGAACTCTTCGCGTATTTGACTATGGCGCGTTTTGCAATTACCGCTGTGCGACTATTGCGGGTCCCTGCAATAGCCGCCTCCAGGTAGGTTTGCGGCGGTTGATCGACATTCCTCGGTTGGAAGGCATGCGCCGAAATTCGAATCTTCTGCGGCCTGGGCGTCGGTTTGGACCTTGAACGAGAAGCAAGACTGGCCGCTCGGGCACGGAGACTTGGAGTTGCAGCCCACGTTCGGAAGGCACACACCGAGGGGATGTAGCGGCGAGCGACCCGTGCAGATGCGGCCCGCTGCGCAGGCGGGACAGGCGCCACCGCAGGTCGCTACGCCTCCATCCACCGTGCACGAGTGAATCGGCGGTAGTGGGGCTCCACTCCAGAAGCTCATATCGGCATATCGAACGCGATCGGCGCCACCATTCGCAGCGAAGAGATAGCCGACATCGAATGGGAACGAGTCAAACAGCTCCGGTGTTACGGCTTGAATATAGACGCACTCATCTCCGCAAATCGCCGCTGGCTCGTCATTGTGCCACTCGTTGTAACACACGCCGAGCGAGTAGGCGTCTGAGAAGCCCTTGAGAACATCGAGCGAGCACTCTGGACAGAGCTGCCCCCCATCGAGAAAGCAGTGGCGAGGCCCTCCACATACCGCCCAGCCGCTTTGAGCTGCGCACAGGCCCGCATCGGCAATGAGGTCGGGAGGGGCATGGGTGGACACTCCGCTATCCCCGGCATCAACGCTGGTATCAGGCGTCTCCGTCACGGTGCGACCGCAGTGCGCCGCACCAGACGCGAGGCTCACGACCGCGAGCATCAACGTGGCCTTGCGGGCGCTGTTCATGGAGATCAGGGTCCCGTTGCGAGCGGCTGAATCGTCAGCGCGTCGCCCGGCTCGCCGCTCGCGCAGTCGACCGTGATCTCCGCGGGGCAGTTGCTCCGCGCCATGTTCGAGAGGGCGATGAGCCATTCGTGGGAATCGACTGATTGCCCGCGCTGGACTTTCGCGACCTTCGCGTCCCAGTCCTGCGCGAGTCCATCGCAGTCGGGGCGCTGAGGCCCTGCGGGAATGGTCGCGGTCGAAGGCGCGGTAGACGCGACGTGGGTCGTCCCGGCCGTGTGCCGATATTTGTGCGGCACGACGGGTGTGGAGAAGAGCAGTCCGTTGAAGGTTCCGGCGATCGTGTCGACGCTCTGGAGGCTGTCGTCGTCAGTGCGAGCTCCTACGCATGTGCGCGGAGTGGGCAGTGTGCCCCCGTCTGAGGCCGAGCCCGGGTTTGCTGCGGCCGCCGCGGGTGCGGTTGCAGCACTGGACGCGGCGCCACAGGAGGGATCACAGGGAGACCCGGCGCAAAGCGGTTTGATCGCGGCGTGCGCAAAATGGCGAATGCTGAGTGCCGATGGCAGCCTGCCGCATAGATCGGTCTCGGGGTGAGGATTGCTTGCGGTCGCTTGAAAACGCAAGGCGAAATAGATTCCGAGTGCGGGATTCTGGAGCTCCGCGAACAGCGAAGCGTGATCGAATGATTGACCATCAAAGAACACGAGTTCCGCTTGATCGGGAAACACGTTAAGTCGCTTGGCCCGCGCCACCACCTCGCATACGGCAGTCGGAGGCGCCCCATTCGAAGCGAGCACGTAAGATGGATGAAAATTGCACCGAATGTTCGGGGACATGTCTGGAAAGCCGCCACTGGCATTCCCGCCCGTCAACGCACTCACAACGGTGTCAGCCTGGCTCGCTGGGAACCCGGCCGCGATTGCGGCGGATCTGGCGGCTGTTCCGAGCTGAACGGCGGCAGGGTGGCAGAACGTCGTAGTGTACCAACTCGAATCGTCTGGGTTGTCGGCGGTGAGTGCCTTCGGATACTGCGATGGGTCGCCGACGCCGATGCACTTCTGGAAGCAGGTGATCGGCTTCACACCGCCACCCTCGCATTCGGGTCCGGTCAGAAGGGCAGGAATCGGGCGCGCTTGCTTCTCGAGCGCCTTCAGACGGATCGTCGGCGCGAAGGTGTCCCTTACCTTCTGGTCAATGATCGGATCGGCAAAATCGCCGAACGGCCCGTTGTAGACGGAGACGTTCGTTCGTGGCGACACCGAGAAGATCCCGTTGTCTAGGATGAACGTTGCCGTGATGTTTCGTGAGGCATCGGCCGAAATGGCGCCAAACGGGCCAAACCTAATATGTTGCACAAAGGACAAGACGAGGCCGCCTGTCAGCCCGCCTTCCTCGCCGATGTTGACGAACGAGGCGGTCATCCACTGATCTGTCGAACTCTTGTATACGTTGCCGAGGTGACGGCCAGTATCACCAAGCTTGAACGAATCCTCCCCGGGGTTGGCCTGCAGCACAGCCGGGACGACGTCTTTGATGAGGTCGACCGTGCCCGAGCAGAGGCCATGATTGTAGGAGTAGAGGCCCTTGATGGAGCCGCCACCGCCGAGACCTGCCGCGGCGGGGCCCGCGAGGTTGACCCTCTGGCCCCCGGAGAACTCGGATTGCTGCAATGTGGTGATGCCCGTCGACGGCGTCGGTAGCCCCGAGATTGGCCCGCGGCCTCCTGACAGCGGCCTTCCGGCGGGAGGTTCGGGGAAGGGGATCCCCACCGAACTGGGGAGCGTCACGCCGTTCGGCACATTGCACTGCCACGATGGCGCCGACTCGTGGGGGCCGAGGGTATTCTGCAGGAACTCTTGTGTGGCAGTTCCCGGATTCGAGCCCACCGCCTCGAGCGCGGCCTCATACTCGTCAGGATCGCGCGCCATCACGAGCGTCTCCTTCTGAGCGGCGAGCGTCGAGAAGTTGTCGAAGTAGACTACTTTCGGATGGGAGATCCGGAACGTCTGATTCTGCACAGAGTGGAGGGAATCCTGGTTGAAGGCTTCGGATCTTCGTGGGTCGAGGACCGAACTGAAGAATACGTGTCCATTGGCCACGACCTCAAGAGTTCCGCTGACCGGCTGATGCCCGCTGGAGCACGCCGCGAGGGTAGCGATGACGCAGACACCAGCCAATCCCCGCACTTTCCGGGGGGCGCGCCCCCCCACTATTCGCGACGGTCGCAGAGCCCAGCATCTTCCCTCTTGTCGCAGTAGCCGAGGAGACGGGATGATCCGCCGTCGCCAGGCAAAAACCGCAGCTCGAAGTATTCCGGATCGCGCGGGCGCGCGCTACTCACAACGCTTCGGCGGAAAGAAATGAGTGCGAGGAATCGGGATGGGTGCAGATCTTCTCCCGCAAGTTGAAGTTGGGTGAAATCGAACAGTTCGCGGAATTAACTCGTCGCGCGTGAGGTTCTTCCGGTGAGGCCAGGTGCCTTGAGGAGGAGCGAGTCGATGGGTGCGAAGCGAGCGG
>JANXLV010000257.1 GCA_025355005.1 Myxococcales bacterium | reverse complement strand
GCAAGCTGCACGCTTATCGCCGGTGCGGGCGCGACCGGAGCAGGTGGCGGTACCGGCGAACAAGCACAGACTGGCGGGATCGGCGGAGATCGTTTTGCTGCAGGCGGTGGGTGTACTGGAGGCGCAGGTGGAAACGGTTCGGGGGGCAATGGCGGAGCGGGGGGAGCCGGAGGGATCTCCTTTGGTCTTCTCTTCTCAGGCAGCGCCCCCACACTTGACGGCGTGGTCGCTACGACGTCAGCCAGCCATTCCGGGATCACGGTGGGAAGTGCTGGTGGATCGGGCGCGACGGGAGCTGCCGGGGCCGCGGCGGCGAGTGGAGGCAACCCTGGCAACACCGGTACGTTGGGCCCGGCGGGCGCGGCCGGCGCGATTCAGAACGCAGATACGCTGTAACCGTCGCCGCCGAACATCACGATCGTTGCGACCAGCAATCCGAATACACCGCGGAGGTGCCGCGCGTCCTCTGGCGAGCTCGAACCGATCTGGACCCAAGGATCGGCCCGCGGCGCGTGTCGCGTTTGTATGCGGATTGGCTCACTCGCTGCGCTGGCGGCGCTCGCGGTCGCTTGCACGGGGAACACCCCCGCGCCCATCGGGACGAAAGCCCCGACGTCCACGTCGCCAAACCCGATTCCGGACACGACTTCGACTCCGACCTCGACCTCGCCCTCGACCTTGGCCTCGCCCTCGCCTGCGCCTCCTGTTCCCGAGCCGCCCATCGCCGAGGAGCTTCTTGCTCCTTCTCTTCGCGGCGCTGGTCTTCGCAGCCCGATGCCGGGTGGGTATCTCGGCGGCTGGTACGGTGACACCGGCCTCGACATCGCTGGGCGGTACTTGCCCGTCTATGCGATCGCCGCTGGCACCCTCGACTACTCGGAGCAGGGACACACGCTCTGGAAAGGGAAGGGCGACACGCCGGGCTCCGTTCGCATCAAGCTCGACGAGCCGATCCCGCACAAGGGCTACAAAGTTACGCATGTATATTACACGCACCTGTCGTTGCTCGTGACGCAACAAGTGGAAGGAAGCGATAAGCGGAAGCACGTCGTCGCGGGAGAGCACATCGCGGACTCGGGGATCGGCAACGGCGTGCCGCATCTGCACATCGGTCTCCTGCTCGACGACCAGGTGGAGCAGGACTCCTGGGAGTTCATCCTGCGCGAGGGCGACGTGCGCAAGGTCATGGGCGACTACGCCAACGGCACGCTGCTCCCCCTGCGCAAGAAGAAGTGAGGCGGCACGGATCCCGGCCCGTACCGCCCACCTCGCGATCAGCCGATCAGTTGCACGTGTAGTCGACCCAACCGCCGCTGCTGTTGCGTGTGCGGATGGTGCAGTTGCGCAGGTTGTACGTGCCGCGCTGCTCGTTCGTGATCGCGCGGCCGTTACCGTCGACCCACTGGCCGTCGCAGTACATCTGATTTGCGCCGGCGGGCGTCGCTGACGTGCCGGAGCAGCCGTACGTGTTCGCGCGGTCCACTCCCGCAGCATCGGCGAGACTGCTGGTGACGCGGTTGCCGTCGCCGTCGGTCGCACCGGCGTAGCACGCGCCGACGATCATCGGGCCCATGCGTCCCATCGCGAGCATGCGCAGCGTGGCCGCGTCCGGCGTGTCGATCATGCGTCCGGGCGCGCCGTGCGTGCTGACGACCGTCGCGTTCGGGAAGTTCATCGCGTACTGCGACTCACGCGCGAGCGCGGGATCGCCGGGGCGCGAGCTGACCCAGAAGTTGGTGCCGGTCGTGCGTCGGTAGCCGTCCGGCGGATCCGTCCCCGGCTTGTCATCCTGGGTGTCGCCGCCGTACTCGGTGGGTTCGCCTCCGTCGGGCGTATCGGTCGGCTCGCCGCCCGCGTCGGGACCGCCGACGTCTTCTTCGGGCGCGCCCGGCTTGTCGCTGCCATCGCTCGCGGTGTCGCTGGTGGGATCGCCACCGGTCGTACCGTCGCCGCCGCCCGTGACGCCTGTATTCTGCACCTTCACGCTGCCGACGAGCGGCGCGCCCGACGTGCCCTGCAGCTTGCCGCCCTTCGCAGCAACGACGCCCTGCATCCAGATCTGGACCTCCGCCATGTCCACGCGCGTGACGTAGCCCTGGCTCGACGTCTTGCCGCGCCCCGCGTACACGCCGATGAGCGCGCCGTCCGGTCCCGTGACCGCACCACCGACGGTGGCGCCTTGCGGCTCACCCCTCGTGCGAAGCGAGAACGGACGACCCACCGGCGACGTCGCCTCGAGCTGCTGCTTTCCGGATGCGGAGCGACCGTGCGCGACTGCATTGCAGCCCAGGCACGCGTTCGTCGACACCGTCGCGTAGTGCGAGGCGCTGACGGGTGTGCGCAGGACGAGCAGCGCGAGATCGTGCTCCTGCGAGCGATCATGCGACGTCCCCCAGTCGTAGGTCATGATCTTTGCGACGTCCGCCGTTTGCCCGCTCACGCGGACGCGCGCCGCCTTGCTTCCGTCGGCACAGTGCGCGGACGTGAGGACGACGTTGGACGAGAGCATCGTGCCTGCGCAGGCCGCAGACGCCTTCCCGCCGGCGTAGAAGTCGACGGAGACAGCGTCCGGCGCGCGGTCGTCGTTAGCGCTGCTCGCGCTGCTTCGTTGGGCCTCGCTGCTGCAACCTGCGAGGAGGGATGCGGCCGTGGCCGCAGAAAGGAGAAGGGCGACGCGCAGCGAGCGCGCCCCGAGGAGCGTGTGTTTCATCGAAGACCTCTGCTTAGTGGAGTGGGATTAAGTCCTTCGCGACGTCCGCGAAGGTGAGGGAAGCGATTATGAATTCCCGTGTCGCAAGGCCCGGACCAACGTCGACCAGGCACGCAGCCGCGAGCGCCACGCTGTAAAACGAGCGCATTCGTGAAACTGTCTCCCGGATGCGGCACGCCCTGATTTCCCGAGTGGTGGGCCTACTGACCACGACTCAACAGGGATCCACGGCGTGGCCGTGTATACTTCGCACCGTGAAGTCCCTTATCGCCCTTACCGCTCTCGCCGCAGCCACCGTCATCGCCGTCGTCGCTTGCGGCTCCGGCTCGGCCACCACCGTGGACCCCAATGCCGACGGAGGCAACACACCCGATGGCGGCAACACTGCCCCGGACGCGGCTCCCGTCGACACGGTTCCTGGCGGCACCTCGCTCAAGATCGTCGCGCCGCTGTCGGTCACGCTCGCGACGGGCCGAACGAAAGATCTCCTGATCACGCGCGCCGGTGAGTCCGCGCACTCGGTCGCGCTCACGGTGACGGGCTTGCCCGCCGGAGTGACGGCCAAGGACGGGCTCATCGCGCCGATGCAGGCCACGGGCACGATCACGCTGGTCGCGGATGCGACCGCAGTGCCGAACGCCACGCCAGTCACGGTGACCATCAAGGCGCAGACGTCAGCCATCAGCGCCACGACGACGTTCCCGCTCGTCGTCATCGGGGCGCCCGGCTCGCTCGACCAGTCGTGGGGCACGAAGGGCCTCACCGCCGGCCTCATCGCGATCGGCTCGCAGATCACGGGCGTCGGCCTGCAGAAGAACGGCACCGTGGTCGCCGGTGGTTACGTGAACGATGAGCTCGTGGTCGCGCGCTACACCACGTCCGGCGTGCTCGACGCGACCTTCGGAACGAACGGCCAGACGCGCACGTCACCGGCGGCCCAGACCGGCCGCCTCGCGACGCCGTCGAAGATCGTGGTGCAGTCGACCGACGCGATCGTCATGGCCTGTCAGTACAAAGTGGGCGGACCGATCTCGTCACCGATCCGCTTCACCGCGGCTGGTGCGCCTGACACCACGCTTGGCGCCGGCGGCTTCGGCGCTGGTCGCGGCAATGGTCCGGTGCACGCGGTGGCGGTGGATCCCGCGGGGAACATCCTGATGGCAGGCACTGGCTTCGTCGTGCGCCAGTCCAGCGTGGGCGTGAGCGACGGCACCTTCAACAACAGCATCGGCGTGTTCGATCTCGGCGCCAATGGCAGCGCTCAAGCGCTCGCGCTCCAGTCGGGCGGCCGCATCATTGCGGCGGGCATCAACACCGGCACTCCCGGCGGCACCCTCTACGGCATCACGGCCACCGGCGCGTCGGACCCGGGGTTCGCCGGTGGCGCCGGCATGGTCGGCGGCGCGAACGCCCACGACTGGCTCGCCGTGGCGCTCGACAAGACCGACACGATCTTCGTCGCGGGGCAGGAGAGCGCGACCAAGTTCCTGGTCGGCAAGGTCACGAAGGACGGCGTCGTCGACAACTCGTGGAACGGAAACGGCGTCGTTGCGATCGCGCTCGGTGACGTCGGCGCGTCCTCCAAGGCGAATGACGTCGTCGTGCAGCCCGACGGCAAGGTCATCGCTGTTGGCAGTGGTGCCAATAGCGGCCGCTCCGTCATGGTCGTCGTCCGCTTCCTCGCGACGGGCGCGCTCGACACGTCGTTCGGCGCCGATGGCACCGGCATCGTCCTCTTGCCCGTCGCAGCCGCCACCGCGGACGCAAACGCGGTCGTGCTCCAGGCAGACGGAAAGATCCTCGTCGGCGGTCACGGTGACCAGGACTGGGCGATCGCCAGGTTCTGGCCCTGAGCCTCCCCTGATGGGACTCCGCAACCTTCTCGATCCGCTGCCCCCGCCATACTCCCCAGCTGAATGGCTGAAGAAGCCGCTCGCGGAGCGCGGCCGCATGGTCTGCGAGGCCTGGGCGATGCAGGGCTACGGCACGCCGCCCGCCGCGTACGCCGCCTACGTCGTGAAGATCGCGCTGTATGTCGGCGGCTTTCTGCTCGCGTGCTCGTTCTCGCCGAGCCTTGGCGGACCCACGACGCTCGCAGCATGGTGGCTCTCTCCGCTCGCGTTCCAGAAGGCCATCGTGTGGAGCCTGTGCTTCGAGGTGATGGGGCTCGGTTGCGGCAGTGGTCCGCTCACCGCGCGCTATTTCCCGCCGTTCGGCGGCGCGCTCTACTTCCTGCGGCCCGGCACCACGAAGCTGCCGTTCTTTCCTGGCATTCCGCTGCTCGGCGGGCGCACGCGCTCCGTCCTCGACGTGCTCCTCTACGCCGCGTTGCTCGGCGCGTGCGTCCGCGTGCTGGTGTCGGCGGCGCCATCGACCGAGACCTTTTTGCCGATCGCGATCCTGCTCGGCGTCCTCGGCCTCACTGACAAGACCATCTTCCTCGCTGCGCGCTCGGAGCACTACTGGGTCACCATCATCTGCTTCCTGTTTCCGCAGTGGCTTGCCGGAGCCAAGATCGTGCAGCTCGCGCTCTGGTTCTGGGCGGGCGCATCCAAGCTCAATCATCACTTCCCCACGGTGTCGTGCGTGATGACGAGCAACGCGCCGCTCACGCGCATGGCATGGCTGCGGCGCTTCATGTATCGCGACTACCCGCGCGACCTACGGCCGTCGCGCTTCGCGGCGTGGCTCGCGCACGGCGGCACCGCGATGGAGTTCGCAGTGCCCATCGCGTTCTTGCTCACGCCCACAGGGCAGCCGCCGGTCGTCGCGATCGTCCTGATGCTGGCGCTGCATTCGTTCATCACGAGCAACGTTCCGATGGGCGTACCGCTCGAGTGGAACGTCATGGTCGTCTACGGCGCGTTCGCCCTGTTCTGGGCGCATCCGGACGTGTCGGTGCTCACGCTCTCACCGTGGCCGCTCACCGTGTTCGTCCTGCTCATGACGATCGGCCTCCCCATCCTCGGCAATCTCTTCCCATCGCGCATCTCCTTCCTGCTCGCGATGCGGTACTACGCCGGCAACTGGGCGTACTCCGTCTGGCTGTTCAAGGGCACGTCGCACGAGAAGCTCTCGAAGCTCACCAAGACCAGCCCGTGGATCCACGATCAGCTCGCGCGCTTCTACGACAAGACCACGGCGCTCGGCCTGCTCTCCAAGGTCATGGGTTTCCGGCTGATGCATCTGCACGGGCGTGCGCTGCCGTTGCTGGTGCCCAAGGCCGTCGACGATCTCGCGGCGTACGAGTGGCTGGACGGCGAGGTCGTCGCTGGCCTGGTCCTCGGCTGGAATTTCGGCGAAGGCCACCTCCACCAGGAGCAGCTCCTCGGCTCGGTGCAGGCGCAGTGCGGCTTCGACGAGGGTGAGCTGCGCTGCATCTTCGTGGAGTCGCAGCCACTGTTCTCCGACGCGATGGACTACCGCATCGTCGACGCGAAGACAGGCCTCATCGAGCGCGGCGATCTCTCCGTGAAGGAGCTCCGCACGCGTCAGCCATGGCAGGCATGACCCCGTCCAAGCCAAAAGTCGCGTCGCGTGTGCGCCGGCACCTTCTGGGCGAACGTCCCAGGAGCCTGCTCTGGCTGCTGGTGCCCACCGCGTCCGCGCTGCTGATCGACCTGATCGTTCGCGGGCGCGCCATCCTGGATTTCGCGATCCAGGGAAAGGCCATCTACTTCTCCTCGCTGCTGGTCAGCATGGGGTTCTGGGTGCTGCCACTCTGGAGCGTCGCGCGACTGAACGTTCTCGCGGGCGTGGGCGGCGCGGCGGGCGTACGCGCGCGCATGGCATCGTGGGTGCTGCGCACGCTGTTCCTGCTTCCGATCGCGACCCTCGCGTACGGCGGGCAGCTCGTCTACTTCCGCGTGTTCCACTCGTATGCGGGGCGCGACAGCATCCGGCTGGGAATCGCCGCGCGCGGCACCGTCGTGGACTGGTTCTCGTCATTCGGCGGCCCGCTCTTCTTCGTGGGCATGGTGGTGTCCGGCACGGTCTTCCTCTTCCTCACGCTGAGGCCCGTGGAGCGCCGCGCGGTCACCATCACCAGCGCGCGCCCATACCTGCCTGCTGTTCTCTTCCTCGGCGCGCTCTTCTGCTTCTGGACTGACAACGTGGACAGCCGCTACCTGCAGGCCGCCACGCCCGATGCATGCATATTGCATGGAATCGTCCACGCCGCGCGTATGCGCGTCACCGGCCGCTGGGATGAGCGGCAGGGTGTGTCGATGCGCACGCCGAAGCCGCTCGGTCTGGTGAAGAGCGACCGCGCGCGCCCGCGCGACGTGGTCATCGTGCTCACGGAGAGCGTGCGCGCGGACGAGATCTGCTCCATGCCACCCCCGTCCTGCAAGATCCCTGCGCTGGACGAGGTCACCGCCGACCGCATGTCGCTGGGCAAGCTCTCCACGCAGACGCCGAACACGTTCAGCTCGTTCCTCACGTTGACCACGGGGCTCTCGCCCGACGCCACGTTCGAGGAGGCGCACTCCGCGCCGATCCTCTGGGAGATGGCGAAGGCGGTCGGCTACCGCACCGCGTACATCAGCGCGCAGAACACGCGCTTCGAGGATTTTGGCGCGTTCGTGCGCAACGCCGGCATCGATACGCTCGTCACGGACATGGAGCTGGGTGGGATGGGCCAAGAGCAGATCGGCGCGCCGGACGAGCGGGCCGTGGACGCGGCGATCTCGTTCGTGCGCTCGGCGAAGGATGACGCGCCGCTCTTCTTGATCGTGCACTTGTCGAACACTCACGCGCCCTACCGGGCGGACCCTGGGCTCACGCCGTTCATGCCGGAGTCGACGGACGCGCTCGGCGATGCGGCAGCGTTCTTCAACCGCTCACGCAACTCGGTCGCCCTGCAGGCTCGAACGCTCGCGTCTCTCTTTGCTGCGCTCCGCGCGGGTCCGCGCTGGAATGACACCGTCGCGTTCTTCCTCTCCGATCACGGCGAGCAGTTCCGCGAGCACGGCGGCCTGTACCACAACCACTCGCTCTACGATGAGGAGCTGCGGATTCCCGGCTTCGTCGTCGGCGGCGCGGG
>JANXLV010000246.1 GCA_025355005.1 Myxococcales bacterium | reverse complement strand
TTCCGCAAATTCACCCTGGCTCTTGCCGCTCGTCTTCCACGCCGCGATCCGCGCAGTCCACGCCTCTTCCGTCTTCGTCATCCTCGACAGTCTGCGACTGCTGAGCGCTCACGACACGACGGGGTCGATGCAGCGGATACGCTTCCGAACAGCGAATATGCGCGCGTGAACAGGGCCTTCACGTAGCTCTGCTGCGTCCAGGTCGCGGCCGTTCGCGTGAAGACGTAGGCGGCGCCTGCGTTCGTTGCGGAGGTATCGGCCTGGTTTGCGTCGACACCGCTGGCGCCGCTGGAGTCCCCGGGAGAACCCACGGCGAGCGTGTTGCCATCACCCGTCAGCGCGACACTCCACCCGAAGAAACCGTTCGTGCGCGTGTTCGACGCCTTGATGCAAGCCTGCTGGGCCCACGTCGCTCCCGTGCGGGTGAACACATAGACAGCGCCCGCACCCGTCGCGGAGGTATCGGCCTGATTGCCATTGATGCCCGTATCCGCACTGGTCTCCCTGAAGGTGCCAACGGCGAGCGTGTTGCCGTCACCCGACAGCGCGAGACCCGCGCCGAAGTTGCTCTGCGCGCGCGTGTTCGACGGTTTGACGAACGCCTGCTGCGTCCAGACGTCCCCGGTTCGCGTGAAGACATAGACGGCGCCAGCGTTGGGCGCGGCCTTGCTCACCTGATCGCCATTGATGCCAGTGGCTGCGCTCGGCTCAAGCATCGCGCCAACAGCGAGCGTCGTGCCGTCGGCGGAGATGGCGACTTTCCTGCCGAAGAAAGAGCCGGTTCTCGTGTTCGACTGCTTGATGGGCGCCTTCTATTCCTATATGTGCCCGCGCTTCAAGGACGGAGGATTGGCAATGCCGCTGCCCTCTGCGCAATGCGTACCGGGAATGCTCTCCGACTCTTACTGCTGCCCCTGACCAGTCGTCGGCTCACACGCTCGCGCAGTCAGCGCAAGCACAAAATGGCTCAATCCGTGCCGCCATCACATGAGTGTACGAGCGTCGTCGGGTTGACGGTCGGGGACAGCGCCAACGCGTCATCGTGGGAGAAATCCCGCAGGGGAAGCTGCGTGTGCTGGTACAGCGGTTGCTCCACCTGCGCTCATGAAGGTAGTCGGTTGGGTGTTCCTCGCGAGTGCAGGGATGGCAGCGTGTACGTCGCGCCCATCCCACGAGGCCCTTGGCGAGGGAGGCGCGTCCTCCGACGCAGGGTCGGTCGCGCCTCCGGAGGTGTCGAGCTCGTCCGCGGACGCGGGCAGCACGAGACCGCCCGCTCCTCGGCACCGAACATCCAATGAGTGTGGACCCACATTCACCAACCCGTCACCGGTCTCGGGTTGTGTCGTCGACAACGACAGTATCGTAGGCTGCAAGTGTCAAAGCGACGCGGACTGTACGGCTGGGAGCAACGGGCGCTGTTTCCTTGCTCAAGCGATGTCAGGCGGGCGCATGGCGGCGGGTTGCGCGTATGACGAGTGCACCAGCGACGCCGACTGCCCGAACGCTGGGCTCTGCGCGTGTGGTGCAGGCCAAGCAACCAACAACGTTTGTGTGAAGGGCAACACCTGCCGCGTTGACAACGACTGCGCGGTGGGCGAGCGCTGCACGCCCGACCAGAAGATGAGAGAGGGGTGTTGCAGCTGGCCCTTGCCGGAATATCACTGTACCTCTCCCGCGGACCAGTGCACGCCGTGGACGCCCGACTCGGCCGCATGCATCTTCTGCGACGGATCCTTCGCGGTCCCACAACCGGGATGCTGGTGATCGCCCGCCAGCCGCACGTCACTTCTGACTGACCACGGTCGACCGTGAACATGTCCATGGACACCGGGCAGTGCCAATTTTGCGAGATTCTCCGTCCACTTTCGACGGCACGCCGCGTGCTCGTCGCGGGCAATGCGGAACGAGCGCGGAGCGCATACAATGACGTCGATGACCAGCGCAGCGAAGCACCGGCATCTTCGTCCTGTGAAGCCCCTCGCGTTTCCCGCCAGCGACCCGGAGTGGGAGATGGGCGAGACGAGGAGACACGGGCGGCTCTGCGACCTTCTTTTCCTGGTGCTTCGGAGCGCCTGCGGGGATGGCAGCACAGTCGGCAAGGACAACTTCGTCTACTGGGACGCGTCGGACCCACGGAAGAAGTGCGCTCCCGACGCGTTCGTGAAGCTTGGCGTTCCCGAGCGCGACTTCGATTCGTGGAAGTCGTGGGAGCACGGTGCGCCCGAGCTCTGCGTGGAGATCGTCAGCCCCAGCGACGCAGAGAAGCTCACGTGGGAAGAGAAGATGGAGCGCTACCTCGCTCTTGGCATCCTGGAGCTGGTCGCGTTCGACCCGGATGCACTGGCGGGCCGGCGACTGCGCGCGTGGGATCGCATCGATGGCGATCTTGTCGAGCGCGTCGTGGAGCAAGAGTCGACCCCGTGCGACACGCTTGGCCTCCACTGGGTAATCGTGTCGTCACTCACGCCAGGGGAGAACAAACCGCGCGATGCGCTGCGTCTTGCGCATGACGCACGCGCGGAGCGGCTGGTGCTGACGCAGTCCGAGCAGGCGCAGGCGGAAGCGGAAGCCGAGATCGCACGCCTTCGCGCCGCGCTGGCAGCCAGGTAGTGCTGACCTGCCCGGCGTCAATGCCGCGCTGGGCGCGCCGGACGGGTGGGCTTGCCAGCGATGGTGATGTGCGCGGTGGGGCTCTTCGCGGTCGCGGTGATGGTCGTGGTCGATGCCGGGCCCAGCGTCCCGCCCACGAACACAGGTCCCGCGGCGTACGCGGCTTCGTCACGACGGGTGCGCGCACGCTCTTCCTCCACGCTCATGGTCCAGAAGCGACGAACGATCGCCGAACAGCTTGCCGCTTTCTCCGGCGGCGTGTCACGATGAAGGATGCGGTATCGCTGGGTCGTGGGGCTCCTGGTAGTCGTGGGTTGCTCGGCAAACTACGCAACGGCCCCGACATTCGAGCCGAACTCGGACGCGGGCAAGCCAGCCAAGGACGCCGGAGACGAGACCGACGGTGGCAGTGGAGGAGACGGCGACTCCGGTACCGGGTCTTCGAACGACGCAGGCAACGTCGGGGCCGATGCCGGCGTGGACGCGGGGCCGCAGATCCCGTTCGCGAGCTACCTCGTGCTCCGCGTCGAGACGGATGCGCCGAACGGACTCCAGGTGAGCGGCGCGTGGCGTGACCTATCGCCGCTCGCGCAGACGATCAGCGTCGCCGGCGGAACGCCCACGTACCAGAGCACGGGCGACGCGGGCGCGAAGGCGATGATCTTCGACTCGACGCTCTTCCTCGACGTCGCCGACGCACCGAGCCTTCGCTTCGGCACGACGGATGATTTCATGGTCGTGGCGCGCGCCACGGAGGGGGTCCCGCTCGAGCCCGGGAGCGGCTGCACGTTCCACTACCTCTTCACGAAGTACAACGCGGATGGTGCAACGGGAACGCACATCCGCGTCTGCGCGCCGAACACCGGCGCGACACTCGTGGGCTCGGTCAAGCTGGTCTCCAACGACGCGACGGTCGTGCCGCCGGGCGCCTTGCAATCACAGTACGGCGTCATCAGCTTCGCGCGAAACGTGTCGGGTACCCGCATCGAGACCTATGCGGGCGGCGCGTCGTTCGAGAACACCATCCCCCTGATAGACGTGAGCTCGATGGGCAGCGCGCTCGTACTCGGAGGCGCGCGGGCGAATGGCACGGGCGGCGTGTTCGGCGGCTACATTGGAAAGGTGAATCGCCTTTACGTGTATCATGCACCGGGAGGCACGTTCTCCAAGGCGGACCTGGACGCGATCCGCAGCTACGTGCAGGGCGCCGCGCCACTGCCGTGAACCTGGCTGTGGGCCGGTGAGTCGCTGGCGGCGCTTAGCCGCCGTCGCTACCCATGGCGTCTGTGACCGTGAACAAGCACGTCGCACAGGGAGCACTGAGCGAAGCAGAAATGTCGGAGAAGGTGGCGGTGCCGTCGATGTCCGCCCTCAATGTGCCGATGTCCGTCTCGCTGCAGGCATGAGGGTTCGAGGTGGCTGGCAGCCATCCAGAAAATGCCTTTTCGTACTGTTCCACCGTTGGGACCCACGGTACCGGGCAGCTGCTACCGTCCCCGAGGTCAGGACCTGTGCCCACGACGTTGTTATCGAGTCCGGCATCTTTGGGTTGGCCAGCCGCTTCACAGGTATCGTCGCACACGGCAGCGCAGGCCATCGTGGAGGAGCACCCTCCTTCCCAGGCGAAGAGCGACGCTACGCCCCCGGCCGCGACCCCAGCCGATGTGGCAGACCGGAACCACTTCTTCCACGGCCAGTTCGAGATATCCATCCATCACCGGCTTCGGAGGCGAAAGCAGCCCCAAGAGGTAGAATAGCGCGAACGTGAGCGCGCGCACCGACCACATAGACGCGATCGTCCGGCGCCTCGCCAGCCGCGAGAGATCGCGCGCACTCGATCTCGGATGTGGTGACCTTCAGGTCAGCTCCCAGCTCGCCCGTCTTGGATTCGAATGCACGGCAGTGGACCTTTTTCCCCCGCGACGTGTGCCACCACCTCGCGTGAGCTTCGTGCAGGCCGATGCTCGGGGGCTTGCGATCGAAGCGGAGACGTACGATCTCATCGTCGCGAAGAACGTGCTTCACTTCTTCCGTGGAAGTGTTGCGCGTGACCTTGTGGACCGCTGCACGCGAGCGCTTCGCCCAGACGGAATGTTACTTCTCGAGACGTTCACGATCCACGACCCATCGTTCGAGGCCGTTCGCTCCCGCCAGTGGTCCGAGGTCGAGCCGCGTTCCTTCGTCGACCCCAGCTCGAGTCAAGAGCGAAGCTTCGTCGCGGATGGCGAGCTGCTGGAGTGGGCGCGCAACCGTGGCCTGTGCGTGGTTGCTCACTACGAGTCGATCATCCATGACTCGCACCCGCCGGAGGGGCCACACGAGCACGGCGTGGCGGTGCTTGCTGCCCTCCGCTCACCAGAGGGCTGAGCGCGTCGGTAAAAGAAACACCATTTGGGCCAAGCCGGAGCGCCTCCGGAGGACGACGGCGGTGAGGGGCACGGATACCGGGGCACGCTCGCTGGCCTCGGCGGGCTTTGGGAAGGGGGTGCACGACTGGTTTCTCGCTCAGGACGCACGTCGGCCTTGGGCGCACTCTGTGGCCTCGGGAAGTCAGGCTGCACCACCCGCGAGCGTGTGGAGCGCGCGGGATTGCCAGAAGGCTCATCGCGCTCGAGTCCGCGCGCCCACGGGGGCTGGATCGAGCCGTCACTTCTTCGTCTTCTTCACCGGCGCTTTCGGAGGCGGCTTTGGTGGCTTGGGCGGCACCTTCACGGTCAGCTTTTGCAGCGCGACCCGCAGCGCGACATTCGGCTCGCGCAACACGACGCCGCCCTGTGAAATCGCGCCGATCTCGCTCGTCTTTCCTGCCACGAATATCGACCCCGAGTCGACCATGTAGATCCAGAGATCGTAGACCGGCACACGCTTCGCATCGACGACGCTCCGTACCTCGACGAATCGTGCGAACGAGGTCTCCTCTCCATTCGGCTCGAGCCGCTTCTCCGCGGACAGGTCCTGCCCGTCGTACCCCCGCCCGGCGATCCGCAGCTGCTCTCGCGCGTTGTCGTCGAGATCGGTGACCGACTTCGGCTTCAACGCGCGCGCGACGTAGAGCGCGATGGGTGCCGGCGTTGCTTCGACGATCTGGTCGATGGTGCTGCGCAGGGAGGGATCGCCGACCTCACGGAGACGCTCGACCAGGTGCGTCCACCGCGGCGAGCGCGGCTCCACCGTGCCGAGCAGCGCCTCGACCATGGGCTTCGAAGGAAAGGCCGCGACGAGCTCTGGGGCGTGCTGCATCGAGGGGAAATGAGCCGCGAGCACGACCGGGCGTCGCGCCTCGGACAGCGCGCGCGTCGCCTCCACGTGCTCTTCGAACGTGGTGCCGCCGAAGTTCGGAAAGAGCGCCTCCCAGCGCTCCTCGATCGGCACCGACGCCCGCGCCAGGCCGAGGAAGATGTACTTCTTCAGGTTCGTGCCGGTGAAGAAGGGCTCGCCAGGCGATAGCTCGGCGGCCGCGATCGCCCAGTCGCGCGTCGCGGGTCCAAGGCGATCGAGCAACCGTAGGTTTGGCGGTACAACGACCTTGTAGCCCCGGCCGGTCCCGCCGATCTCGGTGAGCGCGGCGAGCGCGACGTCGAGCGGCAGCGCATCGAGACATGCGGCCTGAGCCTCCGCCGACTCGTCTCGTTCGAGCGCTCGCCACAGCGGCTCTCCGTCCACCAGGTGGGTCTCGAGCACGCCTTGTGGATCGACCCCCATCCAGCGCCGCCGCGTCATCGGGAACTGCGGGCACGCGCGGCCCATCACGGCGAGGTCGTACATGGCGCTGAGCGCCAGCACCGCGCGGACGGCGCCGCTGTAGACCGATGCGAGCGGCATGGGCCGCGTCGCGGAGGGAATGCCCGCGGCGCTCACCGCCTTCTCCGTCTCCGCCATCGCGACATTGAATCCCTGCTTGTCCCCGGCCTTCGAGCGCACCCTCGCATCGCGTGCGCGCAGCAGCGGCTCCTTCACGTCGTCGCGGAGCTCGGAGAGGAGCCCAGCCTCGTCGAATGATGTGCTCGAGCTGGTCACTGGCCCCACGCTCTACGGTACACCATCGCAGCGTTATACAAGGAGGCACGAACATCGGAGTCCGGATTCATTGCAGAGCGTTCCGTCATGCTCTGCGTGTAGCCTCCAGTAGATGGCTGTGGCGTCCGCTTCTGTTGCGACAAGGTCAGCGTCGCCTCTTGCGTTCATGGCTGTGCCCGGCGTGTCGTCCATGCGTGACGTGCACACGCAGGTGCTCGGCGATCGGGTGGTGATCGCCGTTGAAGAGCAGCTTGTCTGTATCGATCTGCCATCGCGCAAGGAGGTATGGCGCAAAGCAGCGGACTCGACCCAGTCAACTTCACTGCCCGCGCCGCGCCGGGAGTGGTTGTTCGATGCGAACGTGGTCGCAGTACAGCTCACGGATCAGAAGCTGTCTCTGCGCGACGCGCAAGGTGAGGAGCGCTGGATGGGGCGGTTTCGCCCGTACATCTACGACGTGGCGCGACTGACGAGCGGCCTCGTGCTGGTCGCGACCGCGGGCCAAGGCGGCTACGTGCATGTCGTCGACGTCGACACCGGCGAGATCAGATCGCGCACCAAGGTGCCTGGCGGCGCCCACGACTTCGTCCACGCGTCGCCCACCGGCGGACACGACGACGGTCACGTGCTCGCGAGCGGCTGGAAATCCTTCGCGCGGATCGATCCCGCAGGCAACGTCACGCTCTGGAAGGTGCGCCACGCATTTCGCGCCATCTGGGCACGTGGTGATGAAGTCGCCGTGCTCACCAATCCACCATCACCCGGGATCGCGTTCGTGAGGTGTCGCTAGCGATCCCATGCGCGGAGGCGAGAGCCCACGGTGTACTCCAGCGGCCGCGCGTACATGCACCTCGAGAAGATCAGGACGGAGGACGCGCAGGTCGTGAAGCTGGGATAGAGTAGGGTGATGCGGCCCGGGGAAGACACAACGGAGCAGGCTCGTGCGACGCAGATAGACACCCTGCGTCGGCTCGGTCCGGCCGAGAGAGTTCGCCTCGCGGCCGAGATGAGCGAAGACGCGCGGCGCATCGCGTTCGAAGCGGAGCAGCGGCGAAACCCTGGCTTTTCTCCCGAAGAATGTCGGCGCGCGGTTCTCGGCAGGATGTGGGGCGCGGAGCTCACCGCTGCGGTTCACCAACACACGCGATGAGCTCGGAGCTGAGCGGGCTGCTTGCCCGCATCATGGCGCTGCTCGATGCCGCAGGAATCCCCTTCATGGTCGCGGGGTCTTTTGCCAGCACGGCTCACGGGATGCCGCGCACCACGCAGGATCTGGACCTGGTCATCGACCCGCCAGGCCCCGCCGCCGTGGATGCGCTCGTCCGCGCGATGACCAAGGAGCAGTACTACGTCGACGCGGACGCCGCGCGAGACGCAATGTCCCGGCGATCCATGTTCAACGTCATTGATCTGGCGTCGGGTTGGAAGATCGATCTCATCGTTTGCAAAGATCGCCCTTTCAGTCGAAGCGAATTCGCCCGCCGCGCCCCGATCACGCTGCTCGGCGTACCAGTCTTCGTCGCGTCCGCCGAGGACACCGTGGTTGCCAAGCTGGAGTGGTCCAAGCTAGCACTACTGCGGGATGTCGTTGCGACCGGAGCGTCTCGACGTCGGCGGGGTGAGGGCGTGTTCACATTCTCTTCTGCACAGAGGGCATCGCGGGAGCCAGCGAATGAGGGCGTGGGCGATGGCGAGCCTGGTGGTGCT
>JANXLV010000244.1 GCA_025355005.1 Myxococcales bacterium | reverse complement strand
GTGCCGTTCGAGTGGCGGAGGGGTCTTGGCGTCGTCGGCCATCACGATCGCACGCGGGCGGCGGGCAAAGGTGATCACCTTGATCAACCCGTCTTCGGGGCGGACGTCGATCCCCTTCTGGATTTCCGCCTTCGCGTCCTCGAGGGCCGCATCCGGCACCGACTCGGAGACGTCGACCAGGTAGACCGTGCACACCTTCTGGGTCGTTGCCGTGCGCGCGAGGCGAGCGAGACCGAGGGCAAGCACCGCCACGAAGGCCACGCGCAGGAGCACAGAGAGCACGCGCTGGAAGAGCGGGAGATCGGCCAGCGACCGCCCGATCATCCACAAGAAGTAGGGCGCGAGGAGCCCGATGCCGAGCATGCGCGGCGCGAGGAGCTCGTAGGTCTGCCCTTCCCGCTTCCACGCGAGGGTGGGCCCCGCGTACCAGACGAAGTGGAGATAGAGGTAGAGCCCGACGGCGCCGACGAGGACGACGAGCGCCCCGAAGGCGAGCCGCTTCAAGAGATCGCGACTCATACCGTGAGCCTCCGGTGATACGTGGCCCACTCGATCGCGCTGATGAGCACGATGGCGATGAGCAAGTAGATCCAGATCTCGCGGCGCACGCCGACCTGGAAGCCCTCGAGCTGGCCTGCCTTCTTGCCGTCCACGAAGATCTCCGGCTTCGGCTCGATGCGGCTCTCCTCCGCGTCCAGCAGGTTCGCGGCGAAGCTCACCACCTGCGGAGCGTCACCGCCAGGCAGCGGATCCGTCGTCACGTCGTAGAAGCCCGAGCGCTGCCCCAGGTACACGGCCCGACCCTCGTGCACCGGGACCGTCTCCGTGAGCCCATCGGGGCGAGCAAGCTTTGCCTGGGAGAACGACACGCCCACCGGCACGCGCCACACGTCTCCCGTGCGGAAGCTCGAGATGTACTGCGCGTCCTCGTCCGAGAACCAGTTGATGCTGTTCAGGAGGAGCAGCGGCCACGCCACGCGAAGCGGTAGATCGCTCGCGCGCACGTCGAAGCCCAGGGCCACGAAGCGGAAGCCGCTGCGGCTGCCCGCGACCAGGATCGGGCCCTCGCCCGACGCACCGACGATCTTGTCACCCGGCTCCGCCACGAGCTTGTGGCCCACGGCGATGTTCACGTCATCGAGTGCGGTCCAGCGCACGATGGGGTGCCTGCGGTCGATCTTGTCGAAGCCAGGCTGCTTGATCTCGCCTTCGACCTTCACGGGCGAGCCGGGGCCTCGCGGGTCCAGATAGATCGCGTTCACCCGCGCCGGCGTCATCGGCGTCACACCATCGAACACCACGGCGTCGACCTTGGGCGCGCTCTGCGAGTACTTCAGCGCGAAGTTGCCGGGAGAGATGTATTCTACATCCAGATACTCATCGAGCAGGAGCGCGGCTTCCAGGTACGTGTTGCCCGCGGTCACCACGAGGACCTTCGCGCGGCGGCGCTCCGGCAAGAGCGCGAACGCGTGGTTGTCCGCAGCAAGCGCGTCCTCGGAGCCCTCGAGCGGCTTGATGTTCGCCTCGAGCTTGCGGCTGGCGCCCGAGAGGTTCGGATAGAAGCGCGGGAGGCGCTCGCCCGGGCGGAGGCGCAGCTTAGTGAGGTCGACGAGGGTCTTGTCGCCGTAGAGCGAGAGCTCCACCTGCTCGTCCACGGGGCCCGTGTTCTCCACCTCGAGCATCACCTCGTAGCGGCTCTTGTCCAGCGGGTAACGGCGCACGGAGAAGGCCGTGATGCCCACGTTGCGCTTCTTCTCGCCGATGGGCACGAACGTGACCTTCGCGCCGCCGGTGTGCACCACGCCTTGCGCGTCAGCGGCGGGGCCAAGGGCGCCGTCCGAGACGATCACGATCTCGCCGTGCTTCTCGTCGCGGAGCGCGTCCGCAGCGAACCTGAGCGCACGCGCGAAGTCGGCGCGGGCGTCGGTGGGGTGGATGTGATCGAGCTCGTGCTCCAGCTCCAGGGTGTCGTCGCTCATGGGGCCGAGCGGCATGACGACAGCGTCCATCTGCGCGATGAGCATGCGATCCGAGCCGCCCAGGCCGCGGATCATCTTCTTCACTTCTTCCTTCGCGGCGCCCAGGCGCGTTGGCGACACGTCCGTCGCCTGCATCGACGCGCTCGCATCGATCAGGACGACCACGGTGCGGCCCTCCGTGAAGGTCATCGCCGCGCGCGGATCACCGAGCGCAAACGCAAGCAGCGCGAGGAGGAGCAGCTGAAGCAGCAACGACAACAGGCGCTTCAGCTTGGAGAAGAGGCTGGTCGCCTCCTTGTCCTTGGTGAGCCGCTCCCACAGCTTGGAGAACGGCACGGCGACCGTTCGCCTCCGCAGCTTCAGGATGTAGAGCGCCACGACGACCGCCGACGCAGCGCCAAACGCCGCGAGCAGCTGACCCATCGGCAAGCCGTGGAACGTCACCGGCTCACCGTGACCTGTCGCGCATGCCGCGCGTGCCGTGCGCGCGTCATCTGAGGAATCCCCCGCGGCGGAACACCTTCAGCACGAGCTGGTCGAAGGGCACGGACACGTCTGCGCGAATGCTGGGCACGGTGTGCGAGGAGCAGAAGCGCTCGATGTCTTGCAGGTACTCCTTGTAGACGATCTCGTACTTCTTCAGCACGGCGGCGGTGACTGTGAGCTCGCGCTCGTCGCCGGTCTCGCAGTCGTAGAGGAGCACGTCGCCGTGGAGCTTGGGCTTCGCCTCGGTCTCGTCGGTGATGTGCACCACGAACGGATCGAACTTGTTGTAGCGGAGCACGTTGATGCCGCGCTCGAAGCCCTGCGGATCGTAGAGATCGCTGATGAGCACGGCGAGCCCGCGACGCTTGTTCTGCGCCACGAAGCCCTTCATGGCATCACCGAGGTCGGTGGTGCCTTCGGCCTTGAGCTCCTTGAGAAAGCGGAAGACCTTGAAGATGCGCGCCTTGCCGCGCGTCTGCTGCATTCGCTCCGCGACGTGATCGTTCGCGCCCACGATGGCGACGCGATCGAGGTTGGCGAGGCCCACGTACGCGAGCGCCGCAGCGACGCGCTTGGCGTACTTCAGCTTCTTGCCGTCGCCGAAGGACATCGACGCGCTCTGATCGACGATGAAGTAGATGGCGAGATCCTCCTCTTCCTCGAAGAGGCGCAGGAGGAGCTTGTCGAAGCGCTGGTAGATGTTCCAGTCCAGATAGCGGAAGTCGTCGCCAGGCTGGTAGCTGCGATGATCCGCGAACTCGACGCCGCTGCCGCTCTTCTTCGTGCGGCGGTCCGCGCGCATACGCCCGGCGAAGACGCGCCGGCTCACGAGCGCGAGGTAGTCGAGCTTGCGCTGGAAGTCGTCGTCGAAGAGCTCGTCGTCCTTCGTGGACGTCGCCTTCTTCGCGCTACCACCGCGCAGGATGTCGAGGAGGCCCAAACGCGTTCCTTACGCCACGCCGGCGGCGACACTGGGCTTGCCGGGCTCGCCGTTCTCGCGGAGGCCGGCCTTGGTCTCGGGGATCGACTTGATGATCTCCTGAATGACCTGGTCCGTCTTGATGCCCTCGGCCTCGCCCTCGAAGTTCAGGAGGACGCGGTGACGGAGCGCGGGGAGCGCGACCTTCTTCACGTCGTCGATGCTCGCTGCGAAGCGGCCCTCGAAGAGCGCGCGGATCTTGGACGCGAGGAGCACGGACTGCGCGCCACGCGGCGAGCCGCCGAAGCGCACGAAGCGCTTCACGATGTCGGGACGATCCGGGCCGTCCGGGTGCGTCGCCTGGAGCAAGCGGATCGCGTAGTCCGTCACGTGCTTCGCGACGGGCACCTGCCGCACGAGCTTCTGCATCGCAAGGATGTCCTCGCGATGAAGCACCGCCGTGCGCTCCGTCATGCCCTCACCCGTGGTGCGCTCCAGGATGGAGTGCAGCTCGTCGCGGTTGGGGAACGGCACGTGGAGCTTGAAGAGGAAGCGGTCCAGCTGCGCTTCAGGAAGTGGATAGGTACCTTCCATCTCGAGCGGGTTCTGCGTGGCAAGAACGATGAACGGCTCATCGAGGACGTACGTCTTCTTGCCGACGCTGACGCGGTGCTCCTGCATCGCCTCGAGCAGCGCGCTCTGGGTCTTCGGCGTGGCGCGGTTGATCTCGTCCGCGAGCACGATGTTCGCGAAGATGGGGCCCTTGCGGAACTCGAAGGCCTTGCCGCCGCCGACGACCTCGTCGATGACCGTGGTGCCCAGGATGTCCGCGGGCATGAGGTCCGGCGTGAACTGGACACGCGCGAACTGGAGGTGGAGCGCCTCGGACAGGGTCTTCACGAGCATCGTCTTGCCGAGGCCCGGAACGCCTTCGAGCAGCGCGTGGCCGCCCGCGAGCATGCACGTGAGGACGCCGTCCACGACCTCCTCGTTACCAACGATGGTCTTGCCGATCTCGGTGCGAAGCGCGCCGATCTTCTGACGGAACGTGTCGACTTCTTCTCGCACGCCGCCGCTGACTGCTTGTTCGCTCATGGTCTCTCGTTCTTTTCGATCTACTGATCTTCGCGCGGGCGAATCAGCTGGAAGTACCGCCTGACATAGAACCTGTAGCCACCGGGGATCTCGTCCTTGTCGAGGGCCTCTTCGGCGACGTTGTGATACTCGCGAAACACCTTCTGGTAGCCGCGCGACGCGAAGCCGCGCTCCGCCGCGCCCTGGATGACCTCGCTGCGGCTGCCGCCCTGGCCGGTGTCCTGCCCGGCGACCTGCGTCTCCTGCGTGCCGCCCTTCAGGTTCGTCGCGCCGCCCTGGACCTTGTCATCGTGGCCGCTTCCGTAGCCGCGCGAGCCCGGCGACTGCCCGGTCCCATTTCCACCGTTGCCAGTCCCGCTCCCATTTCCGCTGCTGCTCTTCGTGAGCATGAGGAGCTTCTCACCATTGGGACCCATGACCCAGGTCTCACCATTGGCGCCCTGCCCAACCGAAACGCCACCCTGACCTTGACCCTGACCTTGACCCTGACCTTGGCCCTGACCTTGGCCCTGACCCTGACCCTGACCCTGACCTTGGCCTTGACCTTGACCCTGACCTTGGCCCTGACCCTGCTGTCCGCCTTGACCCTGCTGGCCCTGGCCCTGCTGACCGCCCTGACCTTGCTGTCCCTGACCTTGCTGGCCCTGGCCTTGCTGTCCCTGGCCTTCTTGTCCTTCTTGGCCCTGACCCTGCTGGCCCTGACCTTGCTGGCCGCCTTGACCCTGCTGTCCGCCCTGGCCGTGCGCGCGCTGCTGGAACTGGCGCAGACGCGACATCTGTCCCTGCCCGCCCTGTCCCTGCTGACGGAGCATCTGGCGCAGCTCTTCGATCTTCTGACGAAGCTGCTCCTTCTCCTCCTGCGACATCTCCTCCTTGGCCATCCGGTTGATGTCCTCGGCGCCCTTCTCGAGATCCTGCGCGGAGAGGCCGAGATCCTTCATCAGATCTTCTGCGGCCTGCGAGAGCTCGCGGTCGAGGAGATCGAGCTGGCGGCCCGCGGCGTCCTGACGCTCTTGTTCGCGATCGAGGCGCTCGAGCTCGCGCTCGCGCTTCTGCAGCAGGCTGCGCTCTTCCTCGTTCTGCGCGCCGCCGTCGCCCATCTTCTGCTTCTGCTTGAGGAGCTGCTCCTTGAGCTCGGCGCGCTTCTCGTTCAGCGCCTGCTGGCGCTTCGATTGCTCGGACGCGGCGGCCTTCAGCGCGTCGCGCATCTTCTGGAGCTGTGTCTTGTCGACGTTCTTGCCGTCCTCGCGCAGCTTCTTGGCGAGGTCGCGGAGCTGCTTCTCCGCGTCGACGAGGTTCGTGTTCTCGAGCGCCTCGCCCGCGGGCTTGGTCAACTCGCTCTTCTTCATCTCTTCGCCCATCTTCTTCAGGGCGTCCTCGAGCGTTTTCTTGTCGGCCTCGCGGCCCTCGAGCATCTTCTCCTCGAGCGACTGCATGCGGCGGAAGGCCTCCGTGCGGTCGAGGCGCTTGTTCGCGAGGTCCTCGATGAGCTGGTTGAACTCCTGCGTGGCGGCGCGCGCCTCGTCCGTCTGGTTCTTCTGGTCCATGTCGCGGAGGAACTCGCGCATCGCATCGAGATCGTCCGCGGTCACGTCGACTGCGTCGATGGGCTTCGTGGTGCCGAGCTGCTGGTGATGCCGCACCTCGAACAGGGAGACGAGCGCGACGCCGAGCAACAGGCCGCCAGAGGCGACGACCCAGTCGCGCGGGAGCGAGATGCGAACGGCGCGCGACGGCTCGGTGACCTGTGCAGCCGCGACGGCGTCGTCGATGGCGACGCGCATGAACGGCGTCTGCTCTGCGGGCGGGAGCGCGCCGAAGTCGAGCGCGGAGGAGAGGCGGTCCGAGAGGTTGTGGAAGCGATCGAGGGCGACTGCACCGGCACGCGGCGCGAGCTTCCGCGCGAACGCGACGATGGAAGCGAGCAGCACGATGCCAAGGCTGGCGATGAGCGCCACGCGTGCGCGCGGCTCCGAGACGTAGCCGAGCTTTCGCAGGACCACGGTGAGCACCGCCGCTGCGAGCCCGAACGCGAGCGCCACGAAGAAGACGTGCAGGGCCCGATCCATGCGCAGACGAAACTGCGCGGACGCGACCTTCTTGTGGATGGCCGATAGATCGACCCTCTCCGTGATGGCCACCGGCGCCGGTTCGATGGGCGGGGCGGGCGCGGGAGCCGAAGCGGCGGTTCTCTCTTGTTCTTGACCCATCGAGGCTTTGTGACGTTCGAGCGTGGCCGAAGTTCCGGAGGTCTGTGCCTTTGTGCGTCGAACGCCGACTGCAAGACAAGCGTAGCAACTCCGAGGGGGCTCGGGGAGGGGCTCCCAGCCCAGGCCACGGAGATAGGGAAGATACGCTGGAGTCAGATCGACGATTCCCCTTTTCGCAGCACATGCGATGAAATACGCTTGCCGCGCGTGCCCACTCTCCCCAAGCCGCCCGCCATCCGGCTCACCGTGGTCGAGGAGCGGGATAGCGACATGTCGGGCTTCGTGAACGTCCGCCGGCTGGGCTTGCGCGCCACCTACCCCGACGGCAGCGAGAGCAAGACGTTCCCGTACGACGTGGTCACGCGCCGCGCGCTGGACGCTGTCGTGATATGTGCAGTTTACACGGAAAACGAACGTGACTTCGTGTACCTGCGATCCGCCGTGAGACCCCCGCTGGCGTTGCGGCCGGCGGAGCTGGGAGAAGGCGCTGTCGACGCAGCCGTTCCGGGCGGAAGCCTGTGGGAGCTGCCTGCGGGTCTGGTTGAGCCCGGCGAGACGCCGGAAGATGCGGCCGTGCGCGAGACGGAAGAGGAGCTCGGGTTTCGGATCGAAGTGAAGGACGTGGCCCGGCTTGGTCGGAGTCTGGCGCCAGCGCCTGCGCTCATCGGCGAGTACCACCACTTCGTCATTTGCCGGGTGCGTAAGGCCGAGCGCCACGAGCCCACGCTCGACGGCTCGCCGCTCGAGCACGGCGGCCAGGTGATCGTGCTGCCGGTCGACATCGCGCTCGCCAGGGCACGTGCGGGTGAGATCGTGGACGAGAAGACGGAGCTGGGGCTGCGTCGGCTGGCCGACAAGCTCGACCGCGCGCTTGGTGCATCGCCATGAGCAAGATCCTCGTCCTCCTCAAGCGAACGCCGTACACGGAGTACGTCCTGACCGACGGGGACTCACACGTGATGCAGCTCCTCGCCCAGCACGATCCGAGCGTCGCACGCTGGCGAAAGTCGCACGACGATCACGAGACCACGGTGACCGAGCTTCGGGCTGCGCTCACGCGGCTAGGCGAGACGGCTGTGTTCTCGGACGCACCCACCACGAAGATCGACGAGACCTTCGACCTCGTGGTGACCGTGGGTGGCGACGGCACGCTGCTCGCCGCATCCCACCAGCTCGGGCCAGACACACGGCTGCTCGGCATCAACAGCGCGCCCCAGCACTCGGTCGGCTTCTTCTGCGGCGGTCACAAGGGCAACGTCCACGCGACCCTCAAGAAGGCGCTCGCAAACAAGCTGCCGTCCACCACGCTCTCGCGCATGCAGGTCTCACTCAACAAGAAGGTCCTGCACGCGCGCGTCCTCAACGAGGCGCTCTTCTGCCACGCGTCCCCAGCCGCCACGTCCAAGTACATCCTCACCGTGCGCAAGAAGCGCGGAGGCGCGCGCGAAGAGGAGCAGAAATCGAGCGGGCTGTGGATCGGCCCCGCCGCGGGCTCTACCGCCGCGCAAAGAAGCGCGGGCGGCAAGGTGCTGCCGCTCACGTCCACGCAGATCCAGTACGTGGTGAGGGAGCCGTACACGCCGCTCGGCAAGCGGCTGCGGATGATCCAGGGGCTGGTCTCCGAGGGCGACGAGATCGAGCTGCGCAACAAGATGCGTTCAGCGCGCCTCTATCTCGACGGCCACAAGACGGAGTTCAGGCTCGCACTGGGCGACGTTCTCGTCATGAGCCGGTCGCCGGAGCCATTGTGCGTGCTCGGGCTCATCGGACGACGCAAGACGACCGCTTAGTTCGAGTGATCGATCTCACGGCTGGGCCTCCACCAGACGAGCGGGGGATTCGTGCTACCTTGAGAAACGACATGAAGGTCCTTGCCCGCCTGGCTGTCCTCGCTGCTGCTCTTTCCGTTGCCGCTGCGTCCACGGAGGAGCGGCCCGCGGAGGCTGCCGTGTCGATCGCCGTCACGTTCGACGCGCTGGTCCTCGCCTCTCACGCGATCGTCCTCGGCACCCCGGTCGAGGAGCACGCGCAGATGGAGGACGGGAAGATCTTCACGTACACGCGGCTCCACGTGGACGCCCAGGTCGCGGGCGACGCGCCGACGGGCAGTGACGTCTACGTGCGCGCGTTCGGCGGTGTGATCGATCACATCGGAATGGTCTCCGAGGGCGAGCCGACGTTCTCCGTGGGCAAGCAGCAGCTGCTCTTCCTGCGGCACGGCGTGCCGGGCGCGTACAACGTGACCGCCGACGCGCAGGGCCAGTTCGTCACCGAGCCCATCACGCCCATCACGTCTTCCATCGCTAGCCCCGCCACCGCTAGCCCCGCCACCGCTACCCCCGCCCGCTTCCGCCAGAGCCGCGCAACGGGCTTGCTCCTGCAGCCCAGGAACGCGCTGCAGGCCATCGACAGCGCGGGCGCGAGCACCGGACAGAGCATCCGCGTGACGGCGACGCCGCAGCTCGCAACGGACGTCATCTGCGGGCGGAACACCTCCGAGGTCGTGCGCGACGTCGCCGCGGCCTACCGGAGGCTGCATGCGCGCTGAGACGCGCGGGATCGCGCTGCTCGGCGTTCTTGCGAGCGTCGCTTGCGTCACGTGGTCAGCCGATGCAGACGCGTTCTGCCGCACGCACACCGGAAAGCTGCCGGCGGACTTCCCCGTGGGCCAGTGCTTCGATCAGGGTTTTCCGCTCTTCTGGAAGAACAGCTGCGTGGGCTACAGCCTCTCGACCAAGGTCAGCGCCCAGATCTCGCGCGAGGATGCGATCACGATCGCCTCGCGTGCCTTCGCTCGCTGGACCGGCACGTCATGCTCCACGGACGGCACCGCGGGCTCGCGCGCCAGCATCGACGCGCGCGATCTCGGCGCGGTTGACTGCGCGACCAACACGTACGTCTCGGGCAAGGCGAACCAGCACGTCATCTTCTTCGCGGACGACTCGTGGCCCTACGGCGACCAGAGCAATACGCTCGGGAAGACGTTCGTCACCTTCAACGCAGACACGGGTGAGATCTACGACGCGGACATGGCGATCAACACGCACGAGTACCGCGTCACCACGCAGGATCCCGTGCCGAAGGACGGCTACGATCTCGACAGCATCATCACGCACGAGGCCGGCCACTTCCTGGGCCTCGCCCACTCGGACAACCACCAGGCGGTGATGTACCCCACGTACAACGCCGGCGCGACGAACATGCGCAACCTGACGATCGACGACATCACCGGGGTGTGCTCGATCTACCACCCCGACGGAAACCGCGTCGTGTTCGACAACACCGGCAACCAGCTCACCATGGGCGACTCCTGCGACCCGACGCCGCGCGGCGGATTCCAGTCCGCGTGCCCCACGCCCGGCAACCCCACCTGCAACATCTCCGCGTCCGGGCTCGGGAAGAACAGCCTGCACGGCGCGCCCGAGAACGTCGTCATCGGCTCCGTCTTCGCGCTGGGCCTGCTCCTCCGGCGCGCGCGACGTGAACATAACGGACGTCGCGCCCCCCGGAAGGCGTGAGCACGCTGCTCGTTTCGGCCGGTGAACAGTCCGGCGACAAGGCCGCTGCCGACGTCCTGCGCCACCTCGGCGAGCGCGCCTTCGGCCTGGGCGGCGACGCGTGTGCGCGCGCGGGCATGGAGCTGACAACGCACCTGCGTGGTCTCACCGGCATGGGCACGTACGAAGTAGCGTCGAAGCTGCCGGCGATCGTGCGCGCACGCAGTCGCCTCACGAAGGAGCTTCGCGCACGGAAGCCGTGGGCGGCATTGCTTGTAAACTACACGGGTTTCAACACCAGCCTGCTGGACGTGCTGCGAAAGGAGGGCGTGCCCGTGCTGTGGTACGGAGCGCCGCAGGTGTGGGCGTGGGGAATGTTTCGCGGGAAGAAGATCGCGGCGAAGCTCGATCAGATGGCGGTCATGCTGCCGTTCGAGGAGCCGCTCTGGGAGAAGCTCGGCGTGCGCACGCGGTACGTGGGCCATCCCGCGACCACCATCTCGCGCGTGCCGCGCGGCGTGCTGCGTGACGCGCTGGGCCTTGCGCCGCTCGCGAAGGCCGTCGCGATCCTTCCTGGGAGTCGGCCGCACGAGGTGCGAGCGCTGCTGCCCGCGCTGCTCGCAGGTTACGAGCGCGTGCGGCGTCCCACGGCGAGCGTGGACGCGCGTGTGCTCGTGGCGCCTAGCCTGGACGCGGCGACGCGCGCATGGGTCACGGAGAAGGCGGCGGCCGCACGCGTGCAGATCGCCCAGGTGGACGCGGATGACGGCGCCGGGCTGTTCATGCCGGCGTTCGACGCGGCGCTCTGCGCGTCCGGGACGGCTTCGCTGGAGGCGGCGCTTTCGCGCGCGGTGCCGGTGGTGACGTACAAGGTGTCGATGCTCACCGAGGCGCTCGCGCGCGCAGTGCTCACGGTGAAGAACGTGGCTCTGCCGAACGTCCTGCTCGGCGAGCGTGCCTTTCCGGAGCTACTTCAGCGCGATGTCACGCCGCGCGCGGTCGCGGCCGAGCTCATGATGGTGCTCGAGGAGCGCGAGCGATTTCTGGTCGCGTGCGACCGCGTGGAGCGTACGTTGGGGGCCGGACATGACCCCGCGAAGGCCGTGGCCGAGATGCTCGAACCATGGCGAAGAAGCCCAGCAGCAGCCCGAAGAAACAGCCCACCGCGAAGGTAGATCCTGTCGTGCGCGCGCTGGCCGCGAAGGGCGCCGGGCGCGCAGTGGAGCTCCGCGACGCCACGCCCATCCCGGAGGGGCAAGGCGTGATGCTGCTCCTTGGTCTGCTCGCAATCCTCCTCACCGGTGCGCGGCTGCTTGCGGGCAAGACCGTAGGCTTCGGCGACAGCGAGGCCCTCTACGCGAGCTACGCGTTCTACCCCCAGGCCTCGTACCTGGACCATCCCGGATTGATCGCGCTGTTCGCGCGCGTCATCGGCGCCGGGCGCGCGCCGACACCAGCCGACGCTCACCTCGTCACCACCACGCTCTCCATGTTCACGCCGTGGCTCGGTTTCGCCGCAGCGCGGGCGTACGGGCAGTCACGACGCGCGGCCTGCATCGTCGGAATCGCGCTCACGGTGGCGCCCGTGATGGCCGTCGGACTCTT
This sequence comes from Myxococcales bacterium, assembly GCA_025355005.1. GTDB lineage: Bacteria > Myxococcota_A > Polyangia > Polyangiales > Polyangiaceae > JANXLV01. The sequence continues at coordinate 22,455 of JANXLV010000244.1, read as the reverse complement.
CGCGATGACGCCGGACCTGTTGCTCGCGCCGCTATGGCTTGCTTCGCTCGCGCTCGCGATCTCCGGACTACGCGCAAGGGCCGCGGGCGAGACCGGATCGCGCGTCGCGGTCGCGTTCGTGTTCGCGGGCCTCCTCGCCGGGATCGCCGCGTCCGCAAAGGTGTCTGGCCTGTGCTTGATGCTGACGCTCGCGATCGTCTACGCGCGGACGAGGAAGGACGCGCGCACTCCGTGGGCGTGGGTGGGCCTCGCGATCGGCTGCATTGTCCTCGTGCCCATCGTCCGGTACGAGTCCACGCACGGCTTCCCGATGCTGCACCACCGCTTCGTCGTCACGCAGCGCGGTGGCCCCGATGCGGGGCGTGCAGCTACAACCATCTTCGGACAGCTGCTCTACGTGTCGCCCGTCTTCTGCATCCTCGCGATCGTGATCGGGCGCCGCCTGTTCCTCGCCCGCAAGGACGACGCGGCCACGTCACTCCTTGCCACGAACATGCTCGTCTCACTCGCGGTGCTCGTTCCCGTGTGCATCTTCGCGCGCACGTCGGAGCCGCACTGGCTCGCGCCCGTGTACCTGCCCATCGCGATCTACGCAGGTACGCAGGACCCGATCCGCTTCGGACGAAAGGCCGCGTATCTGGCGGCCGCGATGAGCGCGTTCGTCTACGCATGGGTGCTCTCCACCAGTCTGTCCAAGCTCTGGCCCACCGACCCGAAGGCCGACATCACGAACGAGCTCTTTGGCTGGCCCAGCACGCTGACGTCCGTCATCGACACTGTGGAGGCTGCGCGTACGCCGCTCGATTCCAATGACGTGGTGGTCGTGGGACTTCACTGGACCGTCTGCGGACAGCTGCGCGCGGGACTACCACGCGAGATCGACGTGGGCTGCACGACTCATGGCGGCGACGACTGGGACACGTGGCTCCCGCGCGAACAGTGGATGAAGCGCGGCACCGTGATCCTGGTCACCACAGACCAGCTCGGCATGGATCGCCCGGAGGAGCTGTTTCCCGACTTCGCGATGGAAGGCGACAGCCGCGTCTCCATGTTCCGCGGTGGTCGTCCGATGCGTGTATTCCACATCATCATCCTCCGCCGCCGCGCCAAGGTCTAGGGAGACGGCGCCTGTGCGGTCAGGCCAGCGTCGCGGATGAGCGCCATGTCGTCATCGGAGCTCGGGTTCGGCGTGGTGAGCAGCTTCTCGCCGAAGAAGATCGAGTTCGCGCCAGCGAGCATGCAGAGGATCTGCGCCTCGCGCGACATGCCCTCACGGCCTGCGGACAGGCGCACGCGGGACTTCGGCATCAAGATGCGCGCGACCGCGATCATGCGCACGAGCTCCATCGGCTCCACCCGCGGCATGTCCGCGAGCGGCGTTCCCGGGACCGCGACCAGCGCGTTGACGGGCACGCTCTCGGGCTGCGGCGTGAGGTTCGCGAGCGTGCGCAGCATCTCTGCGCGGTCGTCGATGCTCTCACCCATGCCGATGATGCCGCCCGAGCAGACCGTGATCCCGGCCTTGCGGACGGTCTCCAGCGTGCGGAGGCGGTCGTCGAAGGTCCGCGTCTTGATGATGCTCTTGTAGTGCTCGCGGCTGGTGTCCAGGTTGTGGTTGTAGGCGTCGAGCCCCGCGTCCGCGAGGCGCTTGGCCTGCGCCTCGTTGAGCATTCCCAGCGTAACGCAGGCCTCGAGGCCCACGTCCTTCACGCCCTTCACCATCTCGACGACGCGATCGAACGCGGGGCCTTCCTTCACCTCGCGCCACGCAGCGCCCATGCAGAAGCGCGTGGAGCCCAGCTCCTTGGCGCGACGCGCGCTCGCGATCACGTCATTCACGTCGAGCATCTTCTCGGGCTGTACGTTGGTCTCGTAGTGCGAAGACTGCGGGCAGTACGCGCAGTCTTCCTGGCACGCGCCGGTCTTCACGCTGAGGAGCGTGCAGAGCTGCACCTCGTTGTCCTTGTGGTTCGCCACGTGAACGGCGCGCGCCTGGTCGAGGAGCGGGAGGAGCGGCTTGTCGAAGAAGGCGCGGACGTACTCGCGGGAAAACGGCGGGATCATGTGCCCGCGGACCCTAGGCGATAAACGCGCGGTTTTCAAACCAGGACAGGCGTGGTGCTCGACCTCGACCGCGACCGCGACCTCACTCTTCGCCGGCCAGGATTCTCGCGAGGGTGTTGCGGCTGATTCCCAGGTTCTTGCACGCCTGCGTCTTGTTTCCGCCCGCTTCTTCCAGCGTGGCCTCCACGTACGCTCGCTTCGCTGCGGTGAGGGTCAGACCGAGTGTGATGCCATGGGTTTCGCCTTCCGGCGTGCACGGCGCAGTCGCGACGAGCTTCATGGGTGAACGGGAAGAGCTTGGGAGGAGGGCCTCCGTGACCTCGCCCTTCGGCGAAAGGACGACTGCGCTCTCGACCCAGTGTTCGAGCTCTCGCACGTTGCCTGGCCAGGTGTAGCGGACGAGGGCGTCGCGGAGCTTCTTCGGGATGACGAGCTCCGGTCGCTCGTAGCGCTTCGCATAGATGGTGGAGAAGTGCGCGATGAGCTCCGTGATCTCGTCCTCACCGCGCACGCGCAGCGGCGGCACCGAGATCTCCACCACGCGAATGCGATAGAAGAGATCCTCCCGGAAGCGGCCGGCGCGCACCTCCGTTGCAAGGTCGCGGTGCGTGGCGCACACGATGCGGATGTCGGCGTGGAGGGTCTCTCGTCCGCCCACGCGCTCGTAGACGCGATCCTGGATCAGACGGAGCAGCTTCTTCTGCAGCTCCAGCGGCAGCTCGCCGATCTCGTCGAAGAAGAGCGTGCCGCCGTTCGCGGTCTCCACGCGGCCCGGCACCTTGCGGTCTGCACCCGTGAATGCGCCGCGCTCGTGACCGAAGACCTCGCTCTCGAAGAGCTGGGATGGAAGCGTGGTGCAGTCCACCGTGACGAATGGCCCCGCCTGTCGCTTGCTGTTTACGTGGATCGCGCGGGAAAACAGTCCCTTTCCGGTGCCCGTCTCCCCGGAGAGCAATACCGTTGCGTCGGTCTGCGCCGCCAGCTGAACGCGCTCGTACACCTGCGTGAGCTCGGCGCTGCGCCCCACGATGCGATTGAACGGGCCGCGCAGCGTGAGCCCGCGACCTTCCTTGTCGGCCGGGCGAAGCGTGGTGAGCGAGAAGACGCGCCCCAGCTGCTCCGCGAGCGCCTCCACGTAGCGCGTGTCCTCGTCGTCGAAGCGCGCGCCCTCGCCTGCCTTGTTGAGGACCTGCAGGACGCCGCGCACGGGCCCGTCGTTGCGCTCGCGGATGGGCGCCGCGACGATGGTGCGTGTGCGGAAGCCGGTGATCTTGTCGACCGACGGATCGAAGCGTACGTCCTTCGCCACGTCGTCCACGCGCACGGTCTCGCCGTTCTCGGCGACCCACGCGGCGATTCCACGCGCCTTCTTCTGCCGCAGCCCCGGCGCCTCCGGAAGCATGGCGACCTTGGTGAAGAGGTCGCCGTTCTCCGCGTCGATGAGCCAGATCGTCGCGCGCTCCGCGGACACCGCGTCCGTGATGCGCTCGCACGCCGCGCCGAGGAGCGTCTCGAAGTCGACCTCCCGCGCGAGCAACGTGGAGAGGTCGACGAGGAGTGATAGCCGCTGTTGCATCGCCCGCGGATCCGAGGATACACGGAAAGCGAGCGAGAGCGTCACGCGGCCGTCACCGTGAGCAGCCTCTCGCCCGGCTCCGCGAGGTCGATCGACATTCCTTCCTTTGCCGCGAACGCGCGCGGGAACAGCTCCTGCGCACGTGCCTCGATCTCCCTGACGCCCTGGTCCGTTCGCAGCGGATCATGATGGAAGAGCGCGAGCGCGCCCACGCCCGCCGCCTTCGCGACCTCGCAGCCTGCGACGTAGGTGGAGTGACCCCAGCCCACCTTGCGCGGGTACTCCTCCGGGGTGTACTGCGCGTCGTAGATGAGCAGGTCGGCCCCCGCGGCGAGCGCGACGAGCGCCGGGTCCACGCACGCGTAGTGCTCCGTGTCGGTCGCGTAGACCACGCTCTTGCCGCGACACTCCACGCGATAGGCAAGGACGCCGCCCGGATGATTGAGCTTCATCGCGGTGATCTTCGCGGCACCTTCGTGGATGCTCTGTCCAGGCGAGAGCTCCTGTGTCTCGATGCGCGCGCCGACCTCGTCCAGACGCACCGGGAAGACTGGCGCCTGCATCTGATGGAACAGCGCCTCACGCGCGCCGACCACGCCGGCCTTCTGGCCGATGATCTTCATCCGCGTGTCCTTCATGTAAATGGGCACGAAGAACGGAAGGCCCTGGATGTGGTCCCAGTGGTAGTGCGAGAGCAGGAGCGTGACGTCGAGCGGATCCTTGCGCGCGAGCATCTTGTTGCCGAGATTGCGCAGCCCCGTGCCTGCGTCGAGCAACACACGCGAGTCCCCGCAATCGAGCTCCACCGAGCTCGTGTTGCCGCCGAACTCCGCCGTCTCCGGGCCCGGCGATGCGATGCTTCCACGAACGCCCCAGAACTGAATCTTCATGTTGTCCTTCGCCTCCTGCGAACGGACACACTCTTCAAGAGCTGGGCCACGGGCGGGGGTGGCTTGTTCAAAGGGCACGGACAACAGCGAAAAACTACGCAGAATTGCGTACTACGAACGGGTGACACGGGCGCGGCGGCCCGGACGCAGGCATCACATCGGGCGCTCGAATGCGCGCGCGCGCGTCGAAACGGAGCGACGACCGGAGCAAGACGCGCCGTTTCGGAGCAGCGCCGTGCGATCCAAGGTAGTCTCCGATCGTGCTCAAGGTCCTCGTCGTCGATGACTCCCCTGTGGCCCGCGTGACGCTGCGCAAGCGCATCGAAGCCGTGGGTATACAGGTGGAGACGAAGGAGAGCGTCGCCGATTGCGGCGCCGTGGACGGGCGCGCTTATGGTGCGGCCCTGCTCGACTTCGATCTGGGTGACGGCACGGGCGCAGATGTCGCCGTGCGGCTTCGCGCGAGCTCGCCAGACCTCCCGATCGCGTTCTTCACCGCGTCGGAGGACGGGCCCGCGTTGGACGCGCTCAGGGCGCTGGGCCCCGTATTCACGAAGCCCGAGCTCGACAGCGCGATCGAATGGATCTCTCGAAAAGCACGATGACGGTTCCACGAGACGCCGAAAGCGCGAGCCCTGCCCGCGAGCAGATCCGCGCCGCCTACCACCTCATCTCTGGCCGCATCCGGCGCACGCCCGTGCTTTTTTCGCGCGGCGGCGAGCTCGGGCTCACCTCACCGGTGTCGTTGAAGCTGGAGCTCCTGCAGCACGCCGGTTCGTTCAAGACGCGCGGCGCCTTCACGACGCTCCTGACGGAGACCATCCCGAAGGCGGGCGTGGCCGCCGCGTCTGGCGGAAACCACGGTGTCGCGGTCGCGTACGCAACGCGGACGCTGGGACTGTCGGCGCGCATCTTCGTTCCGGAGATCTCGAGCGCCGCGAAGGTCATGGCCATCAAGGCTCACGGCGCGGACGTCCGCATCGGTGGCGCGCGCTACGCCGACGCGCAGGAGGCGTGCGACAGATACGTCGCCGAGTCCGGCGCGCTGCGCGTGCACCCGTTCGACGCGGACCTCACCATCCGCGGACAGGCCACGCTCGGCCTCGAATGGGATGAGCAGACCCGCGACGAGGGCGGCTTCGGGCTGGACACCGTGCTGATCGCATGTGGAGGAGGAGGACTGGTCTGTGGCGTAGCGTCGTACTTCAAGGGCACGGGGACGCGCGTCTTCGCCGTGGAGCCGCGCGGCTCGTGTGCGCTGCACGCCGCCCTCCTTGCAGGTGGTCCCGTGGACGTGCCGGTGGAGTCGGTGGCCGCGGATTCGCTGGGTGCGCGCAACGTGGGCGCGCGCGTGTATGCGATCGCGAAGGAGATGGTCGCGGGCGTCATCCTCGTCGACGACGACGCGATCGTGGCCGCGCAGCAGCGACTCTGCACGGACCTCCGCATCGCCACCGAGCCGGGTGGTGCTGCAGCCGCGGCGGCCCTCCTCTCGCGCGCGTACGTACCCGCGCGTGACGAACGCGTAGGCGTGCTTCTCTGTGGAGGAAACGTGGACCTGGGCAAGCTGGCCGCGACGGTGTCCGCGCAGACGTGAGCCGAGGCAGGGTCAGCGCAGCGGCAATCCGCGACGGCTTCGCGACCGCGCATAGCTCTCGAGCACATCGATGATCTCACCGCCGAAGCGCGCCTTGGGCAGCTTCATGGCGTCGCGGAACACGAGCTCAGGGAACGTCTGGACGCGCTTGTCCACGACCAGACGATACGTGCGCGAGGGCTGGATTTCCCCTGCAACGTAGATCTCGTAGAGCGGGCCGTAGGTGTACGCAGAACGCAGCGCCTGGAGGTCGCTCCCCTTGATGGCGATCACCTGGAGCGACGTGAAACCGCTGGTGCCCGTGGGCTCACGCTGGACGAGCACGCTGTCGTAGAGACGAGCAAGGGTGATGGGCCCCTGAGGAAGACCGCTCCAGAACGCGTCCTTGCCGACCAGCAGCGCGTCCGCACCCCACTCGCTCCGCACCGCATCCCACAGGAGGTCCGCCATCTCTTTGCCGGGCTTCACCTCGACAGTGTTCACGGCGAGCGTCGCGTGGAGTCCCGGCGTGTACTTGCGTTCGAGCTTGTCGGCGAGCGCCGCGACGGCGTCGTCGTGTGGCACGTCTCCGTTGACGTCGATGATGCGGTACCGTTCGACGCCAACGGAGCGCTCGCGCTTGTTGACGACGACGTCCGCCATGCCGAGCGTCTCGCCGTAGTGACCTGCCTGCATCACCAGGCCCATGGAACCGTCCTGACGGAGCGCTGGCCGTGGCTCTCGCACGAGGTCCTCCGTGTGCGCGCCGATCACCAGATCCACGCCGGGGACATTCTGGGCGAGCGTCGCGTCCTCGAAGAGCCCAAGGTGCGTGAGCGCGATCATCACGTCGACCTCACGACGATGCGCACGGACCTCCCTCGCGAGGATCTCCGTGTAGTGCGGATCCTGCTGCCACACACCGCAGTACGGCTCGCGCGTGGGCTGATCGTCCGCACCATAGTTCTGCGTCGTGAGCCCGACGATGCCCACGCGCACGCACCCGACGTCCACCTGGACGTAGGGCACGAACGGCGAGTCGCCGCTGCGCTTCTTGATGTTCGCGGAGAGCACCGGGTGCGGCGACCGCGTGACGTCGCGCAGTACAGCGGCCTCACCATACGAGAAGTCGTGGTTGCCGATGGTGCGCACATCGATGCCGAGCACCGCGATCATCTGGCGCGTGGCCTCACCCATCGATCGCAGATCCGCGAGCGAGCCCTTCTCGTAGTCGTCACCGGCATCGAGCACGAGCGTGTTCGGGTTCTTGCGGCGTGCGTCGGAGATCGCACCGGCCACGTACGCGTAGCGGCTCTTCCCCTGGATGCGGTCGGAGTAGCGCGCCTGCAGATCGTTCATGTGGACGATCGAGAAGTGCGCGATGGGCGACGTGAGCTCCTCGTCTTTGCAGTGACCAATGCGACGCGGCGCGCTGCTCGTGGTCGTGGGCTCTCCAGGCGTGTCGGCCGAAGCCGTGCTCGCCGGCGCGACGTTGGCGACGCTCGCGATTGCCGCGTCGTCCGCATCCGTGTGTGCCGTCGTCGCGGCGGGCTCCGGCGTGCCGCCAGGCTGCACGAGCACGCCGCCGTGGTTCAAGCACGATGCGAGCGCGATTCCGAAACCGAAGATCGTGGTGCGCGAAAACAAGAGTCCTACATTCGATCGTAGACCCTGCCGGCCAACCGGCAACTTTTCGGCCGCGCACGCCACCGAGGGATGGGCTGCGTCAGCGTGTGCGCGTCGGGGCGCGTCAGAGGGCGTCAGATGCCGCGTCAGAAGGATGCAGCGCGTTGGGCGACTTCTTTGTCCAGAATTCCCTGACTCACCAGGTGCCGGAGGTGCATTTCGAAGGTCTGCATGCCGTAAGGGTGGACGCCCTTTTCCATGAGCTCCTTCAAGGATGGGCTGTGCTCGGGACGCTTGATGGCTTCCCGCACCGAGCCCGAGCAAACGAGGATTTCCGCTGCGAGCACCTGCCCTTGGCCGTCGCGCCGCGGCAAGAGGCGTTGCGCAACGATCCCTTGCAGGGTGCCCGCTACGCGCTCGCGCCACTCATCGCCGCCGCCTGCCGTCTTGGGCGCCAGCGAGAGCATTCGCCCAAACGTGCGAGCGACGTCCGGTGTGTGCAAGGTGGCAAGGACGAGGTGCCCAGTCTCCGCCGCCTTGAGCGCGGTGTCCATCGTCTCCTCGTCGCGGACCTCGCCGACGAGAATGACGTCCGGGTCCTGACGCATCGCCGCGCGTAGCGCCGCATCGAACGACGACGTGTCGACGCCGATCTCACGCTGACTGACCGAGCTCTTCTCGTCCTTGTGGATGAACTCGATCGGGTCCTCGATGGTGACGATGTGGAGCGCTTGCGTTCGATTCAGGTGCGCGATCATCGCGGCGAGCGTGGAGCTCTTGCCGTTGCCGGCGGCGCCGACCACCACCACGAGGCCGCGTTCCTTCTCGCACATCGCGACCGCAGAGGGCGGCACACCGAGGCTCTCGAACGTCGGGACCACTGATGGGATCGCGCGAAGGGCGATGCCGAGCTCGCCTCGCTGCCGGTACAGGTTGTAGCGGAAGCGGCAGATCCCGTCGGCGTGGTACGCCCCGTCGAGCTCGAAGAGCTCCGCGATGCGCTGCTTCTGCTCGGGGCTTCGGATGACGTGCACCGCGATCGCTTCGAGATCGGCAGGGCGCAATGGGTCGGCGCGGAAGAACACCAGATCGCCCTGGACGCGTGCGGCCGGCGGGCTGCCGACCTTCAGGTGGACGTCGCTCGCACGCGCGGCGACCGCCTTGCCGAGCAGCTGGTTCAGGAAGTCGCGGTTCGTGTACGGGCTCTGTTCGCTCATGGGCGCTTCCCCTCCCCTGCGTCGTCATCCACGCGCGCGCTCTGCGGCGCGGAAGCCTCTGGTGCCGCACATCCGTAGGCGTCGAGCATGCGTAGCACCGACGTCGCCTGATCTGCGCGCTCCTTCTTCTTGTCGTCTCGCGAGACCTCGAGGAGCGTGTCGCACGCGTATACGAGCTCCGCCCGGTCTTCCAGATCGAGCGCCTTGCGGCGACGCGCGGCGATGCGGTGCAGTGAGCGCAGCGCCATGCGAGCGTCATCATCTTTGCCCTGCTTGGCGGTCTCCGCGAGGAGCGCAGCGCAGGAGAATCCGGGCGTGAACTCCATCGCAGCGAGGGACGTCGCGCGCGTGTCGTCGATCCGGGACAGCTCGATGAGGCCGGCGGCGCCGACGTACGCGGCGAAGCGCGACACGTCCACGTCATCACCTTCCTTGACGCGCGCGAGGAGCTCCTTGCCACGCGCGTCGAGCTCGTATTTCTTCTCTGGCTTCTGCGACTCGCGCGGATGTGCGGAGTCGTCCGGGTCCGAGAAGAGGCCTGCGGTGCCTGGCGGTGTCGTCTGGGCGCTGGGTTTGCCACACGCCGAGAGCGCACCGAAGAGGGCGCCCGAGACAGCCACCACGAGGACGGCGATGATCACGCCGAGCTTGGTCGCGTTCCTCGCCCTGCTCGCGCCGTGAGCGCTCCGTTGATGACGCCTTCGCACGAGGATTCCAGGTTCGCCGCGGGCTACGCCGTGAAGATGTCCAGCGAGCGCTTGCCCGCCTTCTTGTCTTCCTCGACCTTGGTGTTGAACTCTTCGACGGCGCGATTGATGTGCATGGAACAGAACTTCGGCCCGCACATGGAGCAGAACTCGGCGGTCTTGAAGTACTCGTCCGGCAGCGTCTCGTCGTGCATTGCCTTCGCCGTTTCCGGGTCCAGCGACAGGCGGAACTGCTCGTTCCAGTCGAACTTGTAGCGCGCACGGGAGAGCGCGTCGTCCCGGTCGCGCGCACCCGGGCGGTGACGCGCGATGTCGGCCGCGTGCGCGGCGATCTTGTAGGCGATGAGGCCCTGGCGCACGTCGTCCTCGTTGGGGAGGCCCAGGTGCTCCTTGGGCGTCACGTAGCAGAGCATCGCGGCGCCAGCAGTGCCCGCCATGGTCGCGCCGATGGCGCTCGTGATGTGGTCGTAGCCGGGCGCGATGTCGGTGACCAGCGGACCCAGCACGTAGAACGGAGCCTCGTCGCAGAGCTCCATCTCCTTCTTCACGTTCATCTCGATCTGATCGAACGGGACGTGACCCGGTCCTTCGATCATGACCTGCACGTCCTTTGCCCAGGCGCGGCGCGTGAGGTCGCCAAGCGTCTTGAGCTCGGCGAACTGCGCCTCGTCACTTGCATCATGCAAGCACCCGGGGCGAAGGCCGTCGCCTGCGCTGATCACGACGTCGTACTTCGCGCAGATCTCGAGGACCTTGTCCCAGTGCGTGAAGAACGGGTTCTGCTTGTGGTGGGTGATCATCCACTCCGCCATGATCGAACCACCGCGCGACACGATGCCGGTGATGCGGTCCTTCACGAGAGGCAGGTACTCGACGAGGACGCCTGCGTGGATGGTGAAGTAGTCGACGCCTTGCTTGGCCTGGTGCTCGAGCATGGAGATCATGTCGTCCGCGGACATGTCCTTCACGTTCTTCATGGCCTGCATGGTCTGGTAGATCGGCACGGTGCCAACCGGAATCGACGAGGCCGCGATGATCTCCTTGCGGATGCCGTCGATGTCGCCGCCGGTGGAGAGGTCCATCACGGTGTCGGCGCCGTACTTCACGGAGATGGCTAGCTTGCGGAGCTCCCCCGCCACGTCACTGGTCACGGCGCTGTTGCCGATGTTCGCGTTCACCTTGCAGGAGAGCGCGATGCCGATGCCCATGGGCTCCAGGTTCAGGTGGTTGATGTTCGCGGGGATGATGAGCCGGCCGCGCGCGATCTCGCTGCGAATGACCTCCACGTCGACCTTCTCGCGCTGCGCGACGTAACGCATCTCCTCCGTGACCACGCCCTTTCGGGCGTAGTGCATCTGCGTGACAGTGGACTGACCCAACCGCGGCTTGACCCATTCGGAACGCATGGTGCCGGGATTAGCACTTCTGCGCGCAATGGGAATGGTGGGAATGGCGCGGCCCCGGCCTAGTTCAGCGGCGTAGTTCAGCGTCCTAGTCCAGCGGCCTAGTTCAGCTGGCGGTTCAGCCCCCCTCGTCAGTCGCGCCGCGCATCGCGCAGCGGAACCCGATGTTGTAGGCGCGCTTCTGCGGCGCATCGTGGTTCCTGAACGTGGGGCGCACGAACCCGGGGTCCGAGCCGTTCCATGCGCCGCCGCGGATGACACGTTCGTCGCCCTTTCCGGGCCCGCGCGGCTCCACCTCTGGCGCCGAGCCGTACTGCGCATACACGTCCTGCACCCATTCCCAGACGTTGCCGGTCATGTCGTCGGCGCCATAGACCGTGCGCCCGAGCGGGAACGTGCCCACAGGCGCGGTGTTCGCAAAGCCGTCGTCCCCGTCGTACATCGCGCGGAGGCCCAGGCCCACGGCCTTGCCCCAGCGCTCGCACTCGGTGCCGCAGGCGTTCAGGCGCTCCTTGCTCGGGCTCTCGTCACCCCACGGATAGCGACGTCCGTCGGAGCCGCGCGCAGCGTGCTCCCACTCCGCCTCGGTGGGGAGGCGCTTCTTCTGCGTCTTGCAGAAGGCGCGCGCGTTCTTCCAGTCGATGCAGTTCATCGGGTGGCTCGCCTTGTCTGCGTCCCGGATGTTGCAGAGCGGGTCGAAGATCTTTCGCTCGCGCTCGCCAAGGCCGTCCCATTCGTTCGAGGGCTTGATGGGGCGGCATCCACCGACGTCGCTGCAGGCCTTGTAGGCCGCGACCGTGACCTCCGTGCGATCGATGCAGTATGCACCTAATGTGACCTGATGCGCAGGCTTCTCGGGTGACAGCGCCTCCTTGTCGTCCGTGCCCATGAAGAACTTGCCGGCGGGGACCTTCACCATGTCCGCGGGGCACAAGAGGTCCGTGCTCGAGGTGCTCGCGGCGTCGGCGCCAGCGTCGTTCACGGCGCCGCTCTGGACGAGCCCGGCGCCTCCGTCCGTGCGTGCACGAATGACCAAGAACGCGACGGCGCCCACGCCGCCCACGACGAAGAGCAGAACGCCCACCCACACGAGCCCGACGCTCTGGCGCTCAGGGAGCGTCTCCATGCCATCGCCGCGGAGACCGGAGCCGGAGGAAGCCGACATCGGATGCGACGACGGCGGCATGGGGCGCCCGGATGGCACCGATGGTGGCGGCATCGGAGCCGTCCCTCGCACGGATGGTTGCCCGCCCGGAAACGTCGGCGCAAATTCCGGTGCCGGAAGCGGCACGGTGCCGGACAGCTTGTCCTTGCGACCGAGCGCCACATAGAGCGCGTCCCAGAGCTCCGCGACGTCCTGGAAGCGCTCCTTCGGATCCACGGCCAGCGCGCGCAGCATCACGCTCTCGACCGCGTCGGAGATCGAGACACCTCTGCTTCGCGGCGTGGGCCTGCTGGTCTTGTCGACGGAGGCGTAGGCGAGCTGGCTCACGCTGTCGCCCTCGAGCGGAGGCGTGTTCGAGGACAGCTCCGTCATGACAAGGCCGAGCGCGTAGACGTCCGTCCACGGGCCGGTCGCGCCGAACGTGCGCGAGAACTGCTCCGGCGCTGCGTACGTGGGCGTGTAGCCGCCGCGGTTGCCCTGTGTCTGCGAGAAGTCCTTGCTGTTTCCGACGTCGCGGACCACCTTCGCGATGCCGAAATCCAGGAGCTTCACGGAGAACTCGCCCCGCGGATCGCCGACGATGAAGATGTTGGCTGGCTTGATGTCGCGATGCGCGATCCCGCGGCGGTGCGCGAGCATCAATGCATGCGCGACGGGCGCCAGCAGATCCACCACCGCCTCGAACGGCCGCGCCGGCAACTTGCCCTCGCGCTCATCGCGCAGGACGCGGTCCAGTGGCAGACCATCGAGCCATTCCAGGACCAGGTACGGGAAGAAGCGGCCGTCCGGCGTGGTGATCGTTCCCACGTCGCGCGCCTGACAGATGGTGGCGTCGCGCTCCGACAGCTCGGCCAGCAGCGACGCCTCCTTCACGAGCTCGGCGACGAGCGCATCGCGCGCGCTGGCGGGCAGCTGCGTGGCGATGCTGAACACCTTCACGGCGACAGGCCTCTTCCATGTGAGGTGCGTGGCCTTGTAGACCACTGCATATCCGCCATGACCCACGCACTCCTCGATGCGATACTTCTCCGCGATCGTCATGGAGATGAGTCCAAGCGTGTCTTCGTGCATCACCAGGTAAGTCTACTTCAGAGCGAGCGCGCGCACCGGAATCCGATCCCGTAGCTCTTCTTCTCCGGCAGATCGAAGTACCGGAACGTGGGCCTGACCCAGGACGCGACGGAGCCGTTGAACGCGCCACCGCGGATGACGCGCGCCTTCGGCTTGCCGCTCTCGAGGCCCGCCTCGCTGGGCCCCGCTGGATTCATCACCCGCGGCTTGCTCGCGCTCTCCTTCGGGTAGGTCGCGTAGACGTCGGCGGTCCACTCCCAAACGTTGCCGGCCATGTCGAAGTTCCCGAACTTGGTCTGCCCCTTCGGAAAGCGCTTCACGGGCGCCGTGGCCGGGAAGCCGTCGTCCTCGCTCGGGTACATCATGCCGACCTGGATCTTGGAGGCGAGCTGCCATGCGCCGCATTCCTTGCCGCAGGCGTTGAGGAGCGTTGCGTTCGGCGCTTCGTCGCCCCACGGATAGACGCGACCGTCGCTTCCGCGCGCCGCGAACTCCCATTCCGCCTCGGTGGGCAGGCGGCTGCCAGAGACCTCGCAGAAGGCCTTGGCCTGATCCCACGACACGCAGTTGACGGGGTGATCGTGGTGTTCCTTCTGCTTGTTCGCGTTGCAGAGGGGGTCGAGGTATTTGCTCTCTTCCGGCGTGATCTTCGGCCAGTCATTTTCCTTCGCTGCACGCAGGCACTTGCCGGAGTCGCTGCAGGCAACGTAGGCGTCGACCGTGGTCTCGGTCGCGTCGAGACAATAGGGCTCCAGGTGCACCGGGTGCGCCGGACGCTCGTTGTCGAGCGCGGCCTTGTCGTCCGAGCCCATGAAGAAATCGCCGCCAGGAATGCGCACCATGCCCGCCGCGCACGAGCCCGCATCGCGCAGCGCAGTCGCCGGCACGATGGCGCCCGGAGGTGCGGACGACGACGACGAGAGCGCGGATGACGCGGACGCGACGCCGGCGCTGGGGATCGGTACCGGGGCGTCCGACGGCGTGCTGTCCCCGAGGAAGTGCATCGCAGCGAGGATGCCAGCGAGAGCGAGAGCGATGGTGAGGCCGCCGATGATGAGCGCCGGGCCCCAGCTCTTGTTCACGGGCTCGAGAGCTGTGGTCCCCGCGGACGGGCCGACCATCGGCGCGTCCACCGTGATCGCGTTTGCCTTGGGTCCGGAGTCCGCCCGTGTCAGCGCGACGGCAAGCGACGAGTCCCTGACCACGTCGGATGCCGCCATCCCAGGGAGCGACGACATGCGGCCCATCATCGCGCTCAGGCCGATGGCGGAGCGCAGCGCATTCCAGAACTCGCCCGCTGTCTGGTAGCGCTCGGCAGGCGGGACGGCGACGGCTCTTGCGAACACCTGCTCCACGGCGTCACTCACGGTGGCGCCGTAGGTGCGCGGCGTGGGCCGGCGCTGCGGATTACCGGACGAGAACGCGAGCTGGACGATGTCGTCGCCCTCGAGCCCTTCACGACCCGTGATGAGATCGTTCGTGAGGAGCGCGAGCGCGAAGACGTCGGTCCACGGCCCGGTGGCGCCCACCTGACGATTGAACTGCTCCGGCGAACCGTAGAGCGGCGTGAAGCTGGTCGCGTTGCCAGCGGTCTTGCTGAACGCGCCGGCCGCCTTTTGCACGTCGGAGACCACCTTCGCGATGCCGAAGTCGAGGAGCTTCACGGAGGTCTCGTTGGCGCGCGGATGCCCCAGCACGAAGACGTTGGCGGGCTTCACGTCGCGGTGTGCGATGCCCTTGGAGTGGGCGAGCGCGAGCGCGTGCGCGACGGGCTCGAGCAACCGCACCGCCTCCTCGAGAGTGCGATGCGGTATGCCCTCGGCGCGTTCCTTCTCCAGCACGGCCTCGAGCGTGTCGCCCTCGAGCCACTCGAGCACCATGTACGGGATGCTCTCGGTGCCGCCGATGTTCACGGTGCCGATATCACGCGCCTGCACGATGGCGGCGGAGCGTTCCGAGAGCTCGGCGAGCAGCGCGCCTTCGCGAATGAACTCCTCGAGCAATCGAGCGCGGTCCGCCGGGGGCACATCACCAAGCGCCTTGAAGACCTTCACCGCAACGGGCCGCTTCCAGAGGACGTGCGTCGCGCGGTAGACCACCGCGAACCCACCCTCGCCCACGACGGCTTCCATCGCGTACTTTTCCGCGATGGTGGTGCCTATCAGGCCGAGGGGATCCGCGCGCGCCATGGAGGGCCTCAGGTTGCCACGGACCCGCACCATATGGCGAGGATTTGCGGCGCTTCAGCTCGGGGCCATGCACCATCCGCCGGGGAATGCGTGCCCAGGGACGGAATCGAACCGCCGACACGGGGATTTTCAACCGGGGAGGGGAAGCGGGGAATGGCGGCGTTTCCTGGCTTCCGGAGGGTCGGTGCCGCGAAACTGCCGGAAAAAGCATTGATCCCCGTCGTGTATCCGAGGCAGAGGTTGGTGGCGACGCGCTTCGAGCGGATCATCGAGGATGACGATCACGAGTGTCGGGGAACGCTCAAGGATGGCCCACCCATTCTTCCGTCTTTCCCGTCAGGCTGAGAAGTCCTAACGTCTGCCCGCGTCCGTCGGGGACGGTTACCACCATGGGCAGACTGTACTTCGGTAGACAAGAGGAAATTCGCTGCATCCGCGACGTGGAGATCCACGGTGCCGACGACGAGCCCTTGTGTCTCGCATTTAAGACGACGACCTTTCACGTCGGTGCGGGAGTCTACTTCCACGACGACGGCTACGTTTTGAAGGCCCGTGCGTGGCACCAGGATCGCTACTATCCCCTCGACGCAGCAACGATCCAAGCCCACCAGAGCACGGGGGCGTTACCGACCCCGTTGCCGGCCTACCCGATACCCGTCGGGGACTACGTCTGGGGGTACCTCGCGTGGATTATCGTCGCCGCGATGATCGCCTGGGGTGGTTTCCGGCGACATCGACGAGCGAGGAAGGATCAACGTGCCGAGAGCTTGCTTGCGGGGGAGGGGGTCCCCTCGGGTCTGCCGGTGCTCAATACGAAGGCCGATCTCTTCGTTCGTGAGAGCGTGACTCCCCTTCTTCGACCTGGCGAGCACGTGTTGCAACAGGCGTACGTCGTTGACCGCAACGTAGACTCGGCAGGCGTCATAGGGGCGTTGCTCGCCCGAGGGCTCTTTGCCGTGCTTACGACCGAGCGGGTCATCCTGATCTCGACACGGTTGGGCATTCTCGGGCCCGGACTAGAGAATCGTGGTGTCGAAAGCATAGAACGTCGATTGATTCGCACTTGCGGCCTGGACGGAGATGCGCTGATTCTTGAGCTTGCAGACGGCGCGACGAAACGCCTCGTCATCCGCGTGAATGACGCAACCCTGTCGAATCAGCGGGCTTTCGCCCGTGACCTACCTCGGCAGGTGGAAATTTGGAAAGCCGAAGCCCCGGAAAACGCGGCTTCCTCGTGACGGATGCCTCGGTTGACGTTGCTCCCATCGCAGGGGATATGAGCCGCATGGATACGGAGTCTGCGAACGAACTTCGTTACCAGGGTGTGGTCATCGGTGCAGACGAGGTGGCAGAGGAACGACGGGGCCGGCGGGTCGTTTCCGTTCCCCGCGAAGCCATTCGACGACTCGAACTGGTACGTGGTTCCGGGGGAGAGCGCGTCATTGCCCAAGCGGCATTTGCCGTATTTCTTCTGGTCTTGGGAGTCACGGCGGCGGCCATTCTCCTCGGTGAGTTCCGGGCGATAGACGCGACCATCCACCTAAATGTCGCTGCCGGACTCGTGTTCGTCCCACTGGGCGGCTGGGTCCTTTGGTCGGCCCTTCGACCGGCGTACTTCCTTCGGGTGCGAACCGATCGGGACATGCGCAAGGTCGTCTTTGAGCCCAAGGCCCAGGCTGAGCGGATCTCCGAGTTTATCAACCTCGTTCAGCGTGTGCATGGGTACGAGATCGAGTGGTGTGTCGAACCGTCGCCGACCCGAGGTTCCCCGTTTCGATGACGTGATCCCGAAAATCGTTCGATTCTGGCCCGGCTCGACCGGGACCCCACCCCGCCTTCAGCTAACGCAACCGTCATGTCCCATTCGTGAGCGGCATCTCGACGCTCGATTTTGAAACAACCTTTTGGTGCAGAAGCCACCGCCATCGGCGTCTACGAGGTGATGACGACGAACCAGAAGCACCGCTGCGCGATCTTCACCAGGGTCTCCACGGCTGATCAGTGTTTGTCGAACCAGCGGGCGGTTGTGGAGCAGCTCGCGACTCAGCGAGGGTTTGAAATTACGGCTGTCTACGAAGAGCAGGTCTCCGGTACGGCTGCCAAGCGGCCAGAGCTAGAGAGGATGCTCTCTGACGCTCATGCAGGCCGCTTCGACACGCTTTGTATTTGGGCACTCGATCGTCTTGGCCGCTCGATGTTTGGCAACCTTCAGGTCGTCCTCGACCTCGACAAGAAGGGCGTCAACATCATCTCGGTCCAGGAGAGTTGGCTGGCTCTTGATGGTCCCGTGCGGCAACTCCTCGTTGCCGTATTTTCCTGGGTGGCAGGGCAGGAAAAGGCCCGCATGGTCGAACGGGTGAAGGTGGGGATGGCGAGGGCTCGCCGTGAGGGGAAGCACCTCGGTCGTCCTCGACGTGACCTCGATCTACGTCATGCCCTCGATCTCCGGGGCCAGGGATTGTCCGTCAGGGCGGTGGCCAAAGAAATGAAGCTGTCGCCTGCCACGGTCTTCCGGGCCCTCGCCAACGGGCAGTTTCAAAAGGGGGTCCCGGAGAGCGTGCTTGGTGGGGACGAATTTCGCGAGAAAGGAACACGTGAACCGCTCCCCATCGACGCTCTCACAAGGCTTGCCTTCTGAAACATGCGCAAGCGGGACTGGAAAACGGTGACGAACGGTGAGGTTCACGATCGCTCTGCTCGATGGCGGAAAGATGGCGTACGGCTTCGACCACGCCGTCGGGTTCTTCGTAGAGGTGCGCCCGAGGGGCAGGAAGACCCTCTACTACGACCGGCTCCAGTCGAATTACAACCACGAGCGTCCTCTCTTGGGGGCTTTGATGTTCTTGGTGAGCGTCAACGTGATCAGCCAGGACGACCTTGACGGCGCCCTTGCCGGTGACTTCGAGGAAGCCGACGACGCCCCTGGTGAGGTGATGGCGCACGAGTTCATCGCCAACCTGAAGCGAGCCGCGTCCGAGTAGCTCCTGTTGTGCCCACCAGTCCGGGCTCCTGATGGATGTCCTGGGGTCAGACCGAGAGTCGCTGTAGCGATCCCATTCACCCGATTTGAACGGGCTCTCCGTTCTCACCTACGCACCGGGTGAACACGCCCGTACCCGTCCGTGGCACATGCCCGACGAAGGCAATGGATCGGTTCTGCACGGCGCTGCCGCCGACCGAGACACGGTGCCTTCGAGCATTTTCGAGAACGAGAATCGAGTGGCGTAAGTCTCTGATGCCGTTCCTGAAAAGCCCTTTTCCGGCCATTTATCCGTTTTGGCCGCTCTCGGTCCCGACGTGTGCGCGTCCTTAGTTTATGGGGATGTTACGCCGTCGAAATCATAGGCCCCCTACCGTGATCGAGACGATTTTTTCGAGCGATCGAGAATCTGTTGATGCGCCTCATTTCGTCGAGTGAACCGCATGGAGGCCACGATGGAATTGAGCACGATGGAGGGGGAGACCCCGAAGGTAGACGAGATGAAGAGGACGATCTGCACGACGGTGCCGGCGTCCACCCACCGCCTGCTGCGTCAGCTCGGGGTGCAGCTTGATGTACCGAACGCCGAGGTCCTGGACCGGGCTCTTCGGGCTCTGGCAGCGCAGACGACGTGAAGAGAAACGAAACCCCCGAGAGCGTGAGGCGCTTCGGGGGTTTGTGGACGCAAGAGGAGTGTGACGCGATGGACACGACAAGGCAAACGGTGCGTGAGCACCTCGGACAACTTCTGAAGGAGATCAATGCCGAGCCGAAGGAGCAGCTCCGACGGCAACTACGGTTCTTGGGCGCCGTCGAGGGCGAACCGATCGAACTTCAACTGATTAAGCCAAAGATCCCGAACCCGAAACATCCGGATAAGAATCCGCGTTTCCGGTTTGCCTTTGCTACCGGAATCAACGATGCGCTGGACCTGATCGCCGAGGCGGAGAACAATTTTCAATTTCAAGGGGCGTACTTGGTCCCGAACCGATTGAAACCGGCGATGGCGGCGAAGGTAGACGGAAGAACCTGGTACCCATCGCCGGGAGATGGCGGGAGCACCACCGACAAGGACATCGCATCGAGGAGGGTCGTGTACATCGATCTCGATCCGCATCGGGCCGACGACGTGAAGGACATCAGCGCGACGCAGCAAGAGTTGAACACGTCGGTGGCGGTCGGGATGCGCGTGTACATGGACATGGTGGCGGCGATCGGCAAGACGAGCCCGCTGGCATTCATGCTCTCGGGCAACGGCTGCCAGGTGCATCTCGCCGTGGACCTGCCGAACACCGAAGAAGTGACAGCGAGCGTGAAGGACCTGCTGCTAGTTCTTCACGAGCTGTACACGGAGAATGGCGTCGTGGACGTGGACACGAGCGTGAGTGACGCTAAGCGAATCTGTCCGGCGGTGGGGACGAAAAAGCAGAAAGGCTCGAACAGGAAGGAGCGTCCTCACCGGATGGTGGCGATCGTTTGCGACAACGAGGTTGAGCGTCTCGACTGCGACGGCTTCAGGAAGCTGGTCGAGCATTTCCGGGGGCAGCTCACCGACGAACAACGTGACCGCGTAAAACATGGAATTACAGGTCGTGGTCCTTCCACCGCACCCGCCACATGTCCGACCGTGGTGAAGGCGAGCAACGCCAATAGCAATCCCTTCTTGGCTGCCAACAGCGTGTCGATGGCGGCGGTGATGAGGGCCTTGAGGCTCGATCCAGAGCGGCCGACGTGTCCGGTGCCGGCATGCGGAGCGGTTGGTGGGAAGGGAGATACCAGCGTAAAGGTCCTCGGTGATCGTCGGCTGAAATGCCTGCACAACACCTGCGGGTCAAGGAAGTGGTCGAACATCGAGCTGGTGGCAATCGTGAAACACGGCGTCGAAAGGCTCGACGTGCTCGGCCGTGATGACCGTAGGACGGCGCTCATGGAGGCCACCAAATGGATCGCGGAGCATTTCGGGACGCCGATCCCGGGGACGAGGGGCAAGACGACGAGCACGAAGGACACCAACGGCGACGAGTTGCCGAAACCGGACATGATGGTGCAGCAGGTGGTGCGTTCCGTGTCGTACGTCCGCAGCCCGATTGGCCGTGTATTTGGGAGCCTCGATGGGGCGTGGTGGCCGGTGGACTCGGAGAGCTTCGTCAGTCGTGTGGCTCGTATCTACAACGAGCAGACGAAGGGGCGGCTGGTGAGCCGTGACATGATCGAGCGGGCGATGATGCCCATCAAGGGCTCGCCGATGGCGCTGAAAGACGTGCCGATCCGTGTGGCATCCTACGACGGGGGCGTGCTTTTGGATCTTGCCGATGGCACGGGCCGATGCGTGCACATCACTCCGGGAGACGTGAATGTGCTCGAATCGAGCCCAGCCCCGTTTTTTCGCCCAGCCACAATGCGGGCGTTGCCCGTACCCGAGATCCCCTGCAACCAGGAGGAGGCTCAGGGCTGGCTCAAAATGTATCGAGACCTCCTCGGACTCGATGACGGCCGGGAGTGGCGGGGATGTCTTGCATGGCTTCTACAAGCGCTGCGGGAGGCCACGACGTACGCGATCTTGATCTGCAAGGGGCCGAAAGGGTCCGGTAAATCTGCTCGTGCGAGGATGATTCGGCGGGTCATTGACCCTCGTAGTCCGGAACTGACAGGGCTGCCGAAGGACGGCGACGGGCTCGCCATCACGGCCGAGAACGCCCACGTGATTGCCTTCGACAACCTGCGGCGGATCT
The DNA here is from genome assembly GCA_025355005.1 of Myxococcales bacterium. Classification (GTDB taxonomy): domain Bacteria; phylum Myxococcota_A; class Polyangia; order Polyangiales; family Polyangiaceae; genus JANXLV01. The sequence continues at coordinate 1,259 of JANXLV010000244.1, read as the reverse complement.
CCAAAGAGATGTCGGACGAGCTTTGTCGGCTCGCCACCGGCGGCGGCAGCGAGAAGAGAACGCTGTATGAAACGAGAGACTTGTCGTCGTTCGAGGCATCACGGCCGATGATTTTTACGAGCATCAGCGATGCGGCAACGGAGCCGGATCTCCTCGACAGATCACTGGGCGTGACGTTCACGAAGCCGAAAAAGAAGAAGACCGACAAGCAGCTCGAACGGGAATTTGCGGTGCTCTGGCCGAAGGTCTTTGGAGCGCTCTGCTACGTCGTGAGCCAGGGTCTCGGGAGGGTAGTGGTGATCGACGAGAACATCCGGATGCAGGAGCCGTGCATTTGGGCGGCGGCGTGTGAAGAGGTGGCGGGGCTCGAAGCGGGGAGTATTGAACAGGTGTATTTGGATGCCGCCGAGAGCGCGTCCGACGTGGCAAGGGAGCACCCGGTGATGAGCGTCCTCATCGAGTGGATAAAGCACGAGAAGACCTGGGAGGGGCCGGCCAAGAGCCTTCTCCAAGTTGTGCGGGACGAAATGACGGACCCGGCAACGAATCGCGTGAAGGCAGGCGCTCCCGAGACGGAGCGGGGAGTCCGATCCATTCTTGACACGCATAGCCACGAGCTGGATCGGGCCGGGGTCATCGTCACGTTCGAGATGGCGGGCCGGGGACGTGAACGGCGCAACGTGATCCACATCACGTGGGAGGCGGGCCCGGATCGGGTCGAGGCGAATGTGGATCGGGTCTTTGCTGGGCCATCCGATCCGTTGATGCAGCCGAAGTTGGCTCTCGGATCGGATGGATTGGATGGATCGTGTCCGTCACATCCCTTCTCCGCAAAGGGGGAGAACGGGGTGAACGTCGGGAGCGCCGTGCAGGCGGTGACGGAGACTCCTTCTGAAATCCAAAAGGTGGAGAACCAACCCGATCCATCCGATCCACGTGATCCCGCCCTGATCTTCACCGGACGAAGATCGGATCGGGTTGAAACGTGCAACGCCCTCCATCCGATCCACCAATCCGATCCGCCGACGAATGGAGAGGTAACGACGACAACCCCGGCGGACATCAAGTCGGACCTGTTGTGCGTGAACGACAGGGCCGGGGAATGCGAGTCGGGGATGTACACGGCGGAGGTTCTCGGCTCGAAACCATCACGACGGCCCGGCCATCTGCTGGTTGCCCTTTGTTGTCTCCCACGCTATTCCACCGCCTGCGTCCCGCTCTCCGTCGTGAGTCGCCCGGCGCAATCTCGCGGTCTGCCT
>JANXLV010000232.1 GCA_025355005.1 Myxococcales bacterium | reverse complement strand
CTCACTTGGGGCGCGTGGTTCCCGTGGCGACGTTTCCGCCTAGCCACTGGAAGTTGTCGATCAGCACGGTCGAGTCGAGGGCTTCGTCGCCTGCGTCGAAGATCATGAAGTCGATCGTGAACGTCTCGCCCGGATCGACCGGGGCTTGCGTGGTGAGCCAGCCCGTCGCGCCGCCGACCGTGGCCAGCTGCTTCAGGGTGCAGCCGGTGGTGGCCTTTGGACCGAAGCCCGTGCCCTGGAGCTCCGCTTCGCCGCCCATGCACACGGCGGGCGCGCCGATGGGGCTGCCTGCGCCCTTCTGGCTCGAGCAGCCGACACCGGTGTCCGGCGTGCAGCGGTTCAAGAAATTGTTGTTCACAGCAACTGGATTGTTGTTCGAGTCAAACGAGATGTTGTCCTTCACCGAGTTGGAGCCGAGGTACGCGATGAACGCGTCGTTGTAGTTGGAGCAAACGAAGTTCGGCCACTCGCTCGAGTAGAAGTTGAAGTCGAACTGAAAGCCGCCAGCGTCCGGCGGCGCGGTGAGGGTGAGCCGCACGTCGATCATGTCGTTGACCTTGCCGTCCTGATCGCAGCCTTGCGCGGCCTTGGGGTAGCCCATGGGCACGGCGCCGGCGGCGTTCGAGCCGGAGTAGAGCGGCGTGCCCTTCCAGAACTGCGTGGTGCCCCCGCCGAGATCGTCGTACTCGCGTGCGAAGCCGGAGCTGAGCGCGGCGAACGAGCCGCCTTCGCGCGGCTTGATGACGTCGCCGAACTTCGGCAAGAGACCCCACTGGCCGTTCACTGGCGGGTTGGCGCTTCCATAGGCCTTCGAGTACTGGGCGGAGACGAGTCCGTAGCCGTCTTTCGCTGCCGTCTTGCAGATGCCGATGGCCTTCGCGAACGACGTGGTGTCACCATCCACCGCGAGCCCGGTGTCGCACGGATCCGTCTTGTCGACCTGGACGCCGGGAATGCCACCGCCGCCGCTGCCGCCATCCGAACCGACGCCAAAGCCGCCGCCGGGACCGCCCTCGAGGTCCGTGAAGCCCTTCGAGCTGGATGAGCTGGAGCAGCTGGAGCACGCGAACAGAAGCGCGCCAACGGTGGCAACGGATAGGGCAAGAGCCAGAGACCGCATGGGGTCGCACTCTAGTATTTGGCGGCGCACACGCCAGTTACAACCCACGAATCTGACGATTTACGCAGAAAATAACGTCAGTCAGCGGCGGCTTCGGCCTTCGCTTCGGCCTTGGCTTCGGGCTTCGCGTCTTCCTTCTTCTGCGGCGTCGCGTTGGGCGCGCTGGAGGTGCGGTATGCGCTGTCGCGGCGCTCGTCGGTCTCGACGCGGCCGTCGCGCAGCGTGATGACGCGCGGCATGCTCGCCGCGAGCTCGCGGTTGTGCGTGACGATCACGATGGTGGTCCGGCGCACGCGGTTGATCTCGAAGAAGAGATCGTGAATCTGGCTCGAGGTCGCGGAGTCCAGGTTTCCCGTAGGCTCGTCCGCGAGCAGGAGCTTCGGCTCGAGCACGAGCGCACGTGCGAGCGCGACGCGCTGCTGCTCACCACCGGACAGCTCACCGGGGCGGTGCGACGCGCGGTTCGCGAGACCCACCTCTTCCAGGAGCGCACGAGCGCGCTGTTCCATCTCCTTCTTGGGGCGACCCTGGATCATGCCGGGCATCACCACGTTCTCGAGCGCGGTGAACTCCGGAAGCAGATGGTGGAACTGGAACACGAAGCCGATGGTGCGGTTGCGGAGATCCGCGAGGCGCGCGTTGTTCATCGTCGTGAGCTCTTCGCCCGCGATCTTGAGCGAGCCCGACGTGATGATGTCCAGCGTGCCTATGCAGTGCAGGAAGGTGGACTTGCCTGCGCCCGACTGACCGACGATGCCGACGACCTCGCCCTCGTTGATGGTGAGGTCGATGCCCTTCAGCACCTCGAGCTCATTCCCCATGTGGGAGAATGATTTCTTCACGTTGTGGGCGACGAGGACCGGTTTATCCACGGGGGCAGTTCCTAGCACAGGCGGTTCGGGGCGGCTCATTCGTAGGCTCACTCGTAGCGAAGCCCGTCGACCGGGCGAACCAGCGACGCCGCGTACGCGGGCAAGATCGTCATGATGGTGCAGATCCCGAGCGCCGTGATCGAGACCGTGGCGAAGTTCCAGCCGTTGACGGAGATGGGCAACCGATCGATGTAATATACATCTGGATCGAGCCGAAGCCCGAACCACTTCAGCCCGAGCACCACGGCGAGCCCATTGGCCACGCCGAAGACCGTGCCGATGGCGCCGATGATGACGCCCTCCAGAAGGAACGTGCGCAGGATCGCGCCGTCACTCGCGCCGAGCGCCTTGAGGATCGCGATCTCCTTCCCCTTCTCCGTCACCATGAGGAGCAGCGTGCAGATGATGCAGAAGCTGGCGACCAGGATGGCGATGGAGAGGATGACGTTCGTGGCGATGCGTTCGAGCTTCAGCGCGGAGAACAGGTTCTTGTTCATCTCGCGCCAGTCGCGGACGCGCAGATCCTGACGGCCGATCGCGGTGGCGAGCAGTGGCGTGTGGAGGTCCGCGCGCTCCGCGTCCTCGACCTTGACGTCGATGGCGGTGATCTTCCCCTGCATGGCGAAGTAGTCCTGCGCCACGTCCATGAGCACGTACGCGTGGCTCGCGTCGTACTCGTACATGCCGGAGAAGAAGATCGCGGCCACGCGGAACTTTTTGGTGCGCGGCATGACGCCCATGGGCCCCAGATCGCCGAGAGGTGAGACCAGCGTGACATCATCGCCCACGTAGACGTGCAGCGTCTTCGCGAGCTCACGGCCGATGATCACACCGGGCCGATCAGGCTTATTTTGTAGGGCGCCGCGCACCACTGGGTCGAGGTCGTCCGTGAGGAACGGCGTGTCGACGCCTTTCAGGTAGCGCTCGCCACCGGGGCCCATGCCGATCACTTCGTCGGGGGGGAGGTGGTTCAGCTCGTCCGGGTGCTCCATGTACTGGAACTTCCCGATCTCGATGTTGGCGCCGAGGTCGATGACGGAGCGAATGCTCGTGGGGTCCACGCCGCGCACGATGGTGCCGGCGAGGTTGGACGACGAGGACATCATCACCTCGCCATGGACGACGGGTGTGGCGCCGACGACTCCGGGCTGCGCACGCACCTTCGCGAGCACGCCCTCGTAGTCGGACCAGCCGGCCTGGCTGGTCTGGTCGATCACGAGGTGGGCGTTGTTGCCGAGGATCTTCCGCTTCAGATCCTGGCTGAAGCCGTCCATGACGCTGACCACGTTGGAGAGCGTGCCCGTGGAGAGCGTGACCGCGAGGATGGAGAGGATGGTGATGACGGTGAGGAAGCCGCTCTTCTTGCCCCGCACGTGCCGCGCGGCGACGAACGAGATGAAGTTGCCTTGCTCGAGCACGTTCAAGATCAGCGGCAACGACATGCCGAGCAGGAGCAGGATGACCCACTGGCCGCTGCCGAGCGCGCCCGCGCGGATCAGCGTGTCCTTCAGGCTCCACTGCGAGCCCTTCAGCTCGGGCAGACGCATCGCGACGAACGTGAGCACCACGAACTGCACGCCAAAGTACGCGAGCAGGACCTTGGAGAGCGTGCCCCAGTACTTGGAGCACACGCGGAACACCGCGAGCACGATGAAGAGCCCGATGGGCCCGTCGATCCAGAGCAGATCCGCGAGCCCGAGGAAGGTGCCCGCGAGCGACACCCAGATGAACGGCTGGCTCAGCACGCTGGGGCTCGACATGCCGATGTAGAGCAGGACGAGCGCCCAGAAGAGGCCCACGACGATGCCCAGCATCACGGACATGGTGCGAAGCACCGGCACCGCGCGCACGTAGGTGGACCGGAAGTCTGGCGACAGGATCAGCGCGAGGAGGAGAAAGAGGAAGAACACTTACCCGTGCTCCGGGCGGAGCAGCGGGAACAGGATCACGTCGCGGATCGACTGAGAGCTGGTGAGGAACATGGTGAGGCGATCGATGCCCATCCCGAAGCCCGCGGCCGGCGGCATGCCGTACTCCAGCGCGCGGATGTAGTCCTCGTCGTAGTCCATCGTCTCTTCGGCGCCCTTCTGCTTCTTGTCGACCTGGTCGCGGAACCTCGCGGCCTGATCATCCGGATCGTTCAGCTCGCTGAACGCGTTGCAGAGCTCTTTCCCGTGTACGAAGAGCTCGAAACGGTCAACCAGCTCGGGGCGCGCGTCATTCCTTCGCGCGAGCGGTGAGGTCTCGTAGGGGTAGTCCTTGATGAAGATGGGGATGCTCTTGCCGCTCTGCGCGTCCTTGTAGTCCTCGGGCAGGAACGGCTCGCAGAGATACTCGTAGCAGCAGAAGAGGCGCTCGCCGTCGTTCTCGCACTTGAGGAACCCCTTGCGGAAATTGCCCCAATCCACGGCCTTCGCGCGCGGCGACGTCTTGCTCCACTCCTTCATGTGATCCACGAAGTCGGGCTTGAGGAAGGCGACGAGGCCCATGCCGCTCTCGTTTTCGCCCTTGCGATCGCTCTTCCGATCTGAGGCCTCGATCCACGCGGGGATGCCCGTCTTGTGGGCGCCGGCTCGCACGGCATCCGCCATGGGCACGCGCATGAAGGGCACGTCGATGGTGAACGGGCGCTCGGTCTTCCACTTCGCGTGCGTCTCCGGCATCACGCGCGCGAGCTCCCCGTCGATGCGGCGGAGCAGCACCTCCGTGAAGTTCATCAGGTCCTCGTACGTGGCGTACGCCTGGTAGAACTCGAGCATCGTGAACTCTGGATTGTGGCGCGTGGAGAGGCCTTCGTTGCGGTAGCAGCGGCCGATCTCGTAGACGCGCTCGAACCCGCCGACCACGAGGCGCTTCAGGAAGAGCTCCGGCGCGATCCGCATGAACAGGTTCATGTCGAGCGCGTTGTGGTGCGTGTTGAACGGCTTTGCCACGGCGCCGCCGATGAGCGTGTGCATCGTGGGGGTCTCGACCTCGAGGAAGCCGGCCTCGTCGAAGACGGTGCGCATGGCGCGCACGATGTGGCTGCGCGCACGGAAGACCTCCGCCGCGGCGGGGTTCGCGATGAGGTCGACGTAGCGCTGGCGATAGCGCGTCTCCACGTCCGACAGGCCATGCCACTTCTCGGGCAGCGGGCGGAACGCCTTCGTGAGGAGGCGGACGCGCGTGGGCTCCACGGAGAGCTCGCCGCGCTTGCTGACCACCAGCGTGCCTTCGGCCTCCACGATGTCGCCCACGTCCAGGTCCTCCAGACGCGTGTACTCTGCACCCATCGAAGCTTCGCTGGCCAGGAGCTGCAGCTCACCGGTGCGGTCGCGGACCTTGAGGAACGTGAGGCCGCCCGTGGGCGCGTTGCGCATGAGGCGGCCCTTCACATGGAAGACGGAGGCTCCCGAGGCCGCCTTGACCTTCGCCTCGTCGTACTTGCCGTCCGCGCCGCGCGCGTCCTTGACCTCTGCGCGCAGTGCGCCGATGTCCAGTGCCTTGGCGCCGGCCGCCTTCGGCCCCACGTCGTTGGCGAACGGGTTTTCCTTCCTCGCACGCGCGCGCTCGGCCGTGGCCTTGCGGCCGTCGATGATGTTCTGCTCCGCCGTGTGGTGGGGCGCAGTGTCTGCGCGGACGGTGTCGGGGATCAGCGAGCGCGGGTTCGAAGGGTTTTCGTTGTTCGTCATGGCAGGAACCGTCCCACCCGGTACTACCCCGCGTGGTTCCCGGGGTAAAGCTTGAGTGACGCTCTGCCGACGGGTACGCTCGAATCTGCGAAGGGGGTTGTATGCGCGCTTCGAACTGGGTCGTCATGGTGGCGGCGGCGGCTCTCCTCCTCGGATGCGCGGAGGGTGACTCGCCCGCACCCGCTCCGAGCACGGACGGGGCGCAGGCAGCGTCGTCGCCCTGCAAGGGCAGCGGTCCCGACGTCCTCCTGTGCGCAGACTTCGACGACGGCTCCGTCTCCACGCTGTCGGCTGTGGGATTCGGCGGCGGTACGGTCACGCCCTCGCAGGTGCGCTCCGTGAGCGCGCCGTACTCGCTCCACATGCGCACGGTGTCCAGCAACGAGGCCGCGGCCGCGCTGCTTCTCTCCAAGGTGCCGTTCGCGGTCCCGCAGATCCAGGTGGACGCGGACGTCATGGTGGTGCCCACGGGCAGCGTCGACGCGGTCGGCGCGGAGTCGAGCTCGCTCCTGCGTCTGCCGGTGATGGACAAGGACGCGGCGATCGGCGCCTTCTTCGTCCACTACATGAAGTCGTCGGGTGAGCTCTT
>JANXLV010000171.1 GCA_025355005.1 Myxococcales bacterium | reverse complement strand
TTCCCGTGCTCGAGGCGATTGCTCGCCAGCAGAAGCCGCTCCTCATCATCTCCGAGGACATCGAGGGCGAGGCGCTCGCCACGCTCGTCGTCAACAAGCTCCGTGGCACCCTCCATTGCGCGGCCTGCAAGGCGCCGGGCTTCGGTGATCGCCGCAAGGAGATGCTGAAGGACATCGCCACCCTCACGGGCGGTCAGGTCATCTCCGAGGAGCTCGGCCTCAAGCTCGAGAACGTCACCATCAGTGACCTCGGCCGCGCCAAGCGCGTCCAGCTCGACAAGGACAACACCACCATCGTCGACGGCGCCGGTGACAAGGAGAAGATCAAGGGCCGCATCGCCGAGATCCGCGCCCAGGTCGAGAACACCACGTCCGACTACGATCGCGAGAAGCTCCAGGAGCGTCTTGCGAAGCTGGTCGGCGGCGTCGCGGTCGTCAAGGTCGGCGCAGCCACCGAGACCGAGATGAAGGAGAAGAAGGCCCGCGTCGAGGACGCACTTCACGCGACCCGCGCGGCCGTGGAAGAGGGCATCGTTGCCGGCGGCGGCGTCGCGCTCATCCGCGCGCAGTCGGCGCTCGACAATCTGAAGCTCTCGGACGAGCAGATGTTCGGCGTGAAGATCATCCGTCGCTCGATCGAGGAGCCCCTCCGTCAGATCGTTGCCAACGCGGGCCTCGAAGGCTCGATCGTCGTCAACAAGGTCAAGGAAGGCAAAGACGACTTCGGCTACAACGCAGCCACGGATACGTACGGCAACCTGCTCTCGCAGGGCGTCATCGATCCGGTGAAGGTCGTTCGCACCGCGCTGCAGAACGCGGCGTCCGTCGCGAGCCTCATGCTCACCACCGAGTGCCTCGTCGCCGAGCGCCCGAAGGACGAGAAGGCATCAGGCGGCGGCGGCCACGCGGGCCACGGCCACGGGGATTTCTGATCCCAAACGCCAGGCAATAGCCTGACGAAAGTGAGGGCCTCGGGTCGAAAGACTCGGGGCCTTCTTGTTTTCGAGCGAGTGTGCGCGCCCGTGATGAGGCTGCCAGCGCGATGCTATCTCTTGAGGCAACGAGCGAACGCCTGGCTGCTCGCGCACTTGCTGTCGCAGCTGGGGCCGATGAGCGATTGCCACTCGGTCTGACTCACCTTGGAATCGCACCAGTCGCCGATGTCCTTCGAGGCAGATGCGGGCGACTGAAAGCAGAGAAAGCATTTGTGGACATTCGGGTTCGCCTCCGAGCCTGCTGGGGTCTTCGGTGCTTCAGCGGGTTGCTTTGAATCGTTTTTCGGCGTCGGAGATCCAGCGCTCTTCTCGCCGGGGGACAGGTCGTTCTTCACTTTCGCCTTGAGCGATACGCCTCCGTCTCTCCAGCAGAGAGCCATGCCGAGTTTCAGTCGAATCTTGTCACCAGCTTCGGCGTGAAAGAGGCCGTAGTCCGCGACGTTGTCGGTGGTGACCACGGCACCCTCCGAGTCCAGACACTCCATCATCACCTTGTCGTGATCGATATCGAGCTTCCTCGTGACCGTCACAGTTACGGAGCAGTAGGGCTCGGGCGATCCGTACATTGTTGTGTAGCAGTTCTTTACCCTGCTGATCTCGGAGAAGTACTTGGCGACGCTTGGCGAGATGGCGACGGGGGTCTCGACGTTCGCGACCAACGGGTTTGCCTCCTTCTCGGATTTGAGGGTCTTCATCGTCGCCATCAGGTCCTTGAGGGACGGTGCAGCGTCGGGCGCGTCGCTACCCGCTGACGACGCTGCGATTGGCGTCACGCCGTCTTCGCCTGCGCTGCTGCCAGAGCTGGAGGAGCGTGACCGGCACGCGGTGGCAACGATGACGGAGCAGAGAACGCAGGTAGCTGCGCGTGCCGCGGGTCGTCCGATGATCACCACGGGACCCCCCTTGTCTTGAGCTCATCGATGATCTTGTCCACAAGCCCATCTGGCGAGTCGTATTCCGAATCGGCCGACGACGGCGGCAGCCACCAGCGGTAGCGGCCGTATCTGGGACCTGCCGCGTAGCCGCCGTCGTCGAGCGCGATGGGAAGCGGGGGGTTGGGACGGTCCTTGATCCCGGGGAGGCCGGAGAGCTCCTCCGAAACGCAAACCGCGCCGTTCGGTCTCTCGACAATGACGTAGCACGTCCGCCAGTCCCGGGGATTCGCCGTCGGTCCGTAGACGCGCACGTAGCCACTCGGAGGTGCCCGCTCTGCGAGACAGACGAAGCTGGCGTCCCGAGCTGAGCGCCGTACGAACGCGGCGAGCATGGAATCCGCCGTTGGTGACGCACCGGTGCTGGCGACCAGCGCTAGCCCGCGACTCTTGCTCTTGCGCACAGCCCCTCTCGTCGTTGCCGCCATGAATCCCGCCCTTTCGAATAACAGGAGATTCTGCTCCTGTTTGCGTGGACGGGTCACGAGTTGATTCTCTTCGGTGAACCAGACGTACCGAGTGTGCCGGGCGCTCGGGCAACGCGTGCTCGAACTGCGCCAGTCGGCGGCGATGACGCAAGAGGAACTTGCGGCGCTGATGCAGATCGACGCTCGCGATCTGCGTCGTGTGGAAGCTGGAGACAACGTGACGGTCCATATGCTCGTTCGGCTCGCGCGCGCGCTCGACGTTCCTATCCAGAGGCTCTTCGACGCGCCGATCACCAGCCGCCCGCGGCGGCCGGGGCGGCCCCGAAAGCAGGAGCCATGAAACGGACGCTCGGATCCATGACGCATCCACACGGACGCGTTCTGGCGTAGCCGACCCCCGCCGCGCGAGGCAAGCGGGCTTGTCGTGCCGCGCCTCGCTCGTCAAGACAAGCGCACAGTGGTGGCAGCGGTGCCCCGCCCCTCTCGTTTGCGGTGGAAACGAAAGAGGCGTCGCGCTGTGACCGTGGAGCCGACCGAGTCCGCACATAGCCGCAGCCTCGAGCAAAACGGGGGTCTCCCCCTGAGCCCGCGGAGCGGGCGATTTGGGGGAGACCGACGGGCGCGGAGCCGGGCAGGCGGCGAGCACCCGGCGAGTGGGGGCACCTCTCCATCGGGCGGCGGTCACGCAGCTTCGGCGCGAAGGTGATCCCCATGATTTTTGCACGGTTCAGGGCTCGTTGGGTTGACGGCGGAGTAATTAACGCCATATTCAAACACCACGATCATGGTCAAAAAGAAGCCCCTCCAGCATGCGCACGGCTCTTCCCGACCCGCTCCGGCGCAGCTCGGTCTTCGGTTGGCCGCTGGTAGAGGTGGGGCTCGGCGTGGGGCTGGGCGGCCTCGGAAAGTGGGTCGCGCTCGATGCGTGCCGCATCTTGCTCGGCCTTCGCACGCGCGCAGCTATCCGGTGCACGTCACGATGCGGCGCGCGCGGTTGCTTCCGGGATTTCGCCGGCAGGCGGTCGCTCGCAGGCTGGAGGCCTGCGTTCTTGCCGTGAAGAAGAGCCCGCTCGCGGCGGGTTTTCGCGTGCTGCACTACAGCTTCCAGGATGACCACGTGCATCTGGTGGTGGAGGCTCGGGACCAGAATACGCTTGCGCGTGGGATGCAAGGGCTCGCGATTCGATTCGCTCGCGCATTCAACGATGTCGCGCGGCGTCGCGGAAAGGTGTGGGGCGATCGGTATCACGCGCGTGAGCTGACCTCACCTCGCGAGGTCCGGCGCGGCATCGTGTACGTCCTCATGAACCACAAGAAGCATGGCGTGGGACGCGGCCTGCTCGACGCACGCTCGTCCGCGCTGTGGTTCGATGGATTCGATGACGCGACGGCGCGCGCGCTCGCGCAACTACGAGGAGAGGACCCAGCGCGTGACGCACCCGTGTCGAACCCGCACATATGGCTTGCGGCCGTCGGATGGAGACGACACGGGCTGATTCGTCCCACGGAGGCACCAGGTCCATCGCGAGCCTGACGTCGCGTTCTCGATCTGTGCCCCGATGGCGACAGATCGGTTGTGTTATCTGAACTTGACCATGTCCTATCGCGCGGCCACCGATCCCACTGATCCGCTCATCGTCAGCCACGGCCCGCTTTTGACCGCGGTCGATGCAGCCACGGGTCGTCTGCGGTGGCAGCATCGTCTGCCGGCGCGCAGCTCGGTGAGATCGCGCTCGGCTTCGGCGTCGACACTGGCTTCGTTTCGGGCGCACTGCTCTACGTGGCTGGTCGCAGCGGATTCGCTTGCGTCAACGCAGACGGCACGCTCGTGTGGAAGGCGCTGCGGGTGATGGACGCCGGGTGGGTCACCGCAAAGACCGCACTCGTGTGCACCGACGGCAACGGCGTCGAGCTGTGGCGCACCGAAGACCCCGGCACGACGTACGTCGGCGATGGACAGGGACTCTTGCTCGGCGATCAGGTCGCGCAGCCCGACGCATTCGGAGCAGCCACGCGCGATTGACCCGTTCGCTCAGCGGTAGGCTGCCGCGGCGCTCTTGCCCTCCATGATGCCCGCGACGCCGCCCAGGGATTTGTGCGTCGCGAGGGCCCAGCGGTTCGCCTGGGTCCTGGCGAATGTCTGTGCTCCGACGATCGTCGCAATGAGACCCGCGACGAAGACAACACCGGGGAGGAACTCGGGTGGCCGCGGCATGAACACGAATAGCAGCGCCGCCGCGCCCACGCCGAATGCCGTGGAGAGCCCGAACCACACCGCCACGACCACCCAGGCGCGGATCGCGCGCGAGCCGCGAAGGCTCACCGTTGCCTTCGGTCCGAACCGGCTCACCTGCACGACCCACTCCTCGATCACCAGCGCACTGCTGCGGTCCGCGAGCACCATCCCGTCGGCCGTGCGGCCCACACGCGCGCGCGCGGCAGCTTGGTGAGCGCCGCTTCTGCCCTGGAGGTGAGCTCCTCTGTCGTTCCCTCGATCGTCGCGGAGCGCGCGCTGGTCGCCGAGCCCGTCGTGAAGATGCCCTGCAGCTGCGCCGATGTCAGACGAACATGCACGTGAGGATCCTACCACGCAGACGTGGCGCTGTTGTCTTCACGGATCGATGCCGACCACGCGCGCGGCGAAGGTCACGGCCACGCGTGCGATCTGGAAGTAGTAGTCTTGGTCGATCGCCGCATACGTGTCGTTGCCGCTCTGATCGAAGTGATTGTTGAGGCTGGGTGCGTGCTCCGAGAACACGAACGCCGGGACGCCCACGTCGCCCATCGCCATGTAGTCGCTTGCGAGCGAGCCGTCGTTGCACAGGTCCGTCGTGCTCAGGGTCGAGTACGTGCTTGCCGTATCCGCCATCAGCTTCTGCAGCGCGGCCACTGCGGGGTCGGCGGTGGCTCCACACTTGTGGGAGACAGTGTCGATCGTCATCTCGCCGTGCTTCCACCCGGACTGCTCGTTGTCGATGGCGGCGACAACCTTGAAGCCCTGCGTCTTGCCGAGCGCTTGGATGTAGGTTGCATACTTTCGCGCGCCCTCGAGCGAGAGCGAGCTCCACTCCTCGTAGTCGGTCGCGACGAATCGAACGGTGTTGTGGAGCCTGCCCTTGTACTGACTCAGGATGCGTGCGGTCTCCATCAGGATCGCCATGCCCGTCATGTCGTCGTCAGCGGCAGCGTTGTCTGCGCCGTGCGGGCCCATGCTGTCGTAGTGGACCAGGATGACGACCGAGTCGGCGACCTTGCCGGGCAACACGGCCTCGACGTTGTGACCGGAGGTCTCTGCGCCCGACTTCGTCGCATACGTCATCGTGGTGGGGGTCATCCCGAGCGAGCTCATGTACGCAGACCAGTACTTCCTGTAGTTGGTCTTCGACGCTGGCAGGTAGCGATCGTGGATGGAGAAGCTCTGACCGTCGACGGTCACCGGGTTCTGACCGCACATGTCCCCGAGGAGGTGCTGGAGCCGCGATTGATCGACGGCGCCGAATACGTCGCGGTAGGAGAACGCAGCGCCCGGGCCCTGCGAGGTCCCGGCGTCTTCATTGCCTTCCGCGCCTCCGCTTCCTCCGCCACCTCCACCGCCACTTCCGCTTCCTCCGCCAGCGCCCGTCGCGCCGCCGTCATCACCGCCTGGTGTGGTCTCGGTGGAATGTTCCACGCGTGTGGACGGCGGGCTCACCGCAACGCTGCACGCGCCTGTCACGGCGCACGTGAGCCACACGAGCGAGAGGCGCAGCGTCGAGAGCGCCGATGTCGACGCGAATGCACTTCGCAGATCCATGTCGCGATCGCTCCTCGAAGAGCTTCTCTGCACGTCCCATGCGAAGGCAGTCCCCGCTTCATCAGCCGGAAAATCCCCACAATCGCCCGCGCTCAGGCGCGATTGCGCATGAAGCCCGGCCGGCGCTGCTGGTTCGACTACCCAGACGCCGAGGGCCCCACCTGTTTCCCGCGGGCGACATCCGGCGTCCGGCCCGGCCTTCCACAGGGCAAAATGAAAGTCCGTTTCAAAAGTTGCACGCGCCGTTTCAAACGCCACGCTCAGCCCGACTTCGACTTCGACTTCGACTTCGACCTCGACCTCGACCTCGACCTCGACCTGCGGTGGTAGCCTTCGCGGCGCATGCGGTTTTATGCGGTGTTCGGTCTGTGGGGTCTGTTCGTGCTCGTGTGGGTCGTGTCCGCGTTCTTCGCGCAGAAGACCGTGAAGAAGGAGTCGGCGTTCTCACGTCTTCGCTACGGGCTGATCGCGGGGTGCGCCGGCGTGGTCCTCCAGCCGGGTCTGCTTCGTCTTCCCGCGTTGGATGTGCACTACACGGATAGCGATGCGGGCGGTGCGCTCGCGGTCGCGCTCATCGCGATGGGCATCGGCTTCGCGTTCGGCTCTGCGTATTCCGACTACGCGAAGCGCGTGAAGCGGCTCATCCCGTTTGTCTGGTGACGGCGTATGATCGCGGGGAGAGGGACGGACGCATGACACACGATGCTGAACGCAGGGCACGCGCACTCGAGGCGCCGGTCGTGGCTGGACTCCCGGACGTGCCGGGCATCATCGCGGCGATGCGCCTGTCGCCGGGACTCGAAGTTCATCTGCGCGGGCTGGCGGATCAGCTGCTCGTGAAGGAGTTTCCGGGCGCGACGCTGTCGCGAGCCGAGCGCGAGCTCATCGCCACCGTCGTGTCGGCGGAGAACGAGTGCTTCTACTGCATGGACTCGCATGGCGCGTTTGCGGCCGAGCTCCTTCTCCGCGACGGCGCCACGGACGCGGCCGTGAAGGTGGATGCGGCGAAGACGAGACAGCTGGATGCTTTCACGCCGAAGATGCACGCGCTCTTGCACCTGGCGCGCACGGTCCAGGGCCGCTCGCGCGACGTCACTCGCGCGGACGTGGAGCGAGCCACCGCGGCGGGCGCATCGGACGGCGACACACAGCTCACGGTGCTCATCGCGTCAGCGTTCTGCATGTACAACCGCATGGTCGACGGGCTTCGCGCGAAAACACCTCCCACCGCGGATGCGTTCGTTGCACGCGCGAAGGAGATCGCGGAGCACGGCTACAGCGACGCGCGCGTCCAATCCATCCCCGGCGCGAAGTAGCGACTCGCAGCTCTTCCACCCAGGCGTATCAGCCGTTTGCGGAGAGGCGCAGGGCCGCGTAGAGCCCGAAGCCCACGCCAGCGCCGACCTGCAGGAGCGTGACGCGGCGAAAGCCGTTTGCTTGTGGCGCGCACGCCCATCGCGCGAGCGCGATCAACGGAAGCGCAGCCAGCGCGAAGCCGAGCGCATCCACGCGACGGTCCGCCGCCAGCGCCGAAAGCGACAGGCTGCCAGCGCCGAGACAGAAGAGCGCGGATGCGAGGCGCACCGTGCCGCGACGACCGAGCAGCAGCGCGAGCGTGCGATCACCGCGCGTGCGATCCTCCACCATCTGGAACACCTGCGAGATCGGGTACAGCCCGCCGACGAGCAACGCCGCGCCGAGCACGCCAAGCGCGAGCTCTGCCCTCAAGGCTGGAGCCGAGACCGCGCACGCACCTGCGATTTCACCGAGCATTCCTTGCCCGACCATGACGGTGAACAGGCTGGGCCACGGGCGCCCTTTCAGACGCGGGACGGGACGCGAGTAGAGGACGCCGAGGATCGCGAACGCGAGGCACGTCGCGAAGAATCCCCACGAAACAAACGGCGCAAGCGCGAGCCCGAGGAGCTGGATCGCGATTCCGCCGGGCAAGAGCCACGGTCCCGCCTCTGGTGGGTGCTCGAGCCCGCCGATGGGACCTTCGTCCTTGTCGTAGTGCGAGTTGTACGCGGTGGTGCCGCCGTAGATGCAGACGTGAAGGATCCCGAACGCGAGCGCGAACGTCGGCGCCCGTAACGTGCCGTGCGAGAGGGCCGCACCGAACAGCATGAATGGCGCGAGCACCAGCTGGAAGGGGAGGCGCAGATGGACGAGGAAGTTCTTGGCCGGATGCTGCACGCGAATGCAGTCCTACTACGGCGTCAGGGCGGGGGCTTCTTGTATGCGCGATAGAGGTCGCCCACCATCTGGTCGACCATGTGCTCTTGCTTCGCGCGCAGTGACTTCTCCGAGATGAGCAGCGAAGGCACGCCCGACACCGTGATCAGCAGGCTGTAGGTGACCTTCGACTGACCCGGCGTCGGGCCCGGCTTCACGTCGGTCTGCGCGATCGTGTAGACACCCATGCGATCGGTGTAGAGGCGAAGCGAGCGATTGGCCGGCGTGGCCTGCACGTCGTACGCGAGCATCCCGGCCGGGATGGTGCGCGTCTCGAGCTCCACCTCCCAGTGGTCTCCCTTGTGCGAGACCACCTTCAGGCGAGCGATGTCCGTGAGTGTCTTCGGCCATGCGTCGACCTGTGAGACCATCGCAAAGACGACGTCCGGCGCTGCGTCCACGGTCACCTCGCCCTGGACCCAGCGCGGATCCTTGGTGTCGCGGTGAACCGTGTAGGGTGCAGGTGAATCCGCGCGGGCCTCCCGCTCGAGCCCGCCCCGCGCGTCGACGGCGGACAGCGCAGCGAGCGTAAGCCCCGACATCACCACGGTCCGCCACGTGAGCCGCCACCGCACCATAGGTAAAGATCTAGCACCCGGGTACGCTTTCGCCATGGAGACGAACGCGCCGGCGGACCTACTGGATGTCGCGACGAGATGGCTTCTTGCGTTCAACGCCAAGGATCTCGGCGCCCTGCTCGCACTCTACGAGGACGATGCGGTTCACGTGAGCCCCAAGCTCCGCGAGCGGCAGCCCGAGACCCGCGGCGAGATCCGCGGCAAGGAACAGCTCCGCGCGTGGTGGGCAGACGCGATGTCCCGGTTGCCCGGCCTGCGCTACGAGCCCGAGCATCTCACCGCGATGGGCGACCGCGTATTCATGGAGTACGTCCGCAAGAACCCCGGCGACGAGGACCTGCTCGTTGCGGAGGTGCTCATCGTCAGCGATAGCGGGAAGATCCGCGCGTCGCGCGTCTACCACGGCTGAACGCGCCTACCGACTGCCGGGACGTGTCGCACTTGCCGGCAGGTTCGACCACTGCGCGAGCAGGCCCTGGGGTATCGGATCCTTGCCCTCGATCAGGTCGGACAGGTGGAGCAGCGAGTCCACGCCCCAGAAGAGCTCGTCCTCGTACAGCATCGTGGGCACGCCGAATACGCCACGCGCGACGGCCCGCTCCGTGTTCGCTCGCACGGCGTCCTTGGCTTCCTGGCTCGCTGCCTGCGCTGCGATCGCGTCGCCCCCCAGACCCGCGGCCGCGGCGACGGTGCGCACACGGTCCAGGCTGTCCACGCCGCCACCGCCCGCCCACGTGGCCGCGTAGAGCGCCGTGATCAGGCGCGCGCGCTCCTCGGGCGCTTTCGCCATCGCCACTGCGCGCAGCGCATGCAGCGGGTTGAACGGATGCGATGGTGGCGGCGTGAGCGGCGGAAGCCCTGCGCGGTGCGCCTTCCGGAATGCGTCCTTGAAGACGTAGACGCGCTTGGCGGGTACCTCCGCCGGGCCCTTGGTCCCGTGCGCATCCAGGAGCGCCGCGAAGAGCACCGGATGTGCGTGTATGATGCAATCATGTGCGGCGCCGAGGCGCGAGACCTCGGACCATGCGACGTACGCATAGGGGGAGATGAAGTCGAAGTAGAAGTCGATCTCCTTTTTCATCCGCGCTCGGTGCTCCAGTTCATGGGTGTTGTCACGACGGTCTCGATGCTACGGCGTTCGCATCAGGATCGCCTATGATGGAGCGATTGGGTTCGTTCGTTCGCCATGCGCTCGTGTCCCTCGCCGTTCTTCTGTGCGCGTGCGCCAAGCCGAAGCCCGCCGCGACGGAGCCGCCCAAGGAGCCCGAGCCCACCCGGACCGCGCCCGCGCCCGTCGTGGAACAGGAGTTCGGCTCGATCGATCTGGACGCCGTCGAGCAGCTCTTCAAGAAGCAGGCTGACGCGCTGGAGAGCTGTCACACGGACGCGCGCACACGCGTGCCCTATCTGGCCGGCGACGTGAAGATCTTCCTGCGCATCGATCGCACCGGTCACGTTCGATACGGGTACTTCGAGGTGTCGTCGCTCGGTGATCGCACCACCGAATCGTGCATCCTGGACGCGCTCGGCAAGGCCGATTGGCCAGCGCCCGTTGGCGGAGAGGCGGAGGTGCGCCACGCCCTCGGCTGGGAGGCCGGGCAGGAGCGCGCCCCAACCGCCTACGATCCCGAGAAGGTCGCAAAGGCCCTCGCCGCACAGCCAGGCATTCGTGGGCGCGTCGACCAGTGCATCAAGGGCATGCACGGGCAGCTCGCGTTGACGGGCTACATCGAGCCCGGTCCGCCAGGCAAGGACACCAGCAAGAAGGACAAGACAAAGCCAAAGACGAAGCCAAAGGGAAAGGACGGCCACTTCCGCGCGCTCGGAGCCTCCGCCTCCACCAAGGACGCCGCCGAAAAAATCGACTGCGTGGTCTCCGCCCTCACGAGCCTGCAGCTACCCACCCCGGGCTCCTACGCGGCCAAGGTCTCCTTCACGCCGTGACCCCGCGCGCCACGACGCACGAGTCAGGACGTGTCATTTGTCTGACCAGCGAGCACCCGTCACCCTTGCCTCATGCGAAAGGCGCTCCTTCTTGCGGTCACCATCCTGACCGCCCTCTTTCTTCTCCTCCACGCCTCCACCGCGAGCGCCACTGAGCTAGACCCCAAGGCGGAGCTCGCGCTCGGCACCGGAGCAGTCGTCGGCGGCTACGGCCTCGGCGCAGCGCCAGCGCTCACGGGTAGCGGCAACCAGACTGCGGCGATCCCGCTCATCGGGCCGCTCGTCTGGTGGACCACCACGATGCAGCGCATCGACGCGCGCGTCGCGTACGAGAAGGCGAACCCGTGTCACGGCAACGGCGAGCCATTCTCCTGCATGGGCGCAAACACCAGCGGCCTCGATCGCTTCTTCCACATCACCATGGCGCTCCCGTACGCGCTCGCTGCAACGGGCGCGCAGACCGCAGGCATCGTGCTGCTCGTACACGGTGCATCGCGAACGAATCGCAGCGGGAGCCATGGTAGCCGTGGTGGCCACGGTGAGAGCGAGCACACGCGCCTCGGATTCGCGCCCACCGCCACCGGGCTGCGTGTGTTCGGGACCTTCTGAACTAGACGTTCTGATACCTTCGATGCATGCACGTCCGGCTCGCGCTTTCGGCGCTCTCGTCGTGCGCGCTACTCTTGCTCGCGGCGCCTTTGCGCGCAGACGACACGCCGTTTCCGCCGCCGTCCGATCCGCCGGCCGCGGTCGTCGTCCCCACGAGCACGGAGCCCCCACCGCCAGGGTTCGGCGCGAAGAGCCGCCTCAACGACGAGGACCTCGCGAAGAAGAAGGAGGATGGCTACGTAACGGGGCTTCCGCTCGCGAACTATGATCCGAACACGGGCGTGGGGCTCGGCGCGCGCGCGTACTACTACATCGACGGGAAGCGTTCGAACCCGCTCTTCGCCTACACGCCGTACGAGCACCGCATGTTCGCGCAGGCGTTCTTCACGACGGGCGGACTGCAGTTCCACTGGCTGGACTACGACGCCCCCGCGCTCTTTGGTTCACCGTGGCGCGTGCGCTCGCAGATGATCTACGAGCGCAACACGAACCGAAACTACTACGGCGTGGACGAGCGCGCTTCGGAGCTTCATTTTAGCGGCGATCCGCGCACGTTCACGAAGTTCGACGACTACGACAAGGCGCAGCAGCGCCTGCGCGCGGACGGCTCCACCAACGGCCTCTACGACAAGATGATGTTCGAGCGACCGATCTGGCTGCTGTCGATCGAGCGCAGCTTGCTCGGCGGCATCCTGCGTCCGCTCTTTGGTCTCGGGTTCTCGCACGGCGGCGTCACGGACTACACCGGCAAGACCAGCGAGGCCGTGGACGCGACTGGCGGAAAGCTGAACGCGCCAAACGCAACGACGCGGCTCCGCGAGGACTGCGACGCACACAGGATCAAGGGCTGCGCTGGCGGATGGGACAACACGCTCCGTCTGGGCCTCGCGTTCGACACCCGGGATTTCGAGCCGGATCCCAACTCCGGCCTCTTCGTGGATCTGGCCGCTGACTTCGGCACGCAGTACCTCGCTTCGAACTTCGACTACGCGCGCGTGATGCTCGCTGCGCGCGGCTACGTGAGCCCGATCCCGAAGACCGCTGATCTGGTGCTCGCTGCGCGCGGCATCTACGAGGTGCAGAGCCAGGGCGTCCCGTTCTTCTCCATGGACACATTCCCCTTCACGGAGGACCCACGCACGGGCATGGGTGGCGTGCGCACGCTGCGCGGCTACAAGCAGGATCGGTTCGTCGGGCACGTGATGGCGCTGACGAACTACGAGGTTCGCTGGACCTTCGCGAACACCCGCATCCTCGGACAGCGGTTCGCGTTCATCGGGGTGCCGTTCTTGGACATGGGCCGCACGTTCGACAGCGTGCGCAACACGAACATCGACAAGTGGAAGCGCGCCGAGGGCCTTGGCCTGCGCGTGGCGTGGAACCTGGCGACCATCATCATGGTCGACTACGGCATCAGCGAAGAAGACAGCGGGCTCTACGTGAACTTCACCCACATTTTCTAGAAGCGACGCTGGTTCCTATTTTCCCTCAGGGCTGCGAGCTCGTTCTTCTTCGAGGATCGCGAGGACGCGTGATCTGCCTATTTTTGCGCCGGGCCCGGTGGTCTCGAGGGCGGACAGCGTCTCCTCTGCCACGCGCAGCGGGAAGCGCGTGAAGGCCAGGATCCCCGCGCTTGCGCCGCCCGCTTCGAGCGTCGCGGTGTACGTTCGCGCGCGCTCGCAGTCGGCGCGGGCGCGGGCCAGCACGGCGGACAGATCTGCGCCTTCTGGGATGAACCGCCGGCCCTCGACGGCGTCGCGCTCGCGGTCCTTCAGGATGTTGACCAGCTGCAGTGCCTCGCCGAAAGCAGCAGCGTCTGCGCGCAGCACTCGCTCGGCGCTCGCGAGCGACGGAGCGGCGATGATGAACAGCTCCGTGAGCAGCTCACCGACGATCCCCGCGACGACGTAGCAGTAGCGAAAAAGCTCGTCGATGGTGCGGAGCTCCACGCCGCGCGTCGCGGTGCTCGCCGCGAGGAACTCGCGCATGCCGACGGACGTTCGGGTCACGTGGTTCGCGACCACTGCGCGCACGTCGGGCGCGAATGCGGCGAGCCCAAGGAGTACGCGCGGCGCCTTCTCCATCAGCTCCTGGTGAGCGGCGTCGAAGCCCGGTGGCGCGGTCAGCGGCGCGCACGAGAGCTCCGCGACCGCGCGCTCGAACGACGCGAGCGCCTCGATGCGGCGTGACGCCGGCCATGCGTCCGCGTCCTCGAAAGTGTCCGCGATGCGGAGGAGCAGGTACGCGACGGTGACCTCGTCCGCGAGCGCGGGCTCGAGCAGCGGAATGGCGGCCGCGAACGTGCGGCTCGTTCCCGTCAGCAATCTGGAGAGCTCCTCCGACATCGCGGCGCATCATACACAAAACGGGCGAAATTCCCCTGGGTGTCAGCGCAGTGAGCGCACGACCTCCAGCACGAACGGGGAGAGCGCGAGCACGACGCCGACGATCAGGATGCTCGCGGCAAGCGCGATCTTGCCGAAGCCGCTGCGCGGCGTGAGCTTCCACTCCGGCGTCATGAAATCGAAGACGATGCCGCGATCCTTCACATGGACCAGGCTGAAGAGCATGCCTGCCGCCACATACAGCGCCGACGACGCAGGGATGTTTGCCGCCCAGCTGCGTGGATATCGACCATCGCGGAGGAAGAGGTAGCCATCGTACGACCACGATGCGGACAGCATCCAGACGACCAGCGCGATGAAGAGCAGCGGTGCGCGCACGCCGTGCTTGCGGGTGCGCGCGACGATCCCGACGCTCCACGGCGCAGTGAGATACGTGAGCAGACTCATCAGCCCGCCGTCCTTCCAGTCCCATGTGGGGTCGCCCGTGTAGGGCGCGGCGAAGACGAAGAACGCGAACGCCAGCGCGAACGCGATGAGCTTCCACGGCACGAGCAGACTCGCGACATACCCGCGCGTACCCTCGGCGATCGCTCTTCGCTCGCGAACCGCGAGAACGAGCGCGAGGAGCACCAGCGACGACCACCCGATGATGTACGCGATCGCGATCGAACGGGGCATTCTCCCAGTCTACGCGGTGGCGCGCTCACTTGCAGATCTGGCTGCCCATGTTGTCCGGATCGTCGATGCACTTGCCGCTGCAGCACTCGGAGGCGGACGAGCACGAGAAGCCGCTGGACGAGCAGCACATGTTGTCGCTGGACGACTTGCGCGTGCAGGCGCCAGAGCTGCCGTTCTTGAGGCACTTGCCGGCGTCGTCGCTGGTGGGGCAGGAGTAGAAGCTGGAGCCGAGCCAGCACGACGCGCTGCTCGAGCCGGAGCCGGAGCCAGAGCCGGAGCCGCTCCCGGAGCCGGAGCCAGAGCCGGAGCCGGAGCCAGAGCCAGAGCCGCTCCCGGAGCCCGAGCCTGGCTTGCTCCCGCTGCCGGTCCCCGTGCCGCTGCCGGTGTCGCCACCGCTGCTCGAGCCGCTGCATGCGACGAGGACGGGGGCTGCGAAGAGGACAACCGCAAGAAAGCGGGCGCTGATGTTCGTGAGCGAGACCATAGGGAGAAACTCCGGATGCGAGAAGGAGCGCAGAATTTCGCTGCGCGCGAAGAGGGCGGTTTCGTTCGCCTCGCATGGATGACGCCTTTGGTTCGCGGGCTGTAACGCAGAAAAAAAAACGTCTAGAGGCCGCGGGAGGCGCGCGCGCTCGCGAGCCCGGCCAGTGGCACCGAGCCGACGACGTTGCGAACCTGCTGGGCCTGCGCCTCCGTGAAGGTCCCGGAGAGGGCGACCTGCGCGCGTCCGTCGCCGCGCGTGATCCGGATCTCACCACGCGCCACCTTTGGCCGTGCCACGACGTCACGCAGATCCTGGAGGATGCGTGGCGTCAGGTCGCCGTGGCGGACACGCACCAGGCCTTGCTCCACCGAGAGCACGCATATCGTGACGGCGCGTCTTGCAACGAAGAAGAGCGCCATGATGCCCAGCGCGACCACGAAGGCCCCGACGAGCAACGCGTCGTCATCCATGTACCGCGCGCCCGAACTCCCGCATCCACTTCTCTTCGTCGGCCGAGAGCGGCCCCTTCGCGAGGCCATCCATGTTCTCGTTCATCTGCGCTTCGGACGCCGGCCCCATCACCGCGAGGTCGACGTTTGGGTTCGAGAGCTGGAAGCGATAGCAGTCGCCCGCGCTCATCACTTCGCCCGTCCAGCCGCGAGGCTTCTTCAGGAGCTTCCGCCACGACGTGCCCGTGTACGCGAGGATGTTCGGCGTCCTGTCGCGCTTGTGCGGGAAGATCTCGCGCTCCGCGCCCGGATGGGCGGCGTTGTAGCGGATCATGAGCAGGTCGAGGGGAGACGACTCTGCGAGCTTGCCCGCGCGCGGGCGATCGTGGATGGATACACCGATCGAGCGGACCTTCCCGCTCTCGCGCAGGTGCACGAGCTCACGCTCCGTGCCCGAAGACCACGCCGCACCGACGCCGAGCCAGCCCAGCAAGTAGGTGTCCAGGTAGTCCGTCCCCAGCTCGCGCAGGAGCGCCTCCGCCCCGCGCCGCACGCCCCACCCGAACCAGCCGATCTGTGCGAAGCCGATCAACGCGACGTCGTCACGCTTCTTCGCGAGCGCTTCACGTAGCGGGTTCTTGAGGCCCTTCCCACGCGCGGTCCACAGGAACGTGTTCACGCCACGCTCCATGGACGCGCGTACGCCGTGCTCGTCGATTCCGTAGTTGGCCGCGAGCCCAAGCCGGAAGATCCGCTTTCCCTTGAGCGCCGAAGGTGAGCCGTGGAGCCAGCTGTCCATCAAGAGAGGATATCCAAAAGGACGCCGCGACGGGCGCTGCTCGCTGTGTCGAATCACGAAATAGATGTGATCGATCTTCGAGAGTGTCAACGAGCGCAGGTTCTTCGACGTCCATCACGGCTCGTCGAGCCGGCGATTATTCCCCGCTTTTTTTTCGGATGAACGTGAGGAGAAAAGTCCTGAACGTCGGTGCGCGCGCACGCATCCGACTGTGGACGGAGCAGCTTCATCGCTCTCGTCGAAAAGGAAGTATCGAACTTGAATCGCACCGCACCGCGCCGTCTGCTCTCGCTCCTCGTGGGTCTTGTCACGAGCACCGCGCTCCTTGCGGCTTCTGCGGCACGCGCAGAGCCATTCGTGTCGTCCTCGTGTCATGCCGGAGACCCTCTCTGCGCCGCGGAGGAGAGCGCGCTCGCCCGTACTCCGTTCGTTGCGCAGGAGAACGCCGCTGCATTGCCAGAGCTGATGCGCGGCAAGACGGTGAAGCGCTCCATCGCGGACGGCAGCATCACCGCGCAGGATCGGAGCAGCCTGCGCGCGCTCGGTCCGCGTTCGCTGCACGCCGGCGTGGTGCTCATGCACAAGATCCCCAGGCGCGATGAGGCGCAGACGAAGCGCCTTCGCAAGCTTTCGTCCGCGGTCGACGGCTTTGCGCCGTCTGGCGCATGCGACGCGATCGTACGCGAGGGCAACGGCACTGGCCTCTGCGCGGGCACCGCGGATGGGCCGCTCGGGAAGGTCCCGGTTCGGATGCCCGTCGCTGCGCGCCTTGACGACGGCGCCAACGGCTCGCTTCATCTCACGATCTGGAATCCACGCGCGCTGGAGATAAAGGCGCTCCTCTCATGGAGCCCCGTGGTCGCGCCCGAGCACCTGAAGATGCAGATCGATCTCTTCCCCGTGGCCGACGGGTGGCTCGTCTACACGCGCATCGCCCTGGACATGAGCGAGCACACGGGCTCCGCAAAGGAGATCGCGGACGCGATGGAGAAGCTGGATCGGTGGCTCGTACGCGACCTGTCGCGCTGACAGGCGGGACTCAGTACTTGCAGTACGTCACTTCGAGATCGAGCGAGTCGATGAAGAAGTTCGTGTTGAGCGAGCTGTCGGTGGTTCCTATGAACGCGATCTGGATCGTCTGACCCGCGTGCGCCGTGGGAAGCGTGTAATCGAACGCGATCCACTTGGTGTCGGAGCTGCCTGGTGAGAGCGACGCCAGCTGATCGAGCTTGGCGCCAGCAGAAGAGCGCGTCTGGATCGAGAGCACGTCCGCGCCTGCAATGTCCGTGGTGCCGATCCAGCGATAGCCCTTGAGGTGCGCCGCGGTGGCGTTCGCAGGGATGGCGACGGGCTCGTAGAAGGAGTCGTTCGCGTTCGGCGCGCCGCCGAGCCACGCCGCGATGGCGCCCGACTGCGGTGTCACCGGAAGCGACGGCGGGGTGTCGAACACGCCCGCGCTGGAGAGCACCCACGGCGCCTTGCCCGTGTCGAGGTTGCCGTTCACCAGCAGGTTCTCCGTCACGACCGCGCAACCCGCGTCTGTCGTCGACGCGTCCACCTTCGTGCCGCTGTCGGTGGAGCCGCCCGCATCCTTGCCGCTGCTGCCGCTGTCGCCAGAGCCAGCAGCGTCGACCGCGTCGATGCCGCCCGCGTCCGGGTTCTTCTGCTTCACCGCACTGCCACCATCGTCGGAGAGCACGTTGCCGCCGCCGTCGTCGTCGGAGGAGCTCTGCTGACCAGCGCCTGGATCCGTCGCGGAGTTGTCGCCACCGACATCCTGCGATCCGTTCGCGCACGCGGCGCCGACACCAATCGAAACGAGCACGACCGACAAGCTCAAGAGCTGGTTTGCCTTCACGCGGCTAGTTTGCCCCTTTTTTGGCAATGCGCTCGTACAGAATGCGTCCCAGAATCCGCGCTTATTTCACGCCGGATGGGACAATGACAGCGTTGACAGGCTGAACGCTCGCTCCGGCAGGGTAGGCGTAGCTCACCGCTTCGGACATGAACCCGGTCGACGCGTTGGAGCCCCAGCCCCAGACCGTGAGCCCGAATGTGCCGTCGCTCGAGGCCACGTGCTGGCCATTGTTGCAGTTTCCCTGCTTCTGGAAGTTGCCATTGGAAAGGTCCGCGCGCGTGAACTGGAACGACGGATTGATGTCCGTCCACCCCGTCAGCGTGCCTGCGTGCGCGTTCACTCGGCGAGCGGCAACTGCCGCACGCGCTCTTCGGTCAGGTCGGAGTCCTTCTTGAAGCCGACACACGTCGCGTTGGGCAGGTAGTCGTGCAGCTTCGTGGCAAAGCGCGCGATGGCGTCCTCTTCGCGCGGGCCCGTGTACTTCATGGAGAGCTGCGCGACCGGCTTCTTCTCGCGCACGGAGTAGAAGGTGGCGGCGATCTCGAAGACGTTGGCTGCGCCGCTGCTCGGGGTGCTGGGTGACGAGCGCCCGAAGCCTGGGCTCGCTGGCGACGCCGAGTTGCCGAACCCGCCGCCGTAGCCATTGCCCGTACCGCCGCCCTGCCTGCCCGAGGCCGGCGCGAGGCCTGGCATCTGCGCGCCCCCGCCCGGAGAGTACGGTGTGGTCTCGGACGACGCGCGCCCGGAGACGGACAGCACCATCATCACGTCGCCCTCGGCGCTGCTGGAGAACGCGGTGAGGAGCGGCTCCGTCACGCCGTTCGCGCGCGTGTAGTCCTCCACCGCGCTCGCAACGCCCTTGTTTTCAGCCACGAACGTGGAGTCGTAGCGCGTGTCGCATTTCTGCGAGCGTAGCGCGGGCGAGAGCTTCGGGCCGAGCGACTCCCAGATCTCCTGGCTCATGAGGCCGTCCTTCATGACGCCCAGCACCGACACGCTGATGCGCCCCGCCGGCGCGAAGTCGTTCGCCTGCTTCACGTCGAAGTCGGTGTCGCCGTGGCAGCCGGCGATAGAGAGCGCTCCGAGCGCCCCGAGCCTGAAGAGCGAGCGCATCGCGGGGGACGTCGATTTCGGCTGGGCCTTGTGCACGACGGAATCTATAGCGCAAAGTACACGGAATATGAGCAAGGCGTTCACCAAGGAGGACGATGAGACGGGCTTCACGCTCGGTGGTCGGGGACCTCGTAGAGGTGGAGGTTGGCGGCGTTGGCGAGACCTACGAGGTCCTCGCGGTCTCGTGGTAGAGTCCGCGGGCTGATGAGCGTCGAGAAACCTCGGGCCGAGAGCACGCTCGCTCGCTTTCTCTCTCTCGAGCCGCTCGACAACCGCTTCCCCGCGCTGCACGGGCTCCGCGTGCTGGCGATCATCAGCGTCGTACAGTTCCACGTGACGTGGATCTTCCTGGAGGCGTCGATCAGGCCGGACAACGAGCTGGCGATCATGTCGCTCACCGTCTTCTTCGGGATGGATCTGTTCTTCATCCTGAGCGGCTTCCTGATCGGCTCGATCCTGCTCCGCTCGCTCGATACCTCGGGCACGCAAAACCTTGCGCGCTTCTACGTGCGCCGCATCTCGCGGACGTTTCCGCCGTACTACGTGGTGCTCACGTATCTCGCGCTCACCACGCTGCTCACGGCGATGCAGCGGAGCCACCTGTGGTGCGAGTACGTCTACGCCACCAACTTCGTGTCGCTTCGCCGCGGCAAGATCCTCATGTTCTGGGGATGGTCGCTCGCGCTCGAGGAGCAGTTCTACCTGCTTGTGCCCGTGCTCTTCTTCGTCCTCTCGCGACTGCGGACGGATCGTGGGCGGCTCGTGCTCCTGTCGCTCATCTGGGCGTCTGCGCTCGTCGTACGCATCTGCGTTTTCTACGCGCATGCGCCCTGGTCGGACCTGCACCTGTACGAGGCGCTCTACTTCAAGCCGTACACGCGCTTCGACACCCTCATCTGCGGCATCCTGCTCGCGTTTGTGCACGCGCGGAAGAAGGAGCAGCTGACGAAGTGGCTGAAGGCGCCTTCGCACCGCGCGCTCCTGCTCGTGCCGTCGCTCGGGTGCCTCTGGCTCCTGATCCGCCCGGATCTGTTCGGTGCATATTACACGCAGATGGTGCACGTGTTCCTGTGGGGCTCCGTCACCAGCATCATGTACTTCGCGTGGCTCGTGCTGCTCTTGCACACGGACGGCTTCGTGCAGCGCGCGCTGGGCCGCGGGATCTTCCGACGGATCGCCACGCTGGGCTACGGCGTCTACCTCGTGCACATCCCCGTCGCGGACCGCGTGATCGTCCCGCTCGCCCGCGAGCTCATCGCGCGGAACGTGCCCATGTACGTGGTGTGGCCCATGTCGCTCACGTTGCTGATGGGGATGTCGCTCGGGCTCGGTTACGTCATCCACGTGCTGATCGAGAAGCCCTCACTCCGCATCCGCGAGCGGCTCGATGCCATGCTCGCGCGAAGAGAAGCCGCCGCGAAGGCCTAGGGCGCCCAGGCGAAGATGCGCCAGTACGCGATTGGGCAGCTTCAGCGCGAACTCGGCGAACTGCGCGCCGATGAGGACCCAGTCCGCTTGCGTGCAGTCGGCCATGTTGCTGAGGTGGCGCGTCGCGCTTTCAGGTCCTCTTCGCTCATGCAGCGAGCACACCTCATCGTTGCGCGCGACTGGACGCGAGGGTCGCGAGGGCGTCAGTTCCGGCCTCGAACAGCCGGGCAACGCTGGTCTCGCTCGTGGAGATGTTGATCCGATCGACTGCGCCCACCAGTGCCTTCGCGACCTCTGGGAGGGTCTGCGTGAGCGCGAGCTCGCGGAGGCGGGCGTCGCTGAGATCGACATGGGCCTCCCGATGCGCCCTCACCAGCTCGGCCTCGAGCGCGCACTCCACGCGCCGCGTTTCCAGCGAGACCACCGCTCTCTCCCGCTCGGCCATCACCGCGCGCTGTCGCCGCGCGAGGTCCGCCAGGAGCTCCTGTTCGAGCACGCGGTCACGGTGGGCGCGGGCATCCACCTCGCGCTCGCGCTCTGCCGCAAGGCGCGCTTCCTCTTCATGCATGAGCGCGCGTCGCGCTTGTTCCGCGGCGGATTGCCTGTCGGTCTCCAGGCGCGCGGCCTCGCGTGACACCTCGTCCTTTGCGAGGAGCGCCGAGAGCGCGAGCTTCTCCCGAAATGGCGCCTGCAGCTTCGCGAACACCTCCGTCGACAGGACGCGGACGTCCTGGATCTCGATGGTGTCCAGGACGACGCCCCAGCCGGAGTCCGTCGTGTCATCTACGCGGCCCTCACCGGCGAGGACCGGCGCGATCTCGTCCATGAGGGCCGATGCCACGCGCTCCTTGCGGTGCGTGAGGCATTCCTCCAGCGTGAGGCTCGCGACGATGCGTCGGGTAGCGCCGATGAACATCTCGCGAAGGATGTCGGAGAGCGCGCTCGTACCACCATCGAGCATGCGAAACGCGAGCAGCGGCTCCGCCACGCGATAGACCGCGAGCCCGGTCACCTCTACCCCGGCCTTCTCGATCGTCACCTGATCGGCCTTGAACGAGAGCTTCCTCACCGACGTTGGAATGAGGGCGACGCCATCGCTCGGCCACCTCCAGACGGAGAGGCCCTGGCCCGCCTTCGCGACGCGGCCATTGCGTATGAGCACGAGAAACTCATGGGGCTGGGCCGTGACCCGTCCCCAGCGCGGAACATCTTCCATCATGGGACAAGGAGCAGCAAAGCGCGTGCCCGCCGGATTCCTCGGGCCATGTCCGGTGGCCCGCGTTCGCACCGCGCCGGATCGGCGCGGGTTGCTCCACAACGGAGCGGAAACCGGTTCGTGCCTCGCGCGAGTCAGCCAAGGAACGGCGCGAACGCCCGCGCCGCGGCGGAGAGCGGTCTGCCCAGCTGGAGAGCACGCCCAGGCGACGCTGGATCTTCAGGCCGCGGATCCGCGGGTCACACGCCGGAGCCTCAGCGGCCCACGCACGTGGGTCCATCTTCGCGCACGCAAGGCGTGCTTCGTCTGGCGCAGCCGAGGAAAGCGCCGCCGGGCGATGATGGTATGCTCGACGTCATGCGCGCGCGCGTCATGGCTACCCTCGCTGGTCTTGGTGCGGTGACGGGCTGCTCCCTGCTCGTCAACCTGACCGGACTCGAAGGCTCACCGGCCGCCGAGGGCGGTGCTGCCGACGCCACCAGCAACGTTCCAGATGGATCAGCGGTCATCGGCGCGGACGGCTCCGACGCGACCACGGCGGCCCCGATCAAGTTCGTGCAGTCGGCGACCGCTTTCGTCGGAAACAGCGGTACGGCGGCGAATCTGGAGGTCGCCATGAGCATGCCGCTCGCGGCGGGTCACACGCTTGTCGCGATCATCGCGTGGGGGCAGCCGACTGGCGACGTCAAGGCGGTCGCCGACTCCGCGGGCAACGTGTTCGTGCCCGTCGGCGGCATCATGAAGGCGTCATCGTCCACGCAGCCCGCATCGCAGCGGGTCTATTACGTCGGCTCCACGATCGCAGCCGCGAGCGAGGACGTGAAGGTGGCCTTCGACGGGACACTCTCCACGCCCGACATTCGCCTCGCGGAGTACTCGGGGCTCTCCGCGAATCCGGTGTTCGCCGGACTGACCTCGACCGCCACCGACTTCGACGCAAGCGCGGCGACCGGTGCGCTCCAGGTGCCGGCGGGCCAGTTCCTGGTGGTCGCTGGCGCCACCGCGTGGTCGGACTTCACCGGCGCCTGCCCCGGGTTCGACGTCCGCTTGAACAACGGCGACCAGGGCATCCTCGCCGACAAGATCGTGAACGGGCCCGGCACGTTCACGGCGGCTCCGCCGGTCGTGAAGCCAACGTCCGTCCTCACCGTTCTTGTCGCCTTCCACTGACACGTCGTTCTTCGGACGCTGTACCGATCGGTCATTCTGCCCGACTGCGGGCAAGTGATCCGGGCCCGTCGCCAAACAGCAGGTCTAGAAGTCGAAGGGGGCGTGATGCGTTACGATATCGCCGTGAGTCATCTCGAATGCGTGTGTCCCCCAAATGGCTGATGGTCGCGTCCGGGGTGAGTCTGTGCGGCGGCATCGTCGGGCTCGTCCTCTTGATGCGCGCCGACGCTGAGGCCCGCGCCCCCGTCATCATCTCGGCTCCGGGTGGTGAGACGATCACATTCGAATACGACGCTACGGGGTCGCACACGTTCACGAGCGCCGAGCGTCGTCTGATCGAGGAGATCACCACCCAGGCATTCCCCGACGTTCGTCGCGTTCTTCCCGATCTCCCGAAGACCCTCGTTCTCAGGGTCACGGGCACCGACGAGAAGCTCGTCGTCTCCGAGACGGGTGAGGGTGGAAGCAACAATCTCCCGGACATCGTCAACTGGAGCGTCAACGCGAGCCGCCCCGAGGGAGTCCCTGGAATCGCCCGCACGTACCTCCGTCAGCTGCTCTTCCACGAGCTCACGCACATCGCTCGCGCTCGGACGGATGGCTTTGGCGGACAGCTCCGATACCACCTGATGCAAGAGGGACTCGCGACCGCGATCGAGCGTGACTACGGCGGCGGGCCCGATCCGCTCTGGGGTCAGTACCCGCCGGCGGTGTCGGAGTGGACCGAGGAGCTCCTCGCAATGCCGAAGGACACGCCGCGCGCTCCGTGGTTCACGAAGCACGCCGATGGCCGCCGCTGGCTCGGCTACAAGGTCGGGACCTACCTCGTGGACCGAGCCGCGAAGGCCTCCGGAAAGCCGGTCGCGGAGCTCATCGCCGTTCCCACCGACGCGCTGATCGATCTCGCGGTCGGAACGAACACCGCAGATGCGGGCAAGTGATCCGGGCCCGTCCCCCTCGCGGAGCCGGTCACTTGAAGAAGAGCGTCCCAACGGACAGCGTCAGGCCGCCGGCGATTGGACCGCCATCGTGCACGGTGACACCGGGAGGGAGGACGTCTCGCTGGCTGAGCATCGAGACGACGGTCCACGGTTCGAGCTCCAGGAACAGGGAGGTGCCCGTCAGGTACCGAAGCCTCGCGGCAAGGCCGGCGGCGAGCCACGGATGGGTGTCCTCATCGCTCGACCCGAAGACATGGGCCTGCAGCGAGCCGAGCTCGACGCGAGCACAGGCTGTCACCGTGAAATCGCCGCGATCGATTCCGCGGGGACAGACATCCGCTCGCGCGACGCCCCAGACGTAGCTGACCTTTCCGGCGCTCGCTCCCTGGTCGAGCGGGGGTGTGAGCGCGAAGGCCGCGCCCAGCCGGAACGAGGCGTAGCGGGACTGCGCCTCTGCGAACACCGCCGCTCCACCGGCTACGGAGGGGGCGTACGCAACGGTGCCGACCGTGCCCACGCCCGCAGCAGCTGCGACGTCGTCGAGCGTCCTCTGTGGTCGCGGAGCGGCTTGCGTCGCATCGACTGCGGGCGGAGGCGGATCTGGGGGAGGCGGCGGAGGCTCATGAGCCGGCGCGATCGTGGCGGGGGCGTCATCTTCCTGCTCGAGCGACAATGCCGCCGCAAGCGCGAGCGCGCTCACGACGTCCGCGCACGTCGCTGCGGAGATCTCGCGCGATGAAACGTGCCCCTGGTCGTCCTCTGACACCAGCTTGCCGTAGAAGCGATCGCGCCGCGTCACGACGACGGTGAGCTTGTAGTGTCCATCTGCCGCATGGTGGACGCGTGCGTGAACGGCCTCCACGAATGCGCTTCGCACCGCGCAGCCGGCGGGCGCCGTGTAGTCCAGCGGCAGCTCGGAGCGCTCGTTCGCAACATCCGCGTGCGCAGGAAGAGACCAGGCCAGGGTGGAACCCAACACGAGCGTCCAGCGCCAGCAATGCACCAGGCAAGCCTATCTCGCCTCGCGGGCTCGTGCGGCACAACGTTGCCTCGCGGCGGTCACGCCTCGCGCCACTGCGAAGCTCGCTGATTCAGAGCGTCTCGAGATACGCGGCGAGGTCGGAGACGCCCACGGGATCGAGGTCAGCCGTGTTGCCGTGTTGCCCGCCGCCGCACGGGCCGAAGCGTTCGCGGAGGTCCGCTGCGCATCCATCGTGAAGGAACGGATCTCTCCACCCCACACCCTTGAGCGAGGGGACCTGGAACGCGGCGCCGGTGCCCACGTCGACGGTCTGGTTGTTCGTGAGCATGGGGCCGCTGTGGCAGCCCGGGCACCCGTGTGATTCGAACAGCGCCTGTCCGCGCGTGACTGCATCGTCGACCGCGCGCAGAGGCGGAGGCGCTGGAATACCGTAGACCCAGTGCGTGACGGCGCTCACCTGGGAGTCACCGAGCTGCGGCCCGCTCATGCGTTCCTCGAAGACGTGCGTGAGGATGTCGCCCATGTCTTTCTGTGAGCCGTCCCAGTGGAACGGCTCCGTGTGCGCGAGGGTGCCGCGCAGCGACGGTGTTCGGCGCGGGCCGAGCGTGTCGAAGTCCCATGTGTGACCGTCCTCGCCGCCCTCCGCGTGACACGACGCGCACGCAACGCCACTGCCCGAGTCGGAGTGGAACACCGCGTGGCCGGTGTCCTCGCGGCTGTCCCCGCCGAGCTCGATGGTCTTCCACACACGGGCGTGGTCGGGCGTCATCACGTACAGCGCCGCGGGCTCGCGCGACTGCACGATGAGCTCTCCCGCGCCGTCGAATGCGACCGCAATGGGCTGTCCCGGCGTCGTTCCCGTCCTCGGCTGCGCGCAGCTGCCCTCTCCCACTTTGCCGCTCGCTGCCACAGCCTGTTCGAAGAGCTGTGGAGCGGATGGCGTGTGACCGGCGCCTGCGCTGATGACCACCATCACGGTGCCGTCCGTCACCAGGTCGACCGGAAGCACGACCCGCGGCATGACCTGGAGCGACTGCAGCACGGTCACCGGACCGCCTCCAACGACCATGTGCCCCGCGACGATTCCACCCTCCGGGCACGCGGCCGTTGCGGTTCCTCCATAGGCGCCCGGCGACACGGACACTTTTTCTCCCTTCGGGCGCTGTGCCGCTGCAAGCACGCGCTCCTCGCCATCGCCCAGATTCAGAGCGACCATCCGCCACATCAGGTTCGCCACGTCGGGAGAGGCGGCGCGCTCGATCACGTTTCCTGCGCCGTCCGTATGCAAGAGGCCGGCGTGGCGAAACGTGCTCAGGAAGAGGCCCCCGTCCTTCCGCACCACGATGTCGCGCAGGTCGCGTTCCACCATCTTTCGCGCGGTCGCCGCTCCAGTCTTCACCGGGAATCGCGCAAGCGTTCCATCCATGCATGCGACCAGCACGGAGTCCTTGGCCGCGTCGTATGCGACGCCGCGCGGCGCCGAGCATACGGGTCGTCTCTCGGTCGCACCGGACTGCGGCTCCACGGTGAGCAACGCGCCGCCTCCGCGCAGCGCAACGTACGCGCGTCCCATGGAGTCCACCGCCGCCCTTCCGGGCTCGTCATGCGGCAGTAGCTGGATCGTGCGCCGCACCACGCGTGCCGTGAGGTCCACGACGTAGACCCGATCCCGATCCGGGTCGGATGCAAACGCCGTCACGCCGTCGGGCGCAATGGCGAGCGTCCCTCCGCTGATGGGCGGCGGGGACGTCGCGAGCGATACTCCGGGACCGAATGTCGGCTGTGCCCCCAGGGCAGATGCCGGCGGTACGTCCGACGAAGAGCTGAATAGGTCATTGCCGTGCGACTGGTTGCAGCCATGCACCGCGATGCTCATGCCGATCAAGATGCACGCGCGCACGGCGCTGCACCGAAGCCCAAACGAGATGATTCGCATGTCGTTCTCCCTTGTTCTCGAGGACGCACCCCGCTCGCGAGCGATGGCAGTCCGTTGCAGGCCGCCGCCCGCATCCTGATGGCCACAGCCCGCGCGTTTCTTCGCGTTGCAGGTTCACCTCGAAAACTGCGCGCGCCAGGTCTAGAAATCGAAGGGGGCGCCGAAGCCGGTCTCGGGCATGGCGACCACGCGGACGCCGTCGTGCTGGTCCGAGAACCAGGTGAGCTCCTCCAGCGGCACGTCGAAGCGGAAGCGCACGCGGCTGGGGCGCCCGTCCTGGAGCTCGAGGATGGTCGCGCGCATCCCGGGCACGCGCACCTCCGTACCCACCGCGAGGCGCGCGTCCTCGCTGCGGTACAGGTTCAGATCGCCTTCCGGGTAGAGGCCGCGGTGTTTCGGGGTCGCGACATCCAGCGTGAAGTCGTCGCGTCGTTGGGTGAGCACGTGACCGCCCTGCGCCAGGAAATTCCAGCGCGCAGGCACCTGTCCGCCGGGCAGCGCGAATGGCGCGAAGAACATTCCCGCGGAGCCGCGCACGACGCCGACCTTCGCCGCGGAGCCCGGTGGCAAGGCGCCTGCGACGTTCCCGGCTTTCCACGCGAGCTCCCGCGCGTCGTCGCGGAGCGCGCGCTCCTTCAGCCACATGCTGCCGGGGCCATGGATGAAATGCGCGAAGCCGAGGTACACCGCCACGATCGCCGTCATGCCGCGCCCGAAGCCCGTAGCGCGCGCGGCGCCGCTCGGTGCAGGAGGCTCACGGTCGTACCACCACGCGAACTCCAGAAGGGTCGCGACGCTCATCGAGAGCCCCACCATCGCGATGCCGAGGAGCCGCGTGGATGGCACCACGGCGAGCACCGGCGTGATCGACGCGAGGGAGCCCGCGAGCATCCACGTCACGTTCTGCTTCTGCTCATTCTCCTGCGCGGCGATCACGCGACGAAACACGATCACGCCGCACCACAGCGCCACCGCGACGATCCCGTACAGCGACACGCGCATCCACGGCGCGCCCCACCCCGTGCTGTCGACGGAGAGCCACCCGTCTGCGAGCAACGTCACCAGGCGCTCCGGCGCCTTGTGGAAGAAGCGCGACGGATCGTGGAGGGGATCCGCGTAGAAGCCCGAGCCGTGCGAGCCGTAGTGCAGCGCGCCGCGCACCGCCATGTACACGCCGGCGGGTATCGCGAATGGCAGCCAACCGGTCACGCGTGAAATGAGGGTGTCGCGGCGCCGCACGAGCTCTATCGCGAGGACGTACCCCGCGAACGACAGCGCGTACTCGCCGCCCGTGAAGAGCGCGAGCGCGAAGAGAAGGAGCGAGAGCGCCGCCGGTGCCAGCGCACGTGTGCGCCGGAAGTCCGCATAGCGCGGAAGAGCGAGCGCACCGAACGTGAGCGCGAGCAGCACCTCGCGGTTCGCGACCCACGCGAGCGGCACCGCATGACACGGCGCGAGCGCGAAGATCGCGGTCGCCATAAGCTGCACACGCGAGCTCGGGAACAGACGCCGCGCAAGCGAGCGCACCGCGAGCACCGCGAACAGCCACCACACGAGCGAGTGCACGTGCATGGGGAACGGGTGCGCCCCGAACACGCGATGATCGACGAAGAGGAGGGCGGACGAGAGCGGCCGGAAGAACCGGATGGTGATCTGCGGGTGCGACCACCAGGGGAGAAGGCCTCGATCGAGGAGCGCCTGCCGGTCGCCGTCATCGACGAATGCGTAGAGATCGAACGGGCCGCGATGGACGGGGAACTGTCCGCGCACCATCGCGCCGTGGAGGTAATCGTCGAGAAAAAATGGCGTCTGCAGCGCAGGCACTGCCAGAACCACCCCGAGCGCAAGGACGCCCAGGACGGAATATTTCAGCCAGCGCGGATGCGCGGCCCGATTTCCAGGGGACGATGTCACACTAGGGAGACAAATGAGAGCAGAAATCACGGGGATATAGGCTTCAAAATCAACTGTTGTGAGGCGATCTAGACAAGCGTTCGAACCGCCCCACCGTAGAGTTCCGCCACCACCAATGAAGTCCGCAACCCTCTCCCTGCTCGCCTCCGCAACCCTGGCTCTCTCCGTTGGAGCCGTTGGCCTGACAGCTTGTGCGGACTCCTCGTCTGACCCGATCCCCAACACGGGCACGGACACGTCGAACACGGACCCCAAGGCGGACGGCGGCGTCGCGCCGGCACCCACGGGTGGCAACGGCGGCGACAATGGTGGCACCAAGCCCAAGGCGTGCGCGTCCTCCTGCAAGGCGGACACGGACTGCTCGAACAGCTGCGGCGCGATCTCCGGCGCCTCCTGGTGCTGCGACACAAAGATGAGCCAGTGCTTCTCGACGAAGGCGGCCATGTGCCCCGCGCCGGTGGACACCACGGACCCGGACGCGGGCGCGATGGCAGGCTACTAAACAGCACGCGCCTGGCGTGAGATCCATCCCGCCAGGCTTCGTTTCGAGCTGCGCGCGGTGCTCACGTACAAGAGTACGTTCCGCTCCGTGCTCGCTCGAAGCCTCGCCTGCCGGGCGGCTCTCACGCCATGCGACGCTGTTTACGCAGCGAGAATATGTGGCGTTTCTGTTTCGCTCCGAAAAGTTGGCGTTCTCGGCGTTCGCGACGAGCATGCTTCCATGCTCGAACGTCGATCTGCCCGTAGCTCTCATCCCTTCGTTGCACTCAATCTCTTCCTCGAGGCCGCTCGTGAGCGTCTCGGCGTGGCGACCCTCGCGGTCTGCGACGAGCTCGGTGAGCTCATCGCTGGCGTGGGCGATGCACCCGGCTTCGTCGCGGGCCTCGGCCTGAAGCTAGACTCCGGCGAGTGCGTGCGCGCAGACATCGCGACGTGGCGACTCGCGGTGGGAGAGCGTCAATATCTCATCGCGAGCGCCGCTCCTAGCGGTGGGCGCCTGCATCTCGATCTGGGCGATGGCGTGCGGCGCATCCTGTCCTGATTTTGCCGCGAGAAAGCGCTTCCTGAGCGCCCCGAGTCACGTACCATTCGAGTGTCGTGATTAGGACCAGGCACGCGCGGTCGCTCGGGGAGAACCAGGCTTGAAAGTTCGGCCCAAGACGATCGACTATCGGCAGCTCAGACTCACGGCCGAGGAGGGGTTTGTCCTCTCGCGGGTCGACGGTCCGGTGAGTGTGCGCGAGCTCGTCACGCTCACGGGCCTTCCTGAGGGCCGCGTACAGGAGATCGTGTCGAAGCTCGCCACGCACGGCGCGCTCGATGTCGAAGATGGAGGGCCCGCGGCTGCTCCCTCCGCACCCGCTGCTGCTCCCTCCGCGTCTGCCATCCGAGCAGCCACGCCCTCTTCTCCCGGCCCGATGCGTCCGCCGACCACTTCGTCGCCGGGCATCTCGGCCCGCGCGTCCAGACCCGATCTCAGGCAAGAGGTCGAGGCGAAGCCCATGACCGAGGACGAGCAGCTGCCCGAGCTCGAGGAGCTTCCGCAAGATCTCTCGCTCCCGCCTCCGCCCCTCGAAGGGCTCCCGTTCGAGGAGTTCCCGCTCGATGCGCTACCGCTGGAGACGCCATCGACCGACGCGCTCGCCGAGGAGCCCGCGACCGAAGGGGCGAAGCGTCCCAAGGACAGCGCCGACGACAGTGATGAGGATGACGTCGAAGAGGTCGCGGCCGCCCCCGAGCCGCCATCCGCGATGGACGCGGAAGAGCAAGCGCAGCTCGAGGAAGAGGAGCGCGGCGACAAGGTCTGGCGCAGGATCTACGAAACCGTCTATCGCCACATGACGCGTGAGCAGCGGCTCTCGGCCGCGACGAGCGTCAACGGCGATCAGCTGATGGCGCTGTGCCTCGACGCCGAGCCAGCTATCATCTACGCGCTGCTCAGCAATCCGCGCTTTGGTCTGGCGGAGGCCCGCTACGTCGCGTTCCACCATCGCACGCAGACCGGCCTCGAGATGCTGACACGCAACATGATGATCCTGAAGGACAGCCTGGTTCAGCGCCGCTTGCTCCGCAACCCGCAGCTGCCAGACATGTTGCTGAACAAGATCGTCAATCCGAAGCTCCTCACGGATTGCTACAAGATCGCCATCGATCGCGAGGTGCCCGAGCGCTCGCGCATCAAGACGGCGAACCTCCTCCGGAAGAAATTCACGATGGCCGGCGGCGAGGAAAAGGCCGCGCTCGTCATCAAGACCGAGGCGCGCTGTCTCGTCATCCTCGCGGGCTGTGCGTTCGACGCGCAGACGACGCAGATCCTTTGCGGCCGCACCAGCTGGACGCTGCTCAGCATCCAGAACCTCGCGCGCTGGTCTGCAACGCCGCCGCAGCTGCTCCGCACCTTGCTGAAGCTGCCGATCATCCGGACGAACTACGGGATGAAGAAGATGCTCATCAAGCATCCGAATATGCCGAGCGACGTGAAGCGGGCCTTCCAGACCGGGCAAGGTTGAAACCAGCTCTCGGCTGCTTGTTCTTGGCCGCGGCTGTGGCGTGTGGTGCGCCCGCTGGCCCAGTTCCGACTCCCGCTGCGTCGGTGCCGCCCGCGCGCGACGCTGGCGTCGATGCCGCGCTCGCTCCACACGCGACCGCGCCTTCGCTCGTCGTCTCGCTGCTCCCGAGGATGAAGCCAGCTGCGTCTGTCCACGTGGAGCTGTCATTCTCTACCTCGCCCGGTGACACGCTCACGTGCGCATATTGCGCTTCCACGGATGTCGACAACGCGTCGGCCGCGGACGCGACCGGTGACCTGGGCGCGAAGATCTCCGCCACGGGCAAGGGCGCGCAGCTGACATTCGCGCGCTCGCCGACGGGTGCCGCGCACGTGAGGTACGATCTCCGCGCGTCATCTGACCTGCTTGCCCCACCGCGCGCCGTGCTCGTCTCCGACGATCGCTTCCGCGCCTTCGGAGATTCGCTGCTCCTTCTTCCGTCCGACAGCCCGCGGATGTCCATCACGGTATCCATCGACGGCTCGAAGCTTCCCGCGCCTCTTTCGGCGTCCAGCCTCGGTGTCGGTGCTTCACGAACGCGTACTGGCCGGGTGGACGGGCTTCGCTCGTCCATGTTCGTCGCAGGAAGTCTCGGCACCACGATCATGGACACGGGCACCGAGCACGACGAGTCCGCGTGGCTCGGCTACACCGCGTTCGATCCCCGCTCGGTCACCGCGGAGATCGCGGGCATGCGCTCGCTCCTGCGCGAGACGTTCCGCGGAGAACCACAGGACCACGTGGTCTTCTTCATCTCGCAGTCGCGCGCTGCCGCAAGTGTGCTGGGGCGCGGCAATTTCGCGGTCGCGTACGTGACTCCGGACGAGCCGTGGTCCGCTGCGCTTCGCATAGCGATGACGAAGCATCTGGTCTCCGAATGGGTGGGTGGCGAGGCGCGCATCGCGGACGCCGACGGGCACCCGGCGGTGTGGTTCGGGAGTGGCGTGGCTCTCTTCTATGCGGCGCACGCGCTTGCGCACGCGGACTTGCTCCCACCAGAAGACGCGCAGCAGCTGATCGCGACGCTGCTGTCCGCGCAGGCCACATTGCCGGCACATGATCTCAGCCCTGCCGATGTTCTGGCGCGGCAGACGGCGCAGGGGGCGCTCTACGCTGCGCGTGTCTCGGCGTTGCTCCGCGGACGAGCCGCGCGCGCCGTCGCGAGGGGCGGTGGTCCCACGGAAGACCCGCACCAGAGAAGGATCGAGCGGCTCGATGACGTCCTGATTTCACTGGTCGAAGAGGCGCGCGCCTCCGGAGCGCAGGGGGGGACGCGCGCCTCTGGTGGGAGCCTGCTTCGTTCTTCGGCGTTCATCGACATCGTCGCGCACGTGCTTGGTGAGGACGAGCGCCGCGTGTTCGCTTCCGTGTTCGAGAAGGGCGGGAGATCGG
>JANXLV010000155.1 GCA_025355005.1 Myxococcales bacterium | reverse complement strand
GCCGTGGCGAGGCAGAGCGCAGCAGCAGCGGAACCGAGGAGGATGCGGAGAGACATGAGTACCTTTCGAGGATAGAAGCAGCTCGCCTGTTCTGACGAGCGATTGTGCGGACCGTTACACGGTCCTGGATGTTTTCAAGTTCTGCATTCGACGTGCCATGTCAACACCCGGCTAACCGCTTGAATTGACTGGACCCGCATCGCGGGCGAAGCGTCACGTTCGCGGGTGTTACGCGCGGTTCGCGCCACCACCCGTTACGCTGGGTTACAGCCAACGCCCGGTTACACTCGACCATTCTCTTGTAAGAACGAACGGTTGACTGATTTTCGTGGGAAGGAATCTACATATCTTACCTGGTGCGCGTCGCGCGAGCTCAGGGCGCACCCTTCCTACGATGCGAGAACCGCGCCGGATCGACCCTTCTTGTGAGCCTCCTGAGGAGAGTCAGAGCCGTCAGAGTCGTGAGCTGATGCGGAGCCGGCCTTCCAGCTCCCACCATGCCTGGATGTCGAGACGCACCTTCTCGCGCTCCGACTTCGGGAGGTCGCGCCGGAACCCGAAGCCGCGCTTGGCGAGCGCGGACATCTCGTCGGCGGCGTAGTTCGCGAGGTCGAGGTCGTCGCCGGCGATGGCCTCGATCAGCCATTCCTGCCGGGAGTCGCTGCCGTGAGCCTGCCAGAACGCAAACCACTTCCGCGGGTCCGCGCCGAAGTCGTGCCGCGTGAGCGTGCGGAGCGCGATGCGTGCTGCGTCGGCGATCTCGTGCGTCGGATCAGCGAGCGCGTTGATGAGCAGCATGCCGGCGAGCGGCTCTCGCAGCTCACCGAGCGCCTCGATCGAGGCGACGCGCCTGGCCATGGGCTCGTCGGGGCTGGATGCGATGGCGGCGATGCGTTCGACGATCGACTGCGCGTGATGTTCGGCGATCGCGCGCCCGGCGATCTGCGCGGCCGCGCGCACGTACGGATCCGGATCGAAGAGCCGCGCGACGATGGGCTTGATCGCCTCGGGATACGGCAGCTCGCTGACGAGTAACACGGCCCACATGCGACGCGCCGGGTCGGCGTCCTCCGCACGCGCAATGACGAACGGGAACGCAACGCGACGCTGCCCCGCGATGAGGCGCAGGAGCGGGCCGGCGTCCTGCGCGCGCGGCGGGTTGGGCTCCGTGTAGCGAATGCGGTCGATCGTGACGGGCCCGGGGAAGCGCTGCATGATCGCCGGCATTGCGTGCTGGCCTGCGCGCAGCAGAAGCAGACCTGCGGCTTCGTCGCCAGCGAGGTGGCGATCGACGAGGTCGCGGTAGTCCTGATCGACTTCGACGATCACAGAAGGCAGCGGCGGCTGCGTGGGGATGGGCGCGGGCGGCCTGCGCGCTGGCACGCTCTTCTGCTCGGACGCCGGAGGCACGTAGTCCTCCCACGAGAATGTCTGGCGCTTGTCCTTGCTCGGCTCTTCACGCGGGATGGGCGGACCGCTCGGGCGGCGCACCTGCACCACCGTCGCGGGCGGCGGCTCGTCGGGCGGCGGCTCGGACACGCGACGCACGCGCTCGTCCACGGACGGTGGCGGAGGCGAACCATCCGCGTTCATCTCCTGCACGACGTGCACGGAGGTCTGCGTGATGGCGGGCTGGAAAGGCGTGACCTCGGTACGCGGCGCGAACTCGCTCCCCATGTCGAGCTTCGGCACGCGCGAGGGCGGCACGGAAACGACGGGCACGACCACCGCATCTTGCGACGGATTGGAGGGCTTGGGCATCGCCGCGGCCGTGAGCTTGCGGCGGACGATGAGGCGTTCGAACGCGGACGCCGCGGCGGCCGAGAGCTTCGTGAGATCGCCCGCGACCTCTTCGCCCACGCCCGACTCCGCGCCGTCGCCCACGAGCAGCGCGACGGCCTTCTTGCGCACCACGAGCGGGAAAAGAAGCAGCGGCGTGCGCGCGTCGATGTGGAGCTCGGAGAGCAACCCATGGTCCACGCGCGTAGCGGGCAACACGAGCGCGGGCGCACGCTTGTCGAGCACCGCGGCGATCATCGAGGGCGCATCGAGCGGGATCGTGAGCGCGGGCACCCGCTCTCGGGAGAGCCCGCTGCCGAACGCATCACGACCGTCGGCTGACTCCGCGCGGACGAGGAAGAACGCCGAGTACTCGAAGAACTGCTTCGCGAACTCGAAGAACAGATCGAGCACGGCGTCGCGGTCGGCCGTGTCGTCCATCTCCGCCACTGCCAGGTCGAGCGTGAGCGGCCCCCTGCGACGACGTGTGGGACGCGGCGCGGGCGCGCTGGGTCGACGAAAAGAGCCAGGCGGAAGATCGGACGTGGCGCGCGGCGACGTGGGCCCCGTGGAAGGCACCGCCTCACCAATGCCGGACGGAAGCGGCGGCGCCTGCGGCACCTCGGCAAGCACCACCCGAGGTCCATGCACCTCCGGGATCACGGAGGGCGTCTGGGTGTAGGGGTGACCCGACGGCGAGGTTTGTGGGAGCGCGTCCTCCTGCGGAGAGTCCGGCAGCGGAGTGGGCTGTCGCGGTGGCGGAGGTGGATTGGAGAGCGGTGTTTGACGCCGCGCCGGATCCTTCACCGCAGGCATCTCAACGGTGCCGAGCCGCGGGATGTCGCTCGGCATGCGCGGCGGCTCCGCGACTGCGGGCGGCATACCGAGCAGGGGCGGCAGCGAGTTCGGCAGGGCCATCTCGTGACCGCCCATGCGCGCGAGCAAGCGCTGGTATCGGCGCTCGAGCGGGACGTCGTACTCCCGCGCGATCGCCTGGCGAATGCGGAAGAGCGGCGATACGCGCTGCGCCACTGGGACGGAGAGCGCGAACGAGAGCTCCTGCTCCACGTCGGGGGTCAGCGGCTCCGCGACAGCGACCACGATGCCGGTCTTGTCAGCGGCGAGCGGCAGGATCGAATGACGGATCGCAAGGTCCTTCGGGACCAGGCGCTTCGCCTCTTCCGGTGTACGCGGCAGGTCGCCGATCTGCGCCGGCTGCATGCCGAACGACTCCGCCAGCGCCTGCGTGAGCGCGCTCTCCTGAGGGAGCACCACCTCCATGAGGTTCGTGACGAGGTCGCCGCCGTAGAGCACCTGACGTGAGAGCGCCTCTTCGACTTCGCGGATCGTGGCGATCTCGCGCTGAACGATGAGGGAGCTCAACGACATACGGTTTGGAGCATCCCTTTCCTGGGTCCCCGTGTCAATTTCTTACACGAGGCGCTCCGGGCTCCGGGCCCGCCGCGTGCCCCGCGAACCGCGAGAGCGCCGAGACGGCGCCAGAGACCGTGTAGACGGACGCAGTGACGTCCACGCGGATGCCGTGCTCCGCCGCAGTCTTCGACGTGACCGGCCCGATGCTCACCACGCATACGGAAGCGAGTATGGAAGCAGCGTCCGCTCCGAGCGCTGCGACGACGTGCGTCACGGTGCTGCTGGAGGTGAAGAGGACGGCGAACACCTCCTTCGCAGCGAACGCGCCGCGGATTCGCTCTGCGTCCGCGGTGGCGGGCCCCAGCGTCTCGTACGCGGGGACCACGTCCACCGTGTGCCCTAGCGCGCGGAGCGTATCGGGGACCACGTCACGAGCGACGAGCGCGCGTGGGAGCAAGATGCGGGTTGGAGCATGGCCGGGAGCTCCGGGTGTGCCACCGAGCTGCTGCTGGAGCTCCCGCGCAAGGGCCTCGCCGACGAAGTCCTTTGCCACGAGGTCTGCGCGGACTCCGCGCGAGAGCAGTGCCTCCGCCGTCTTCGGTCCGATGGCGGCGATCCTGGCGGGCGCGAGAGCGCGAGCGTCCTTGCCGAGATGTGTGCATAATACATCAAAGAAGCGCTCCACGCCGTTCGCGCTGGTGAAGACGATGAACGCGTAGCTCGCCGCCTCGCGCACAGCCTGCTCGAGGCGCGCGGGATCCGGCGGTGGC
Organism: Myxococcales bacterium; assembly: GCA_025355005.1. Classification (GTDB taxonomy): domain Bacteria; phylum Myxococcota_A; class Polyangia; order Polyangiales; family Polyangiaceae; genus JANXLV01. The sequence continues at coordinate 1,882 of JANXLV010000155.1, read as the reverse complement.
GCGATGACGAGCGCGGGAATGGAGAGCGGCGATGCGCCATACGCGTGAAGCACGACCTCCGCGTCCTGCGCTTGCTCCTTCGCGCGGAGCGTGAGCACGCGTTTCCCGCGGAGCGGCAAGGAGCGAATGGACTCGGCATGAGCGTCGAGCGTGACACCGGGCACGCGAAGAAACAGCAGCTGCGCGCGAGCGGCGCAGGCCTCCGCGATCGCCGTCGCAGCAAGGACGTCAGCGAGAGCAGCGCCATGCGCGATCACCGCGCCGCGAAGGTCGACGTCCAGAGGCGGCGCACCACGCACGACCCTGGATGTGCCCGCCGCCGCGCGGTCCACGAGCGACGACGCGAGCCCAACGACGTCGCCCGTGTCTGCCCCATCCGCGCCGACGACGTAGACGAAAGTCGCCGCACGAAGAGCGTCGCGCGCGCGAATCGTGACGAGCCCTGGATCGCCTGGGCCAAGGTGAACGAGAGTGACGGCGTCCGTGCTCACTGGGGAGCGCACGTGGAAACGCCAGCGCCAACGATCACGTCGTTGGTGTTGGCGATGTCGGTGACGGTGCCATCCCCAGGGCGGTAGCGCTGCACGAGCGTGCCGCCATTCGGAGCGGTGAACGTGTAGAAGTCACCGCCCCAGAACCCGAAGGCCCACCCTTGCCCCTGCGAGACCTGGGGAAACGGAAGCGGGCTCTCCGCCACAACGCGGCCGTTCGTCTTGTCGATCTCGCCGATGAATGCCGGCACCGGGTCGCCCTGCGGATCGGTGGGATCCTTCGTATAGAAGGAGAAGAGCCGACCGTCGCCGGTGCCTGTGAGCTCCCCTCTCTGGATCGGGGGGTTGAAGGCGCCGAGAATGGAGAGCTTGAAGGTCTGGGTATTGATCGAGCCGAGCCCCGACGCGCCGCCGTTCGTTCCGTCGCCTGCGATGAAGAGTGTCTCGCTCGGGCCGAGGAAGTCAGTCGAGAAGCCCATTCCGAAGGTCTGAAATCCGCCCTGGTCGACCTGGTAGCTGGTGGCGGCGCAAGCCGCCGTGGCCGTGCTGACCTGAAAGAGCTCTCCGGTGTTGAAGACGACGAAGGCCTTCCCCTTTCGATCGACGGCCATGCTGAACGGCGCTGGCGTGGCGACCGTTGGGGTCGGGTGTGCGGGACACGCGAGCCTCCCGATCAGCGTGAACGTCCCGTCGGTCGGAAAGAAGCTGTAGAGGTTGTTGTTGTCTGCGACGACATAGATGAGCGTCGCCTCCGCGTCGGGGCAGTCCGTGCGCACGACGTCGGGATTCGGCTGCACGTCGAGGCCGGGGAGCGCGTCCTCGTCGCCCGCGTCCTCGAACGTGCCGTCGTGGCTGCCGTCCTTGCTGCCGTCGGGGTTGTCAGTCGTGAGGCCCTCGTCATCGATCGGGAGACCCGTCCGACTGCCGCACGCGGCAACGACGAGGACGATCGCAAGGCGACGAAGCTTCGGCATGGCGCGGGCGATGATAGCGGTTTCGGCGAGCTCGAACCTGGACCTCGACCTCGACCCGTCGCTTTCGTCAGCACGCTTACAAGAATGAGCTCCTGGTGGCGGGGCCTTGGATCACCGCTGGACCAGCGCGATTGTCCATTCGTCCCAGGCAACGTGTGGCGCGATCCCCTGCTCGCGGGCACCAGGGAGTTGCCTATTCATTCGTAATTTCGGATAGATGCGCGGACTTCCGATGCCACTGCAGAATTCCGAAAATTCGGCGGTACGACGTTTGCGTACATGGTGGGTACACGTCGGAGACCTACCATGAACCTCGCCAAGATCATCGCTTCCGGTTGCACCTCCATTGTCGTCATGTCGCTCGTCGCTTGTAGCGGCGGCGGGGCAGGTAGCGCTCCGTTCGAGCAGGGCTCGCCG
>JANXLV010000028.1 GCA_025355005.1 Myxococcales bacterium | reverse complement strand
GTCCCCTCAGGGCGCCGTGACCAGGCCTAGCGCGCTCGTCAGCTCATCCAGCAGCGCAACAGCCTGCTGCGCAGTGGGCATGCCGGCCTCTTTCACGAGCGACGGATGCGTCGGCGACGCGAGCTCTCGGCGAAGCTTCTTCACGGCTCGCTCGCGCGCTCTCGTGACGGCTCGCTGGTCGGTGCTCGGCGTTGCGTTCGCCCACGCGTCGATCTTCCACGCGAGCGTGGCGTGCCTGGTCTCGTCACGCGCGATCCGGCTCATGACGGCGCGGATCTTCGGACAGCCCGCGTGGGTCGCCTGAAAGGTCGCCACGAGCGCTCCGTAGGTCTCGCGCACGCAGCCTTCGATCGCGTTCTCTCGCACGACCTTCGCAAGCGGGCGGACGACATGGCGGCGTGCGTGGACCGTCGCGACCTTTCCGCGATGGCGCTTCGCGAGCGCCGTCATCACGCGCGCATGGCGCACCTCATCGCGTGCGCTTCGCTTCGCATCAACGATGAGAGAATCCGGCGCACCGTGGGCCGAGAGCTCCTCCGCCAGGATCTCGAACGACGTGATGGACGCTTCTTCCAGGTACGCGGACCCCGCGAAGAACGCGCCCAGCGGCGTCGCTCCCCTGTGTGCACGCTGGCGCAGCCCCGCGAACCTGCGTCCACAGCTCGCAGTCGGCCCAACGCTGCACGTCACGGAGTCGACGCCAGCGTCGTTCAGCTCTCGCGCACACCGGTTGTAACCCGCCGGGCACAGACGCTCGCACATGCGATCGTCGTTGCATACGGGCGGGCCGGAGCTCGCATCCGAGCCGGCGTCGCCGGGAGAACTCCCATCGTCGGGAGCGCTGCCATCACCGGCCTCCGCCGTGACGTCACCGTCGGGCGCGTCCGGAAGAGCGCCTGCCTCCGGCGTGGTGCACACGACCGGCGTGTAGGCCACGGTAACGGGGTCCGGCACCGGCCCGCCGCCGCCGCCACCGCACTGGCGCTCGTTGTTCAAGTTGCAGCCGGTCGCCACGAGCCCCATCGGAGTGACCGTCATGACGATCCCCGAAAGCACCGTCGCCAGCTCCTTCGTACCAATTCGCCGATCGCGCATGCTTCAGTCTACAGTTGGATGGCCAGCCGTCGAGCCGCAAGCAGCCGGCCATGCTCGCGATCCAGAAGCTCCTGGCCGCGCACTGACCGCCCGGCGCCCGCTGCGAGGGTGGACGCCGCGACGTCCGGACTAACCGGGTCCAGCCTGCGCTTTGTGAGCCGATCGGGTTGCTCCTTCCGCGCGTCGCGATCATGGTGCTCCTCATGCGCTCCCAGCTCCCTTCCTCCATCTTTTCGGTCGGCCTGCTCGTCCTTGGTCTTCACTGCGGATGTGCAGGGCGCGTCGGGTCCAGCTCCACCGACGGCACCGCCGGCACGTCGGGTGGCGGAGCCGCGGACTCCCCGAACGCGGCCGATGCACCTGTCACCGGGGAGACCTGGGAGCTCGATGGCAAGGTCGTCGCGACGCACGCGGATGCCTCGGGCTACGTGAGCGAGGAGTCGGGGCGGTTCTTCGTGATGGTGCGACAGTCGCGGGACCTGCATACGCGGGTGCAGCTCGATCTCGGGCCCAAGAGGCCCGTGCCTGGGCTGGTGAGCTGCCGTGTCGGAGACAGCATCGACACCTTGAATGCCGCAGACGATGGCCTGGTGCTACCGCCCGAGTGGCTGGACCGGACCTTCGAGGGCTGCGATCCCTTGCCCGGCGTCCCCGACACGATGTCCGCGTCCATCACGGTGGACGAGGCAACACTGGGCGCCACCGGCGGGGGGCGCATCAGCGCTCACTACGACATGACCGTCGTTGGCGCCGGCCCACGCGCGGGCCACACCCTGCGCGTGCACGGCATCGTGACTCTCACCGCCTGGGGATCGGGCCCGTAAGCGCAGCGCGCTCATCGAATGAAGCTTGGCATCGCTGGCGCGACTCACCACGTGACGTGAATGGGATCGCGCTCGTGAACCGGATGAGCGGCGAGGTTTGATTCGTCAGCCGACGCGCGCGGGGGAGGGTCGCAGCGACCCGCCCACCGCCGCCGGCGGCGCCGCGTTCGCGAGCGGCACGTGGAACTCGAACGTGGTGCCCTGCCGTGCCTTCGTGACGACGGACACAAAGCCACCCAGCTGCTCGCACTCTTGCTTCGTGGCAGCAAGGCCCACGCCGCGACCGCTCGTCTCCGTCACATGGTCCCTGGAGCTCACGCCGTCCGCGAAGAGTGCATCCACCAGATCTTCGCGTGTCGTGTGCGGAAGGCCGGCATCGCGTGCGCGCGCGCGGATCCGCTCGAAATCGACGCCGGCGCCATCATCCGCGATCCGCACGACCAGCCAGCCATCCTCTGCCACGGCCGACAGCTTGATGTTGCCCGTGGCGCTCTTGCCGCTCTTTATTCGTTGGTCCACGGACTCGACACCGTGGTCCGCCGCATTGCGTGCAGCATGCACCAGCGCGCCCCAGAACGGTGCCCATTCCTCGCGCGGCACCCTGGCGGTCGACGGCGTGACGGACGCGTCGATCTCCTTCTGTAGCGTGCGGGCCGCCTGCCTCACGCCGTCGGCAAGGCGCTCCAGGTGGACCGTCACGCGCTCGTTCTTCCACTCCGTCACCAGCCTTGCGATCTCCGCCCGTGGCGCGCCATCCAGCAACGCACGAAGGACGGTGGCGTACTCGTCGTCTTCGATGAAGATGCCCTTGGCCGTGTCCGCCACGAACGCGTACAGCCGCGTGGCCAGTCGCCGCCACTTGTCCGCGAGCACCTTGCGGTCGGACGGCGACATGTCCAGGTTCTCTTCTGCCATGTGTGACTCGATCTCGTGGCAGACCGCGGATAGGCTCAGCATGCCGAAGATCGCTGCGTTCCCTTTGAGCGTGTGCAAGCGTCGGCGCACCTCCGGCAGCGGTGGTCGCTCCACACCGGTCAGCGCCGACACCTGCGACTCCGCATCCACGAAGAAGTCGACCACCCCCGGCTTGTCCCTCATGATGCGCTCGAAGACGGCCGCGGTCTCCCGCTGTTCAGCCTCCGCATGCTCTGCTGCAATGCGCGCCGTGACGTCGCTCACGACGATGAGCATCTTGTCGAGTGACTCGCCATCCTGCGCATAGATGGGTCCGTACTTCACGTCCAGCCGTCGCTCACCGTCATTGATACGGTTCGGCAGCTGATGGATCAGGAGCTCTATTGGCAGATCACCCGTTTGAAGCTCCGCCCAGTGGACCGCGAGCGCGCAGGCCGTGGTCGGATCCACCGCGCTCACGGCATCCCAGAACGTCATGCCGCCTTTCGCCGGACCGAACCACGTGTCCATGATGGCCGACCGTTCGCGCGAGAGCACGCCTTCACGCGTGACCGTGCACAGGCCCTGGTCCACGTGGTCGAGCACGGTCCGCATGTCCTTGTTGCGCTGGTCCAGCACGGAGACCGTGTGCTGCAAGCTGTTGGTCATGTCATTGAAGGTCTCTGCCAGGACGCCGATCTCGTCGCGGCTCTCCACGACGATGCGATGACCGAAGTCGCCGCCGCCGACGCGTCTGGCGCCAGCGGACAGTGCACGGATCGGTCGCACCAGTCGCGACGCCATGAACACGCCTGCGACGATCGCCAGCACGGTCGCCGCACCGGTCCCGAGAAGGACCTGCCTCCTGACGCTGCGGACCTGCGCCTCCACGTCGCTCATGGGCACGGAGCTGCGTGCGTAGCCCAGCGTGGCCCCATCGCGAACGATCGCGTGCGCGACGAACATCCGACCGTCGCGCACCGACGTGCCCGACATGCTCTGGCTCGCGCGGACGATCTCGGGCGCCTGTGCTTGGTTTGGAAGCGAGCGCGCGTCCTCTGTCTCGGACTCCGCCACCACCGTACCGTCCTTCGCCACCACGGCCAGCTCCGTATGGACCGCCTCTCCCAGCGAGCGCACCGGCCCGGCAAGGCTCGTGTCATTCGGGTCCAGATCTCCGAACAGCGCGTTCGCGGTCATCTGGCCCAGCATCGTGGCCTCGTAGCCAAGGCGATCCTCGAAGCTCGAATAGGTACCGCGCTCCACCGTGCGACTGATGACGAAGCCGGCCATCAGCGCGCCCGTCACTGTCACCAGGACGATCGCGAAGGAGAGCTTCACGCCGATGGGGATGGACCACGGCTTCCGGCTCGTCGGTTCACGGGTGGCGCTCATCGTTGCACCACCTCGAAGCCGCGGGCACCGTTCGCGGCGTCATCCGCATCGATCGACCATCCGCCGTAGCGACGCGTCTCGTGCCCCGACGCGTCGAAGAGCGCTATTCCGACCTCATGATCGATGTGGCCCTGGTCGTACGCCGCGTTCACGGCGAGATAGCGGGCGAGCGCGCGCGCGCCCTCCTCCGTACCGGAGAGCAGATGGAACGACGGCGGGAGATCGCGCGTGGCCTTCCAGCGACGCAGCCGCTCCGGCGTGTCCGTGCGCGGGTCGAGCGTGACCAGGACGAAGCTCGCGCTCACGCCGCGCTTCTGGAGCTCACGGTCCATCGTGCGAAGCGCCTCCAGCGTCATGGGACAGCGAACCTCGCACGACGTGAAGACCTCCGTCACCACGAACGGGCTGCCGCGGTAGTCGTCGATCGCGACGCTGCGCCCGTTCTCGTCCTGCCAGTGTCGCTCGTGCAGGACCCCGGTCGCCGAGGGCTCCTTCGCAAGGGGCGCTACGCCGCACGCAGGTGCGGCCGACAGGAGCGAGAGAAGCAGGGCGATGCCGGGCCACTTCATACACAGCGATACGGGCACCAACTCCGCCTGGATAAGGGCTACGACCCAGGGACGCCCTAAACCCACGCCACCGGCGAGCCGTAGGCGACTTGATGAAGCTACGTTCTGGCCGCCTGCTCCTCACCACGCTGGCGAGCCTGTGCCTCGCATCGATCGCGCAGGCGCAGGAGTCCCCCGCGGAGCCCGCTCCCACGTTCGAGCCTGCTCCCGCTCCGTCCAGCGAGGTCTCGCTGAGCATGAAGATCTATGGCGACACGGGCTACCTGATCCGAAACAACACCGATCAGCTCCCTTCGGGTCCCAACGTCTATTCGCCGGGCGCGTGGAACTCGTTCTCTTCACCCCATCTGGATCTCTTCTCGACCGCCGACTGGGACAAGCTGTCGTTCCTGAGCGAGATCATGTTCGAGGCCGACAACAACGAGATCGCGGTCGACGTCGAGCGCCTCCAGATCGCGTACCTCTTCTCGAACTGGCTGCGCCTGAAGGCGGGCCGTTCGCACACGGCGTTCGGCTACTACAACGACACGTACCACCACGGAAATATCTTCGAGCTCACGACGGCCCGTCCGTACAGCGTGCAGTTCGAGGACGGCGGCGGCCTCATCGTGGCGCACAACGTCGGCATCGGTCTGGACGGCACCTTCGACGCGGAGGCGGAGAAGCTCGTCAATGTGCGCCTGCGGTGGCTCCTGCCGGTGGACGGGCTGATCGTGGGTTTGAACGGAATGCGCGACGTGGTGCCGGGCCTTGCCGCTCCCTCCGCAACGCAGCCGGGTCGCGCGAACGCAGAGGAGCTCGTGGGCGGCGCGCACATCGTCTACAACGAGCACCACGCGCACATCGACATCGAGGGCTTCGTGATCCGTCACAACACGGACGGCCAGAGCTCCACCAACATCGTCGGAGGCTTCGCGGAGCTGGGCTACACAATCGGCGCCTTCACGCCCTACTTCAGGCCCGAATACGTGCGCTTTCCCTCGCAGGGCGACCCGGTCTACCAGTACGGCGAGGACTCCGCGCAGGGGCAGCTGTCCGGCCCGTCGGCCTTCGATGGCATCCGCGACTTCACCGACCTTCGCGTGGGCGTGAAGTGGCTTCCGCTCCCGCAGCTCGCCCTCAAACTGGAAGGCGAGCGCCTTGGCCACAACTCGCAGAACCAGGAGATCGCGACCGTCAAGGCCGCGTTCGGATTCTGATGAAGCGCAGAGCTTTCGCCCTTGTCGCGGTCTTCTCGATCGAGTGTGCGCTGTTTGCGCCCACCGAGGTGGCGCGCGCGGATGGTGGCTACGTGATCATGGTGAACAACGCGAACGACGCAACGACGCTCTCCCGCAGCGAGCTGAAGAAGGTGGTCACCGGCGGCACCAAGCAATGGAAGAGCGGCGCAGCCGTGCAGGTCGGCATCATCGCGTCCGACGCGCCGGAGACGCAGCACCTGTCGTCGCTCATCGATCTATCCACGAAGGAGCTCCTGGCGCGCATCCAGGAGCAGGTGTTCAAGGGCGAGATGAAGCGGCCCGTCGTGCTCCGCAGCTCCGCCGACTGTGTGGCGTTTGCACGCAGCAGCCCCGGCGCGATCTGCGTGGCGTCTGCGCATGCGTCCATCCCGCCCGAAGCGCACCCCGTCGCGGTTCGCTGAGACCGCGCCGGCGTGGTGCGCGCGTCCCAGGCAAGGATGAGTCGCTGCCGTTGCGCGAAAGAGACATCTTTCGAGGCGCTCGAAGAAATGCCTGCAACATGCATCGACGCATCTTCGCATGCGCGTGGCCTGCCTCTTGCGGTGATGGGTGATGTCCCTTGCGGTTTCCGCGAGGCTTAACCCCACTCGAATCAGAGGTACGTCATGAAAATCGGAATCGCCCTGGCGGCGCGCGCGCGCGCTGCATTTCTCGTCTCGTCCATCATCGCAGTCCCCCTCCTCGCAGGTTGCAGTAGCGGCGGAACATCAACGTCGGAGAGCGAAATACGCGCGAACGGCGTCGACGCCGCGGACGCAGTCACCATCGACTTCTACGGCGGTGGACACGCGCAGTCGTGCTCAGGCACGCTGCTCTCGCCCAACGTAGTGCTCACGTCGGCTCGATGCGCGGCGGGAAGCAAGGCCGCACGCGTGATCGCACCCAACGCCGGCGGCGCCGCGTCGACCGTCGCGAAGGTCTACACCTACGACTGGGGCACGCGGCCCAATCACGCTGAGGAGCACGACCTCGCGTTGCTCTCGCTCCGCACCCCGATCCACGCGTCGCACTACGCGACCGTCACGGCTGATGCGCCGACGGGCGCCGTGACCGCGTTCGGTCGCGCCGCGGGCAGCGTCGTCAAGACGCACACTGTCTCGCTCGAGTCCGCCGCGCCCGCAGGTCGCGCGTACGGTCTTCGCCTGAGTGGCGACGCCCAGGCGGCGACGCTCGGCGGTGGTGTGGTGCGCTCGGACGGCGCGCTCGTCGGTGTCTATGCTGGCGCGGGTGACTCGTCCGGCAAGGGATACGCGACGCGCCTCGACAAGCACGAGATCCAGATCTGGCTGCGCACGATGGTCTGGGCGAAGGGAAACGAGCTCTCGAGCACGAGCCCGACCCTCGCCTCGCTGAAGGGCGGTGCGGTCAACCTAGAGAACACGGGCAACACGACTGACCCGAGCGCAGATCCCACCGACGACGTGAACGGCATCGAGCCCGGCACGCCGGAGGAAGGTCTGGACCCCGCGCCGACCGGCGACGAGACCGATGGCGGCGAGTCGGACCCGTACGGCGATGACACGAACACGCGTCCCGGATCGGACCCTCCTCCCGGCTTCCGTCGCAACGTTGGTACGAACTTCTGGGTGAGCGGAGAGCCCGGCGACAGCGCGCTCGCGCGTGAGCACCTCTACGCGGAGATGCATCCGGAGGCCGCGGTCATCAGCACGCACGGCGCGCCGGGCCGCATGGCCGACACCCCCGACACGGCCACGCTGCGTATGGTGACAATGGGCCGAAGCCCGGTGATCGCCGGCGCGTGCTTCTCCGGCGCGGCGGACGGCGATGGCAACCGCGTCGCCGCGGACCTCGCGGACCGCGCGGGCGTCGATCGCAGCCAGGTGTACGGATGCACGGGCGAGTCCGCCACGCCGACCAACGCGGCCTCGATGAACTGCTTTGGCTCCTGGGTCGACGGCAATGGTCGCGCGGTGTCCGACGCGCAGCGCACCGCGTATGGCCTGCGCAACTGCCCGAGCGGAACCGCCAGCTGTCGCTGATGTGAGCACTCGGTGCTGACGACGCGGCGAGTCACTGAAGGAGCTGCGCGATGCGGACCGCGGTCTGCGCACGCAGCTCTGCGAAGCGTGGCTCACTGCGGATCCCGGCGAGGGCAGGGCAGTGGTCGAGCCACGCGATGTTGATGAACGGCAGCGTCATGGCCTCCGTGAGGAACTGGAACGCGCGCTCGCGGTCGCCGAGGTCGGCGTAGTACTCGGTGAAGATCTCGAACATCATCATGCGGCGCCGTGGCGCGACGGCATGCGACGCGAGATGTTTCATGATGCCGTCGCTGTCCGTGAAGGGAATGCCCGAAGCGTAGGAGCGCAGGAACGGAACCGCCGTCTCCCACGACGCTCCGACCTTTCCCGCGGCCTCCACCCGGTCCGCCACGGCTCGCGCGCGCTCGGGTTCGCGCCACCAGACGGCGAGCCTCATCTCCGCGGGCGTCGTGGGTAGACCCTCCGCCTCTCCGGCGGCGGTGTCGATCGCGCGCAGCGCCTCTTCCTTCTTTCCAAGGAGCGCGAGCGTGAGGATGAGCGTGTTCTGCATGAAGACCGACCACGGCGCGAGCCGGATGGCCAGCTCGATGCGCCGCAGACCCTCCACCAGGTTTCCCATCTCTCCGAGGAGCGCGCCGATGGTGTGGTGCGCTTCTGCAGAGCGCGGATCGAGCCGCAGCACCTCCTGCATCACGTGCAGCGTCGCGCGGAAGTCTGCCATACCCAGCCGTATGGAACCGAGCGCGCTGTACGCATCCACTGCGCTGGGCTCGAGGTCGATGGCGCGCAGCGCGAGCTCCTCCGCGCGCGCGACCACCTTCGCATCGACGCCGCCCATGAGGTGCCACGAGCGCACGAGCCCGTTGCTGAGCATCGCCATCACCCACGGGTCCTGCGGAACCTCCGCGTGAAGCGCCTCCGCCGCGGCGATCGCGCGCGGCTCACTCAGGCGCAACAGCGTCTGCCGCACCTCCTCGTAGCGCTTCCGGAGCGCCGGATCCGCGGGGCCACGCACGCGCGCGACGCGCTGCTTGATCGCCGGCATCACCCGGGCGGTGAAGGCGTCCTCCAGCGCGAACGGATCGTCGGTGGTGCCGTCCACGTGCTCGGCCCAGAGCGTGGCGCCGCGAGACGTATCGATGAGGCTCGCTCGCGCACGCACCTTCTGACCCGAGACGCGAACGGACCCTTCCACAGCGAGCTCACCCGTCGCGTCATGCGCAGAGCGGGCGCTCACGACCGCCACGTCGTTCAGCGACGTGAGCGACTCCATGAGCGCGCGCTCCAGATCCGTGGCGAGCGCCGCCCAGGCCTCCTCGCGCTCGAACGCGCGCACCACCAGCGTGCGTGCCTGCGCCGGCCGCGGAAGCTCCGTGGACAGTGAGAGCGTCCGGAGCTCGGGCTGCCCGCGCGCGCCTCGAAGCGCATCGAGCGAGAGCGCCACCGTGGCAGCGTCGGGACGGTCCTCACGATTGCGGGATAGGGTCGACGTGATCAGAACGGCGACGCCCTCGGGAAGATCGGACACGAGGCTGCGCGGATCCGGCGGCGCAGACAGGAGCCGCGCGGCAGCGAGCGCCAGCGGCGTGTCGCCGCGGAAAGGAAGCTGGCCCGTCACGAGCTCGAAGAGCATCACGCCCAGCGCATACACGTCGGTGCGTCCGTCGATCGCCTTTCCCTCCACCTGCTCTGGCGCCATGTACGCCGGCGTGCCGATGATCACGCCGAGCGTGTTGTGCGGGTCCGCCGCGCCCTCGCTCCCTTCGACCGCGCGGGCGATTCCGAAGTCCGTGAGCACGACCCTGCCGTCGGACAGCATGATGTTGTCGGGCTTCAGATCGCGATGCACCACGCCCACGGCGTGCGCCGCGCGAAGACCCAGGCAGGCCTCCTGCGATATGCGCAGCGCCTCGGCCATGGGGATGCGCCGGCGCGCGACGGCGGCCAACGATTCGCCGGTGATGAGCTCCATCGTGAGGAACCGCGTGCCCTCGTGAATGCCGAGATCGTACGTGCGTGCGACGTTCGTATGCGTCACCCGCCGGGCCAGCTTCACCTCACGACGAAAGCGAGCGAGCGCATCGGCGTTCGCGGAGAGCTCCGTTCGCAGCACCTTCAGCGCGAGCGCTTCGTCCAGCTCTCGATCACGGGCGTGATACACGGCACCCATCCCGCCCTCGCCGAGCGGCGCGATGATCTCGTAGCGGCTCTCCAGCACGGTGCCGATGGCGAACGGACCGAGAGTCGCGGTCTTGTCGAGCGCGGGGTCAGACATTGCCAGCAGGATAGCAGCCCGCGATAGGCTGACGTTTGTGCTTCGCCAACCGCACTTCAGTCGCTGAAGGTGAGCTCACCGCCGCACGGGAGATCGATGGTCTCTGTCGGTAGATCTCCGATTTGAAATCGGTGCGAGCCGCAGCGGACGACCACACGGTGCGGCGACGTGCCGACGAGGCGTCCGTCGACGACGATCTTTCGTCCCGCCGGAAGCGCTGAGGTGTCCACGATTCCGGTCTTCGAAGGGTCGGCGCTCAGCGCTGCGACTGGCGCGCCTCCACCCGCTGCGCCCGCAGCCGCTGCTGGCTTCTTCGGTGCCGACGCGCTTGGCGGCGCCTCCGCCGTGGACGTGGGAGGCGGTACGGCCTCCACGATGGCCTTGGGGGGGGCGGCGCTTGCGATCGTGTCGGCCGAGCTCTGTGGCGCGGTAGGCGGAACCTTCGGCGCACCCCGTCGCTGGTAGGCGAGCCCACCGACGACGAGCGCGATCCCCGCGAAGAGCACGAAGGCGATCACCTTCACCCGCGATCTCTTCGGCTCGCGCAGAGAGAGCTTTGCCTGCTCGGTCGCTTCGACTCGTGCGATCGCGACAGGCGCAGGTGGAGGCGCTGCGACCGCAGTCGGCGCTTGTGGCGCGGGCGGCGCAGGCGGCTCAGCGACTTGCGGGATCGGGGTCGGCTCGGGTGGCGCCTCGGGCGCGGGTTTTGCGAGTACGGGCTCGGCGCTCTCCTCCGGCGAAAGCCAGCCTGCGTCCAGGTCGCGGATCGACTCACGCTCGAGGAATGGATTTGCCTTGGGCGCCAGAGGAGCTGTCCCCTTCGCCGCGGGAACCGGAGGTGGACCTTTCGCGCGCGCTGGCGTTCCTGGTCGCGGCAGCACCGGCTTCTTCGGGCTGCCAGGCGGCTCCGACGCGCCGTCGTCTCCCTCCGACATGAGCTTCTCGTTCCTCCACTCGACCGTCGAGCTGTCGCGTGAGCCTAGCCAACTTAACAGGCGGCGCCGACGAAATAGGTACCGTCGTCGTCGGCCCGCGCGAGCCCCGCTTCCGAGGTGTGGACCTGCGTTCACGCGGCCACTGGTGTGAGCCGGTGTTCACGGCGTTGGCGTCACGCCTTTACTGACGGAGCGATCATGGCTCGGGTGCCGACTCTCGCGCGGGAGCTCCGGACATTTCGCAGCGTGGAGCAGCTTGCGAGCGTGGCACGTGCGTTGCCACTTCGATCGTCATGTCGCAAAGGATGCTCGCTCCGGCTCTCGGCTTCGCAGTGGCCGTCGCGCTTTTCGCCGTTGCTCCGCCCGCGTCCGCTGCCGAGAGCTCGTCGCCCGCGCTTGCGTCCGCGTGGCCCGTTCGCGTGAACCTCGCGCTGCCGCTCGGTGCGACGTACGGCACGGATGATTTGCATGGCTTCACGTGGGGCGTTCGCAGCACGCTGATGGCATACCCCACCGCGTCCGGAAGAGGCTTCGGGGTCGGCGGCTATGGTGAGATGCTCATTGATTCGACGACCCGCTCCAGCTGGACGCTCGGAGGCACCGCATCGTTGCCGATCGCGCAGTGGGAATGGGGCGACCTGCGCGTCGCGGGACACGGCGGCTACACGACGAACGACGTGCGCAGAGGGATCTCGTTCGGCATCGGCGCCGCCGTCCAGCTCCCTTTTTACTTCTACGACGTGCAGCTGGGCGTGCGCGTCACCAACACGGTTTCGGAGGGCGGCCACTTCGGCACGTCACTCCTCTGCGATCTCGATCTCGGCGTCCTCCTCGCCGCTTACGGCTCCAAGGGGAGGTGACCGCCGGGCTCGATCACGCACCCGACCTGAGTCAGCGCCACTCCCAGCCCACGCCGATTGCTCCGGATACGCCCAGCGGCGGCGCTCGGAAGATGACTGCTCCTGGCGGGTCGACGATGTAGCGATCTCGGATGAGCGGGATCTCCAGCGAGGTATCGAGCTCGACAAACAGCGCGCCCACGCCAGGCCGATAGCGCGCGCGGGCCAGCGCCGCGACTTCGAGCCACAGCTTGCTCGACCTCTGCGCGTCGCCGATGTCCAGCCCTCGCGCCGAGAACTGACCCGCCTCGAGCGCGACACACGGACGCACGTCCAGCACTGCCGCCATCCGTAGACGCAGCGGGCACGCATCGACCCGCCCGCCGATGTACGTGTAGCGCGCTCGTCCCAGCGGCGTCGTGGCCTCGTCGGCGAAGGCGCCCACGAAGAGCGCCCGCACCTCGGGTGACAGCAGCCCGCCGCGATCGAGCTCGACACCGAACGCGAGGCCGCCTTGCGCCGCCACGTCCGGATAGAGCGTGGTGCGCGCAGCGATCGACGCGGCCGCAAACGGGATCGGCACGACAGAAGCAGGCGCCGGCGCGGCAGCGTCACTCACGACGCGCGGAGGGGTGGTTGCGTCCACCTCGCGCGCGCCGGCATCCACCGGGCCCTGCACGTCTGCTTCCGGAGCCGCGTCCTCTGGCGGAGGCGGTGGAGGTGGCGTTTGGGGAAGCTCGGTCGGCACCGGCGACATCGACGCCGTGGGATCTATCGCCAGCGCCGTGACCAGCGCGAGCGCAAGCGCGACCTCTTCACAGGTGCGGCCCCGCACCTTTCGCGTCGAGACGCTGTCGTCCAGATCGCGAATCGTGACCTGGCCGTCGGCCTTTCCCGGCGACACGGCGATGCGAACCACGAAGGTGCGGGCTCGCTCCCCATCTGCGGCGACGCGCGCGTGCGTCGTTCGAACGAACACCTGCGCCGAGAACGCGTCTGTCAGCGGACACCCCGCGGGCGCCTCGTATCGCAGGCGGATCGCCTCCATGGGCAAACGTTCGTCCGCCGCGAGGGTTCCGGCTCCGCACAGGACGAGCGCAACGACACACCCCAGGGTGCCGATCGCGTGCGCGCGCTTGGGAAGGCGAAGCATAAGACCCCATTGTCGCCCGGACCCCGCCCGGACGCCATGACCCGAGTGGATGACACGGCCTCCGTCGATTTCGAGATCAATAGGGTGCGCGCGATCAATCAGACTGCATGAGCCCCGTGCTTGCTGGGCGCCTCTCGCAGTACGCGGAGAGAGCGCCCAACATCGAGTCGTTCCGCGCGCTGTGGCTCGAGCAGATACGCGGCATCGTCGACTACGACTCGGTCGCCGTGGCGACACGCATGCCGCTGGGCCACGCGTGCAGCGCGGACCTCTCGATGAGCGCCACGAATGATCTCCCCGAGCTGGTGCTCCGCCTCCCCGGCGCGGAGCTCTGCCTGATCCGCTGGTCCGCCGCGTCTGTCTTCACGGAAGATGACGTCTCCCGCCTGCGGACGATGCTGCCGATCATCGCCGAGCTCGAAGCGACGTTGTTCACTGCGCAGCGCGGCTGATTTCGTGATCAGAAAACGGGCCGCGATCAATGTGGTCGTATGCGTTTTCAAATTCCGACCGTTTTGTGTTCCGCAGCGATCGCCGTCACCGGGTGCGCTGCCTGGGCGGGCTGTGGTGGCTCCGACGACACCATCAACGGAACACCGCACGGTGGTCTCGACGGCAGCATCGAGGGCGCCGCGAATGGCGTCGACTCCGGCGCGAACGCCGACGGCTCCGGAGCGAATGTCGACGGCGCTGTGACCGACGCGTCGAACAGCGATGCGGGCGACGCAGGCGGCCTCCAGCTTTCGCTCCCCTGTGGCCCGAGCAAGTGCCCACTCCCGTCAGAGGTCTGCTGCGTCTTCGGCGGCCCGAACGGCGCGGGCGCCGTCTTCTCCTGCGCGGACGGGGATTGCTCAGCCTTGTTCGACGGCGGGTTCGACGCCGGCGCCCAGAACCCCAAGGGTGGCCTCGATCTCGCGCAGCTGAAATGCGAAGGCCAGGCAAACTGCGCCGCCGGGTCCATCTGCTGCGCTCAGCTGATAAGCAGCGCTGGCAAGAACGACATCGTCACCTCCGCGTGCGTCGTCGGCAAGACCTGCGGCGATGCCGGACCGTCCGCGCAGCTCTGCGATCCCGCAGCCGCGGTGACGGGATGTCCCGCGAGCGGCGCGCTCTCGACCTGCTCCAGCAACAACATCGCCTCGTGGGAGCTCCCGCCGCCCTTCGCCACGTGCGGCGGCGTCACGAACTGACCGCGCCCCGCGACGACCACGACGGTACCGAGAGGGCCGAGCGAGAGCTGGGTCTTGCAATAGGGACACATGGGGCCTTGCGACAGCTCCGGTCCGACGAAGTCGGTCGCGCAGAGGGGGCAGCGGTGGCGGAGCGTGATCGGAGCGCTGTTCATTTGGCGAGTTTCCAGATCGTGTTGCCGTTGAAGTCCGCGAAGTAGATGGCAGTCGCGTCCGTGACCACATGACCGAGCTGCGTGAAGCCGGAGGCAAGGGTCTTGATCGGTGCCCCGCCGCCGAGGGGCGCGGAGCGAAGCTCGGTCTGCGCCGTCCAGTAGAGGGTGGTCGAATCCACCGCCACGGAGCCAGCGCCGATCTCCGACGTCGAGAACCCCACGAGCGCGCCGCCCGCACGCGGAAGAGACCACACCGTGGTGCCGGACGCGCCGAAGATCCTGGCGCCGCCGAGCGTGATGTCGGCAGCTCCGATCGCTCCCGGGAGCGCTGTGGGCATCACAGTGGGCATCAGTGCAGCGGGACCCGTGAACACGCCGCCGGCGGGCGACGCCACGAGCAGGTTCGCGCCATCGAGCAGCAGCGCACCCGCGCCATTCACGGGATCGATCACCGGGCTCGCCATCGATATGGACGACTTCGACGCACCGAATACGCTCGCGCCGTTCGTGAAATAGATGTTCGTTGCATCGACCGCGACACCGCCCGCAGCGAATGTGCCCATGACGTAGCTCAGGTCGGTGACCGCGGGCGGCGCAGGAGAGAGCGGGGTGGTCTCGAGGAAGAGCGCGGGGGCCGGGGTTGTCTGGAGTGACCAGTAGACGCGCGACGTATCCACGGTGATGCCGCCATAGGCCCCGTCCGCGGTGGCCAACGTGACGAGGCCGGCGCCGGTCTTCTGCACGCGTCGCACCGCGTTCAAGCCGGGAGACGCGACGCCGTGCTCGGTCCAGTAGACCGTCGTCGCGTCCAGCGCGAGCCACCACGGGCCGCCGAGCCCCGTCGCGATCGCATGCGGCTGACACACGGAGCCCACGCACGCGCCGCCGAGGCAGTCGTGACCACACGCGCCGCAGTTCTGCGCGTCCGTCGAAGGGTGAGCGCTGCACGCGTCGGCCTTTGCGTCCGCGACGGACGATCCCGAAGCGTCGGCGATCATCCCAGCATCATTCGTGGCCGCGTCGACGGACGCCGAGCCATCGACAGTCGCGTTCTCTGCGACGCCTCCGAGCCGCACGTCCTCTCCGCACGCAACGATCGCCGCCGCAAGAAGGAGCGCGAGCGCCGTGCCTCTCTGCATCGCGCGAATCATCGCGGCGCCGCGTCTCCCAGCAACGTGTGGACGCGATTCGCGTACGTGCCGCGCGGATTTCGCTTCAAGAACGGCTCTGCGAGAGCCCGCGCGCCGACGCCGTCGCCTCGCTTCACGAGCGACTCGACGCGCAGCACGAGCGCCTCGTCCGCGAGCGCGCCACGCGGGAACCTCACGTCGTGCGCGTCGAGCGCCGTGATCGCGCCGTTCGGATCGCCTGCGAGCACCGCCTTCCGCGCGACGTCGAGCGCGGCCACCTCATCGGCGAGGCTCGCCTCGGTGTTCTCGCTCGGCGCGGGAGGTGGAAGCGCCGGACGACGTACGGACACGGCCGCGACCGCCGACGTCGCAGGCTGCGCCTCCACCTGCGCGGACGGAACCTCCACCGGCGCCCCCATCGCAGTCGTGGACGCGATCGCGGGAGGGGGAAGGAGCGGCGCCGGATCGCTTTGCTTCTCGACCGAGGCGACCGACGCGGGCTGCGAGGTCGTGGTGGCGCGGAGCGCGAGGCCCAGAAGCCCCGCCACGACCACCGCAAGACCGATCCATTTCATCACGCTGAACGCCCTGGAGCCACTCGCCGGCGCGGCAGTCAAATTCTCGCCCGCGGGCCCGCGCTCGCCCAGCGCTGCGCTCGTCGTCGTCGTCGTCGTCGCGGGGCCGTTGGCAGCGGAGGTGGGGGCTGCTGCGCCTGCTGCGACCGCTGCGACTGCTGCAAGCGTGCGCTCTCTGGCGGCTGCGCTCGGCGCCTCCGTTGCCGCGGCTGACAGGAGCATGCGCTCGAACTCGTCCGCATCGTCGGAGCTCAAAAGCCGAAGCTCGCTCATGTGGACCTCCTGTTGCTCGGTCGCAGCCGCTTGGCCTCTGTGTGAAAGTACTCTCGCGCGCGGCGCAGGCGTGACGCGACGGTGCCGGCGGGGATCTCGAGCATCTCGGCGATCTCGCGGGCGGACACGCTCTCGAGCTCGAAGAGAACGAACACCGCGCGCTCGTCCGCGTCCATGCCGAGCAATATTTCCTGGACCAGCTCGAGGGCGCGCGTGCGATCGAGCTTGTCCTCTGGATTCGGATGTGGATCGACGGCGGCATCGATCCCGTCCTCGGTGCGCTCGCGATTGCGCGCACGTGCCCGCGCCGCATCACCAGCGACGTTGAGCGCCGTGCGAAAGAGGAATGTCCGCTCCGCGCCGAGGTCCACGTCAGCGATGCGCCGCGCGAGCACCATGAAGACCTGCTGAGCAGCGTCATCGGCGGCGCTCTCCGGCACGCCGAAGCGACGGACGACCCGCCACACGAAGTCGAAGTGAGCCTTCACGAGCGCGGTGACGCGCGTGTCGGTGCTCGGCCCCATGTCATCAGGTCCGCGCGGCGGCGCGACGGGAACCTTGGTCTCTGATGGCGGCATGTCCTCGAAGGGCATCGGGAGCCTAGGACTATTGTGGGTACGGCCCGAATTGATCACCGATTTCGGTCGGGCCCCGCTTTTTTCTCATGGGAGCCCTCATTTCGTCATCAGCGTGGGCACGTGCGCATGAAGAAGACGTCGACCACGTTGTCGGTCGGATTCGCGTCGGCGACGAAGAGCGCGGGATCGTAGCCATTCGTCACCGCATCCCAGTTCGGCGCGGCGTTCCATCCGTCCTTCGACCGATATTCCGTGAGCTTCAGATGGAGCGCGGTGACCTGATTGGGCGCCACGTCCGTATCCGGCTGGAAGAGCCATGTCGCGTACGGGCTCGTGGAGCTGATCGTTCCGTATCCATCTGTCTGCGTCGTCTGATCGATGATCATGCTCATCGCGCTCCGGACGGCGGTGAATGGAGCCGCTCCTCCGTTCTTGCCATGACTGACCGTGGCGACGCCGTTCACGAGGATGCTCTGATCGAGCATCGGCCACATGTGCGGGCCCTTCGGGTAGACGATGTCGACCTGTCCCCCGAAGTCGGTGAAGTCGCACGGAAGTAGCAGCGGATCGCCCGCAGTCCCGAGGGTCGGCCTTCCGGAGTTGGCGGCGCTGATTCCATCGCCACCCGCGAGCTGGAATGCGCCCGTGTCGTAGCCAGGGCCCTGATAGCGCAGGTAGAAGCGCGCCGGATTGGAGATGCGAAGGTCCGGCTGGGTCGGCGGCTTCGAGATGACGAGATCCTGCGAGGACGTGTCGGTCGGACCATCCGACGCGCCGCTGCAAGCAGCGATGGCGAGAGCCGCGAACGGCGAAAGTATAACGAGCTTGCTGGGCATCATGGTCGTCGTCTCCTGGGGAATGCGTGGGCAAATGAGTCGTCATTGGCACCACACGTGGCCGCGTGAACGGCGGTGTGTGCCTGACACGCACTACCAATTGACCGCCACCTCCCGATTGATCACGGAATCAACGAGCCCGCAGCTCAGTTTCGGGGCAGAAGTTGCGACGGCGTGAACTACACCGTGACGAGCGTCTCCTCGAAGGCGGCCAGGAATGCGGGGTCGTCAGGTAGCTCCGTGTCGCCGAGCCGGCGACGGACGAGGAGGGCGAGGTTTTCCGCGAGGACCTCCTCTGGATGGATGGTGTAGGCCGTGTTTCGACCGATGCGTTGCGACCACTCTGTCTCGCGCGCGTCGATCAGGATCGGCGCGCCGCTCGCGTCTCGGACTGCGGCGCCCGCGTCCGGGTTGATCTCGAGCAGCGTCGTGCGAACGACCCCGAGCACCGAGGTTCGCTCGAGCACCTCCGCAAGCGGAAGCGAGCACGTAAGGAGCGGAACGAACGCGCGCTCTTCGAGCCGCATGTAGTGGCCAAGCGCATGCGCGTCGGGATTCGTCATCCTTCGGTCGTCGAGCTCGGGAGGCGGAGCGATCTCCCCCGACGCGATGGGCGCGAAGCCCAGTAGCGCGTAGCTCGTGTCGCGCAGCGCCTGCGAGGTGCGGGAGGCGACGTGGAACAGCTCGTGCGCGAGGAGCCGGATCGCGCGCTTGCCCCGGAGGAATCGAACGCGGGTCTGGGGAAGCACGATCGCGTTTGCGCGCGTGTACGCGTGATCGCGCTCCTCACGGCCGGTGGTCTTCACGACGAGCACTTCCGGAGGAAGCACGCCGGACATCCCACGGACGCCATGCGCGACTGCGGCGATCGCCTCTTCCCATGCTGCGGTCTCCTCTGCAGTGAAGTCGACCGGCTGCTCGCCGAGAAACCGCCGAAGGTCAGCGTCAAGGACCGGCGCGACCGTTCGCATCCTGAACGAGCGATCGAAGCCGCCCAGCGCGCGCGTGAAGTCGTCCTCCGCAGCGAGGATCGCGCGGCCCTCGGACGCGCTCGCGAGACGAAGAACAGTCACCGGTGGTCCATCGCTGCAAGCATATCGAACAATCGTGAAGACCGCTTCTTCACACAGCAATAGCGGGACAGGCGAGCGCGCTTCATTTGCGGCGTAAGATGTGGGCTCGTGGGACGTCCGGCCTCAGTCGCGGCCGCGGTAGATCGAGTCGACGTGCACGACTCGCCCAGATCAAAACGCGATCCGAAATCGAGCCAAATTCTCGCGAAGTAAATATACTTACGGTGCCGTAAGTGGCGCCGCGGTCTCAAGAACGGCGCTCGCGGTGCGGCCACGTTTGGGGAGCGCGAGCTCTGATCCGGGGGGCGACGGCGACGGTGTTCGCGGGCGCGCTGTGCGCGGCGAAGGACGGCTTCACGGCACGGTCGCGGTGGAGATGACGCGCTTCGTGATCCCCGACGGGTGGAGACCCGCTGAGTCTGTTGTGCAGGCTCGCGGTGAGCGTGTCGCGTTGGTGCTGACGCTGCGGTCAGTGGCCCGCGGGGGTGGCGGGATCCACCAGGAGGTGCGTCATTATTTCGTAGCGTTCGCTCCAGCCCTTGGTGGAGACCATGGCGCGATCCTGGTGAAGTGGTCCCCATAGGGCCTCGGGGCAGAAGAGCGTGCTGGCAGTTCGGTCGACGACGATGGTCGGTGAGCGATCATCCAGCGTGAAGGTCACGACGACGACCTCGTGACCGCGCGGGATCGGTGCGGCGAACGGCAGCTCGATGAGGAAGGCATGCCGCGAAGGTACCACGACGTTGGTCGGCTGCTTTTTGACCCCACAGGATGGACGTCGGGATGGTGACCGCCTCGCAGGGCTCCGCTGTGAGCTGCCACGTTTTGAAGAAGGCCATCGGCGCGTGAGCACCGATCACACCTGGCTGTGATCGCGGATCACACCTGGCTGTGATCGTCGCGTCGAGCTCCGTGCCGGTCGTGCCTTGTGCCATCAGGTTCTTCGGGTCCTTCGAATCGGCGAGCCCGAGCATCGAGCCAAGGACATGCGCGGCGACGCGGACGGTGGGCTCCGTCACGCCGGGCGTTCCGGCGCTGGCGAGGCGAGCGTCCCGTGCGTCCGGGCCTGCACACGCCGATCTGGTGGGACAAGCGTCTCTTCGCATCGAAGAAGAAGAAGCCATGATTGTGCCCTCCCGAGCGTGTGATCGGCTTCGAGCAGACACAGGTGGACGGCGTCATTTCGCGCGCGCGATTCAGGCGGACGTATCCGAAGGTCATCCCCACGCGCGAAGAGGAATTCATGGCGTGGCTCGAGCAGGGGCACGTCGCGCTCCGGGCTCTGGACGAGCATCTTGCGACGCGGCAGTTCAGTTGCGGCCGCGGTAGATCGAGTCGATGTGTACGACTCGCTTTGGGTGCTTCAGGAAGCGGCGTTCGCGTTCGGTGTGATGGAATGCGCGGCTGCCTCCGACTCCGTGGAGTGACTGGCGGGGGCTCAGTGTGTCGACGAGGCGATCGAGAGAGTCCGCCGGCAGGCCGCAGAGCCCGACGTCGAGCAGCTCCATCGCGCCATGCTCGCGCAGGAGACGCTCGAGCGGCGTGACGTCGGGATCGAGATGGTTTTTGGCTTCACCCATGTCGCGCGTGCTCAGGTATGTGCCAAGGTCGAGCGCGCGAAGCTTCGGGCAATGCGTGATGAGCGCAGCGACGAGGCGCGACAGATCGGGGCGATCGAGCCCGATCGAGCCGATGTCCAGCCGCTCGAGACCCGCAAGCGCCCCGGTCTCGACGAGCTCGACCAGAACGTCGCAGCCGCTGTTGCCAAGGCGATTGAGCGCGATCGACAGCGAGACCAGCGACGACGGACGCTTTCGCGTGAGCATCGGACGCAGCGCGACGAGGCTGCGCGCCGTCAGAGCATTCGCACCCGCATACAGGTGCCGCAAGTGGAGCTCTCCATCAGCGGCCTCGAAGGCACGCGCCATGGCCTCGATGCCTTCATCGAAGAGCCCGGTCGTGTGTACGTCGAGGAGTCGCAGCGTGCGATTCTTCGCGAGCAGTCGGCCGAGATGCGCGCCGCCCTCTTCGCCGAGAGGGTTGCGCTTGAGCCAGAGCGCGAGCGCGTGGACGTTGTTCTCGAGAGCACGGGCGATGATCCCCATGTCCTTGGGGCCGATCGAATTGCCGGCGAGATACCACGTCTCGATCTCGACGCGCGGGTCGGACATCACGCGCGCGAACGCCTCGGCGCCCTGCAGTCCGTCACCATCACACGCGATGTTGTTGCCGAGCAGGAAGTGGCGCACGCGTCCCCAGCTCGCCGCGCCCTTGCGAGCGAATGGCTGCGTGACGGCATCGCACAGCGCGCCGATGTGATCGGGGCCCACGACCTGCTTGCAGAGGTCCATGCGTTGATCAGCGAAATAGGCTCCGCGCGTGAACATGAGCGGGCCTTTGCCGAGGTCGGGCATCGCGCCGAACGCCTCCGGGTTCTCGAGGAACGCGAAGAATGGCGCGAGCTCTTCGGCGGGCGCGACCTCCACGGGCATCGCTTGCGGATAGGCGACCGCCATCGACACAGGTGTACCGTTCACGACGCGCGGTTCACGTGCGTCGAAGTAGTCATGCGGGATCGCGCAGCTCGCATTCTTCTTCGGCTTGGGCAATGCCTCGCGCTGCGCGTGCTCCGTGGCGCGGAGCTTGCGAATGAGCTCGCGAAATCGATCGAAGCTTGCTTGCTCGCTTGCGCCTTCCTCTTGCGGGAAGAGGCGCAGCGCGAGCCGATTGGCGACCGGGTCCGTCAGCAGCTGACGATTCGTCGACGCCGGAAGATTCATCGCCATGTTCGACACCGGCGTTCCGGCCGCGAGGGCAAGACGATCGACGTCAAGGCGCGCGGCGACCGCGTTCACGTAGTCCGCAGTGTCCACCATCTCCGAGAGATCGTCATGGATGGGCGACACCTCCGCCAGCGGGTAGAAGCGCTCCGTCTTGATACCGTAGTAGCCGTTCATCTCGGCCATGGCGCGCGCGTCGAGCTCTATGTTCGCAAGGACCATCTCTCGCAGATGGGCCTCGTTCGACGTGTTGAACACGACGTCCGCCCCGAGCCCCCGCGCCCACGCGAGCATCACGACGGCCGGTGACACCGAGAGGCGCTGTGCCAGACGCACGAGCGGCGGGAAGTCGAGGAACTTGCCACGCGCGAGCACGGTGTGGCCCTGCACGCGGATCCGTTCGGACGCGCACAAGGACAGGAGCGGCTGGATGGGACCGACGAACGGATGGAGCTCGACCTGGTTGATCTCCGGACGGCGGCACGGGGTCTTTCCGTCGCAGAGCTCCAGGAGCGTCTGGAGGTGTCGCGCCGAGTAGTTCGAGACGCCGATCTCCTTCGTCAATCCGCGGTCGACGCACGCCGAGAGCGCGCGCCACATGATCGCCGGCAAAGGACGATGCAGGAGCGTGACGTCGAGCGGGCGACCGAGCTTCTCGGCGGAGATCGCAACGGCGCGGATCGTCTGATCGAAGAGCAGGTTCTTCCAGATCTTGGTCGTGACGCGAACGGGGCCGTCCGACGCCTCGAACGCGCGCACCGCCTCGAAGACGGTCGACTCGTTCTTGTAGAGCTGCGCGGTGTCGATTCCGCGAACGCCGCCATGGAGCGCGCGCGTGACCAGCCGTGCAGCGGGTTCATGGGTCAGATGATACGTGCCGAAGGTGAGGGTCGGGGGTGAAGGGGTGAGGGGATTCATGATGATTTCTCCGAGACAAGAAAACGAAAGAGGCCCGCTCCGGAAGTCCGGGCGGGCCTTTGCGAAGCGAGGTGTCTGATTGTCTCATTCGCTACGAGTAGGCGACCGCCCTTCCAGAACCAGCTTCACTGGCCCGGCAACCGCTCGCGCGTCCGCGCGCGGCAGTACGACGATCGAGGGTGATGGAAGGACGCATTGAAGTCAGAAGCGTGAACCCGTCTGGAAAAAAGTCAAGCGCGTCACTGCCAGGAACCATCAAGGTCGCGTCAGCCGGCGACGTGGAACTTCAGCACGCGTGAGAGTTGGGCTCCGTCGGTGAGCGTCACCGTCGCGTCGCCTGCGCCCGTCAGGTGAATGCCCAGCTGTCCGGCCGGGACCGTGGGGTCGATGGCGAGCACCCTGGAGTCACTGAATCTGGCGCTCAGGCCGGCGCGCCCACCGCCGACGACCAGCGCACGCCCATCGGCGGCGAGCAGGTGGGGCGTGAGCACGACGGTCTTGTCGGAGAGGTTCACGTGATAGACGTCGCTCGCATCGGGCGCGACCGCGGGCGTCCCGGCGGCGCCAGAGGTCGCCTTGACGTCGATGGACGCCGGGGTCGCGACGTCGAAGGAGAACTGTTCGAGCACCGTGTCCCCGTCCATCAGCTGCAGTGTGATGGTGCCGTCATTGGTGGCATTCACCGTCCCGGTCAACGTGTTGTCGAACGTCGTCGAGCAACCCGTGGCGTTCGGGTCGTTGCTCTCCTTGGACGGATCACACGGCCTGTAGCTGCCGTAGTTCGGTCCGTTCTGCGTGCTCGTCGTGGTGTCGGGCGCGCAGGAGCACGAGTCGTACGAGCCATAGAGCGCCGCGCTTGCGTCCGCGACCTGCAGGGTCAGCTCGCGATGGGGATTGACCTGCACGTGCGCCGAGATCTGGATCGAGCCCGTGATCGCGGGACCCGTGACGCGGCACGGCCCGCCGAGCGAGTAGGTGGCGATGCCATTGGAGCCCACGGACTGACAGTCCGCGTTGGTCCCCGACCGCGATGTCGAGCCGTTGCTTCCAGCAGTGCAACCAGCCCCCACGACGAGCGAGAGGACCGCAGCAACGGAAGCCAGCATTGAAAGTGAACGGGGGAAGAACATGGGTTTCACGTGGACCTCGGCTGGTCGTAGGTGCAACCAGCGGTCCACACACCACTCCTCATGAAATGTGAAAAAAGCCTGCGATTACGCGGAGAGGCGAGAGCCACTTTGTGCCGCGCGCGACACCAGCGCCGCTGCCGCTAGTCATCCAGTCCGAGGCCCTTCATGATCCGTGGCTTGTGCTTCTCGACGCGTGAGGCGCGCGTCTTCGATTGCTTGGGCTGCGAGAAGTGGAAGATGTACCCGCGCTGTCGACCTGGTGTCAGCGCAGCGAAGGCCGCGCTCAACCTGGTATTCGCGGCGAGCTCGGTCGCGAGCTCCTCTGGTAGCGCGTAGTCCTCAGTCTTCTTGAATGGCACCTTCAAACCGCCACGCTCGATCTTCAGGCTCTCCCCGGGGTTTAGTGGAAGCGCGGGGCGAGGCATAGACCGCGGATCGAGGCGAAACCAAGCGATTTCGTG
>JANXLV010000380.1 GCA_025355005.1 Myxococcales bacterium | reverse complement strand
TAAACCCCGGGGAGAGCCATGTTCCTCGACGTCGGGGCGCGCGCATACCGCATATTGATCGAGCGTCGCGAATAGCGAACGGGGGAGCGTCTACATGACCAACAGAGACTCGGGACGTGTGCGGTTACTTGGTGGACTCGTTCTCGCGCTGCTTGCCGGATGTCAGAGCTCGGCAACCGACGGCGCGACTGCAACGGCGACCTCGGACTTGTCAGCGAGCCCGCGGACACCGCCAGCACCCGTCCCGAACCTGACACCATCGCTTGAGCAGTTCGCCCTCTACGCCGAGCACAGCGTGTCGCTCGGTGATTGGGACGAAGTCCACTCCGGCGACGTCGGGGTGCGAATGACTGCTCCAGCCGCGTTCGGAGATCAGTTGCTCCTCGGGCGGCGAGTGGAAACGTCCCGGCAGCAGCTCCTGTACGCACCGTCCGTTTCGGTGGGCGACGATGCCCGCGCGGGTCTTCTCCAGACGCGCACCGTGGACAACCATGGTGGCGTCTTCGCTGGGCAGGCGGCCTTCCCCGCGACGGCAATGCCCCTTCTGCCGCTCGCGCCACCGCCCACCGTAGGCACGGCGCCGGTCTCGGTGCGCAAGCACTTCTGCACCAAGCTTTCCCCGGGTGCATACGCCGCGCTCACGGTGGACGGCACGCTCTTCATGGTCCCCGGCGACTACACCTTCACGAGCATCGCGCTCAGCAAGAACGCGCGCATCGTGGCTCTTCCGAACAGCCCGCAGGCCATCGCAGCGGGCGAACCGTCGCGTGTCACCATTCGCGTGGCTACGACGGTGGTGCTGGGTGAAGGGGCTTCTATTGAGGTGGGCGACTTCGACGACGCACGTTCGTGCGAGTGCCGCGACGAGCATGGTCGGCGCGACGACTCCGGGCATGGAGACGATCACGAAGAGCATCACCCGTGCTTTCACGATCCGTCGCAACATCCGCTGCCGTACATCGAGGTGGCGGGCTTCGACAACCAAGCGGTCCCCACGGTGAGCCTCGGAGACCGAAGCTCCGTAGAGGCTCTCATCGTGGCACCGCACGGCACGCTCTCGGCGGGCGATGAGGTCTCCGCCCGCGGGGCGTTCGCAGCATTCGACATCCGCCTGGGCCGGCGCGTCTTCGTCGAACGAAACACCGGTCTGTCGCCCGCAGCCGCCAGCGTCGGCTCCCAGCCGCTCTCGGGGTACTACGGCAACCAGCCGGATCTCTCTTTCCCGGTGATCGGCGCGGTGCCATCAACGGCGACGTTTTCATTGTCCATCGGTCTTCCGGTCCGTGATCCTGTAGGCCTCAAGTCCTTCATCAGCGGCGTGTCGAACCCGAAGAGCCCGACCTACCGCCACTACATCAACGTGAACGACTTCAAGGCGACCTATGGCGCAACGGACGCCGACTACGCGACGCTCACGCAGTGGGCGCGGGCCGCTGGGCTCACAGTGCAGCACTCCTTCACGAACAACCTGCTCCTCACCGTGAGCGGCACGGCGAGTCAGATCGAGAAGGCGTTCCACACGAATCTCGTCTACCGCCAGACGAACGACGGGCAGAACGAATCGCTCTTCGTGGCGGTGGACCGCGAGCCGTCCGTTGACCTCTCGACCAAGCTGCTCTGGGTGACAGGGTTCAACGACTACCAGGTACCGCATGATTCGGGATGCACGCCCTCCCTACCCAACACCGGCGTACCTACAGGAGGCAGCGGATTCTTCAACGCGGCGGACTTGCGCGCGGCCTACCTTGGGAACGATCCGGCCTGCACCGGACTCGATGGCACTGGACAGGTCATTGGTGTGCTCGCGCTCCGGTCTCTCGCGAACGCGACGGACATCCCAACGTACATCGCCTTGCAGACGACAGGAATCAATTCGAACCCGAGCCAGGTTTCGATCATCAACGTGAGCACACCCGGCTCCACGACATCCGAGGCTGCCGCCGACATCGAGCTGGCGCTCGCCATGGCACCCAACGCCAAGGTCACCGTCTATCAGACGGCCATCGGGGCAACCGGTCATGCCGACGATGCCCTGCACCAGATGGCAAATGACCCCACGATCACTGTTGCGACGAACTCGTATTCCTTCGGTCGCAGTGACAACTCGGCGCAGGCGATCGCGGAGCTGGCCGCCCGTGGCGTTACGTTCTACACAGCTTCCGGCGACTTCGGGGACATCGGTGATCCGCAGAACATCAACGACATCGAGAACCAAACTCTGGTTGGTGGCACCAACCTCAACATGTCGGCTGCTGGTGTCTACGGCGCCGAGACCACGTGGAACCAGGGCTGCCCCGGTATCGATGTTGGCCCCTTGGGCACGGGCACGATCCAGCTGATACCTGGCTACGGCAATGGATCGCAGGATATCACCTCCGGCGGCATCATGGATGGGCACGCGCTCGATACGTGCAGCTGCTTCCCGCAGCCGACCTGTTGCGGCAGTGGCGTCCCCATTCCGGGCTACCAAGACCCGGCGTTGATGACGCCTGCTGGCGGGTCTGCGCAATGGCGCAACTATCCGGACGTGGCGGGCGTCGCATTCGTCGGGGAGATCGTTTACAAGTTCAACGGCAAGGCCACTGGTTTTGTGGGCACGAGCGTGGCCGCACCGGTGTGGGCCGGGTTGACGGCGCTCATCAACCAACGCGCCAAGACGAGCGGCGTTGGGCCGGTCGGTTTCGCGAACCCCGTGCTCTATGCCATCGGCGCGACGCGAGGACTGCCCGGCGCTCAGGATCTCTACGGAACGAGCTTCCATGACATCGCGGACGGCGTGTTCAACAGCGCCACGCCCGGACTACAGGGATTCGCGGCGGTCGCGGGCTATGACCTCGCAACCGGTTGGGGCACGCCCACGTGTGGCCTGGTCAAGCAGCTTAGCGCGTTCGACCCGACGGCTCCACAGACCTACAACCAGGTCCTCGTCCACCTCGCGAACGGAGAAGATGGCGTCGAGGACCAGAGCTCCGTAGACGCGGACCTCGTGAGTGCCGGCGGCACAGTCCTCGCGACCATCAAGATCAAGGCGCAGGGCGAGGGTGGATGGAGTGACCGGGGAGCCGTGCATGATGTCCAGCGGGTTCTCCCCGGCGCGATCACGCCGTCCGATGTGGACAGCGTCGTGCTTCACCTCCACGAGAATGGACAGGGAGGCATCAACGCCGACAACTGGGACGTGGAAGGGTTCTCCGCGCACCTCACCGGCGTCCATGTGCCCCAAGCGTGCCTGACCAACATCAGCGGCAACGGCGCGTGTCCGTTCGGGCAGCCGAGCTGTCGCAACGGCTTGCTTCGTGACGGTCACCCTGGCGTCGTCCGCCTTAGCGAGAACGACGACGGAAGTGGCCAAGGACCAGATGCCACATTCTTCACCGACCCCAATACGAACAGACCTGGAGGCTGCGGTGGTCGATGGACTGGCCCGCAGTCCGCGGAGCCATTCACCCAGCTCCAGTTCGTGCTCGACACGAGCAACGACGACCTGCGCAGCGACAGCGAGCTGTCGTTCGACCTGCTCGACACGAACGGCAACAGCTTGGAGCATGGCGTCCTTCACGCGAAGGGCAGCCCCAAGTTTGACAACAACACCGAGTACGGCATCGTGTACACGCTGACCAATGGTGCCCGTTCCTACACCGACATCGGCGCGATCCAGATGAACATAGACCCAGCCCAGATCACCTGCGCTCCGATCGTCGGCTGCTCGCATGACGAGTGGCACGCGCAGAGCGTTTCGGCGTACGCGCTGCAACCCATACCGCTGTGGTCGGAGATGATCTGCCTCTTCCACGGGATAGAGCCGGACTCCGCTCACCCGGAGTTCGTCTTCAGCAACGACAACAAGAACCAAACGCTAGGGAAGGGATCGGGGTGCCTGTAGATTGGCGGGCAGCTGTCGGCATCGTGCTCGCTCTTGGAGCCGCCACGATGGCCATCTCATGCTCGGCTAATGGGACGGGCCACCTGGTCGATGACGGCTGGATGCCCCACAACGTCGCCGACTGCAATGGCGAGGACGCAGGAACCTCTGCGGGCGCCACACCCGACCCGTCGTTCTGCGGGAGCTCCGCCGATCAGGGACTGTTCGCCGTGTGCTGGGACCAAAAGGTCCATCTCAATGGCACTCGGCCAGGCCCGTTCTGCGCGTACAAGCGCGTCACGGGCACGACGTGCAGCAGTGACAGCGGCGTTCCAGGCGCCGTGTCGGAATGCGCTCATCGATGACCTAGGGCAGGCAGGTCCCGCCTTCTGGTGTCGTCGTGCCCGCATCCGGACGATTGACTGTGCACACGGGCGCCGTGAACGAACCCGTCACGTGCTCGCCGTTCTGAAAAGTGATGTCGAACGTCCCGACGAACGTTTCTCCCACGGCCGTCAACGTCACCGTCTCCAGGTCAGCGCCGCCACTCACGCTGGAGTGGCAAGTCGAGTCGTCACGTTCCCAACCCACATTGTCCAATTCGGTTGGGCTCGCGGCCGGCGTATAGGTGCCCACCGGAACGATGGATCCGGGCGCGGGCTCCCCGAGCGCGAACCCGACGGTTGAGAGTCCGGCTTTCTTCGCGCCTGGCTGTGGTGTCAACTGCTTGTAGGTCTCGCAGAGGTGCGCGTGATCGCCCACGATGATCTCGACGATGCCCGTTTCCCCACCTCCGTACACGCCCTTGAGCGCGACGGCGTCCATGGCGTCGAATGACGTGCCCCCCACCGTACCTTTGACGGTGGCTGAGCCGCCCCCCTGAGCACCGGAGACCCCGGCGTCGGCCGAGCCGCCGAGGCTACCTCCGTCGATGCTGGGCGACGAACCTGTGGCTGTGGAAGACGACGCACATGCGCCAACCACGACGAGAGCCACGGCAAGAGCCGCCATCGAAGCGCGCGTGTTCATGAGACGCATGGTTACCGTCTTCGGTAAGTCGCGCAAGCCTTTCCCTGCTTCGTGTCAGAGACCGGGTGGTGAGACCGCGCCCCAGACGTCGATACGCTGATCTTCGGGCGCAGCGGACCAGGTCGTCATGTCACCCACGTGGGCGAACACTCGCCGTCGAACGGCGAGGCGGCCTTCCGAGTCGCACTTCGCGGCTCGCTGGCGGCAGGAACAATTCCGTCACCCGAACGCGCACCAGATTGGCGAGCTTCACGAGCGACGTCACGCTCAGGTTCTCGCGACCGGCCTCCACCGCCTGGAGGTACTTGAGCGATACGCCGAGAACCTCCTCGGCGAACCGCTCCTGGGTCATCCCGTGAGCGCCGCGAATCTCGGCCACGCGGCGACCGATGTCTTTGAGCACGCGTTTCGGGTCTTGTTGTCGCACTGGGCGACGGTCGGCGGGTCAGGCCGGAATAAAAACCATGCGATCGCACTCCATTCACGTTGACGGAGGGTGCGGTCGTCCAGGAAGATCGCTTCCATGCCCTCCCTCCGACCGCTCAAGATCGCCACCAATCTGCTGCCATTCCTGGCTGCGCTGCTACTCGTCACGCTCGGCGAAGCGGGGTGCAAGGCGAAGGGGCAAGACAGCGCCCCAACGCCCGTTGGCGCTGCCTCTTCAGCCACGACGACGACGAAGCCAGCGCTTCCACCGGAACCTCCGCCCCCCGCCGCCGACAAGGCTGCCGAAGTGCCGGGCCTCGAAGCAGCGCTCGCCAAGGACACCGCGTACCAGGCCGTGTGGAATGGTCCGCGCTCCGATCTCAACGCGTTCCTTTCCTACGTGAGCGAGCTCGTCGCGACAAGCGGAGCGAACGACGCGCTCATGAAGACGATGCACACGAAGAAGCTGCATGATGCAGCAATCAAGTTGTTCATGGTCTTCGGCCGCCTGGGGAGGTTTCCCAATGACTTCACCAAGAAGCTCAGCACGCATCTCGATGCGACCAAGGCCGAACCTCATGGTGGAACCTGGTCGGCATTCACGAAGGGCGGCGCTATGCACGACTACTCGTCGCTCGCGGCGTGGTCTCGCGGTGACGATGCAGCCTTGCTCCGGGAGCACATCGCTTCGAAGCGGAGCGGGGCGGGACCGTTCGGTTGGGAAGCATGGCAGGGTAAAGGGGACGCACCGCGCCCGTGGCTCGTCACCGAGGTGGACGCGCTGGACCGGCTCGCGCTCGTCACCGAGCTGACGTCGGAGGAGCAGGCGCGACGCGAGTCTCTTCGTGTGGCGATGAAGAAGGAAGCCGCGGCGAAGGCGGAGATGGACAGCGCCGCGCCGGTCACCGCCGCCACGTTGTGGAACGCGTACCAGGGGAACGAGGTGAGCGCCGACGAGGCGTACAAGGGGAAGAAGCTGCTGGTCTCCGGCACCGTCGCGAGCATCGAGAAGGGACCGCTTGGGGGAATTGTCGTACGGCTCGCGACGCCGAACGAGTTCATCCCCGTTGATGCGTCGCTCGAGGACTCCGAGAAGAGCAAGGCCGGCAAGCTGACGAAAGGGGACGACATCAAGCTCCTCTGCGCGGGCAACGGCATGGTGATTGGTCGGCCCCAACTCGGAGACTGCACCGTTCGGTAGAGACGTCGCGGATAGACCGCGTCGCGCGGCCCTCGAAGGCGTCGGCATGAACTGCAGGGTGCGGATACACCGCGGGCGTGGCCCTGGATGGCGGCGACGCGCGGAGGTGCGCGGATAGATCGTGCCGAGGCGATTGGCGCTCGTGTTGAGTCACACCGTGGGCGGCCGGGCGCGCGGAGAACACCGCACCATAGACTGCACGACGCGCGCACGCTCCAGGCACGTCAGGGGGCTGGCCATGCATCCGACCGACACGGCGACCGCATCACCGTCAGATCTGTGCAGCCAAGTCCGCGAAGTCGATCCCATCTTCGGCGCCACGGTCGTGTCGCTTCCATGCGTCGCCACCGGCACCGGCCCGTGACCCGCGTGGTTTCACTCGGCACACCGCCAGCCTTCCAGATTGATGGGTCCGCTGAAGCGTCACGACACATGCACGACGATGCGCGTCTCATGTCGCTCACGGCGTCGCCGCATGTTGGTCGTACGTCGGAGCGTGGGAGGCAAGACATTGCGCGACGCGACGGCGCGGCCGAGGCCGAGGCCGAAGGAAGCCGTACTTCCCACCCTCCTCGGTGATGCAGACGGTTCCGTCTTCCTCGACCAGTTGGCGGAGGAGCTCGCCCACGTGGCGGCTACGCACGCGGAACTCGCGCCCAATGGCGCGTGCTTCGTCCGCGGTGAACGGCTTCCGGCGTCGTGCGTGGAACAACGCCAACACGAAGGCGTGAGCCCTTGCACGCTTTCGAGCGGCGGCGCCCCGACAGCGAAGGAACTTCATGCGGCATCCCGCTTGACCACATGTCTTCGCGTCAGAACGCGGCGCCATCGGACTGCCGCAAGCACAAGAGGGCACACCGAGCCGGATGTTCGCGACCGGCTTGCCTGAGCGCGCAGACTGCGTGACTGCCGCAGCGACCGCATGGATGGCGTCGCGGCGCACCCACCCCTTCCCTTCGAGTGAAGCCACCAGGGCGCGGCCGGCCTTCGCTAGGCGCGGGCCCAAGCGCAGCACGAAGCCCTGAAGCGCACGCGAAGCTGCGCTCCCACAACACCGTCCACAGTAACGCGCCCCGCGACGGATGCCCTTTGGGAGGCCCTTCGCGCACCACGCGCAGGACAAGCCGAGTACCCACGTCCTCGCCGGGCGTGACGGGACGGTTGACACCTTCTTTGCGCGAGATGGACGCGTGCGGGGCCGCGGAGGCGGTAGGGCGACCACCACCCCCCGAGCGCCGCAAACGCGCGCCCAGAGCCCGGCCAGCGCACCGCACGCGGTGACGCGGTCGGTGAGCGGGGGTAGCCCAGGAATCAGAACGCCCTTTCGAGCACGTGCCAGGTGATGCAGCACCGCGCGGTTGAGATCGTTCTTCAGGGCCGCGCCGCCCGCGGCCAGCGGCCGGAGGTGCTGCGCCGCGCGCACCGGCCGGGCGCGCGCGACGGTCCAGCATCGACGCCACCACACCACGAGCTTCTTCGGGTCGAACGTCGGCGGGAGCAGCGCGAGTGCGTGAATGTGCCAGCGTCCCGTCTTCGGTTGACGGTCAAGAACGCAGAGCAGGGCGACCTTCGGTGCCCGGCGAGCGACCACGCGGAGGAACTCGGCGGTCTTCTCGCGAACCTCGGTCTCCGCGCCGGACCGACAGGTGAGCGTGACGGAAAACGCGGCTGGGCGCGTCGCACGATCTCGTGCACCGTGGAGCGGGCCGGCCATGAGGCGACGCTGAATCGACTCGGCGAGCTTCCGCGCCGACAGGCCACGGCCACCAGCCGGGGGCGGTGGAGGGGTCGCGCATGCGACGGTGACGCACGAGGGTGCTACGCACCCATCGGTACGCGTACTGGTAGTGGTACGCGTCAAGGCACCCGCGGGCGCGCACGCGTAGGGCCGTGACGCTTCGGTTGACACTTCCCGGGCCGGACCGATCGTCGAGACGTTGGCGGGATATGCGATGGCGGTCATCGGCGCCCCGACTTCTCAATCGCGGAGGGAAGCACGACGACGTTGGTCCACCGCGCCAGCCGCCGTGCTTCGAGTTCCCGTGCAAGCTGCGTGACCACATCCCATCGCTCCGCTTTGGTCGCTGTCGTGAGTGCGTTCGCGAGCGCGACCTCGACCGCGTCCAGCGCGGCGGTCGGTTCCGGTTTTGGCTGCTGCGTATCGTCACCGCGCGAC
Organism: Myxococcales bacterium; assembly: GCA_025355005.1. GTDB lineage: Bacteria > Myxococcota_A > Polyangia > Polyangiales > Polyangiaceae > JANXLV01. The sequence goes on along the minus strand of JANXLV010000380.1, from coordinate 601 downwards.
TCGGCCCAATCCGCGAATTCGTGACGATCGCCGTCGCTTCGCGGCGTGTCGAGACCAAGATCAGCAGGATTCGATTCCCGGCGCCTCCACAGAGTTTCGGTAACGTTTTCGGCTACCTCGATGACCCGCCCTCGCTCATGGCCGCAGTATGGCCGTGACCGGGCGGCGGGTTGTTCAGGAGCTGCACGGCGTCCTTGCGAACGTCTGGGCTAAGATGGGCGTAGCGCTCGGTCATGGTGATCGTGGAGTGACCCATCAGCTCCTGCACTGCCTTGATGGGCGCCTTCCGCATCACGAGGTGGCTGGCGAAAGTGTGCCGGAGCACGTGCCAGCCGATGCGACGCAAGCCAGCTCGTTTGCATGCACGCCAGAGGGGGTGCTTGCTCTCCCCCTTCGTGAACATGCTGCCGTCGTGCTTGCAGAAGACGATCTCGCCACGAAGGTGACGATGACGCTTCAGCGCAGCGAGCACGTCATCACCGAGCGGAATCTCTCGCGTCTTGCCATTCTTGGGCGTGGTGACGGCGGCGTCCCGGTCTCTGTTGAAATTTGAGGTGGCGGTTCACCTCGCTCCGAGAGGATTCTCGGAGTTGCTTGAGAG
>JANXLV010000374.1 GCA_025355005.1 Myxococcales bacterium | reverse complement strand
CCGCTGCCTGCACCGCGCACATGCTCGGAAAGACTTCACCAAGCTTGCTCGCGGCCTGACATACGAACGAGCCGACGCGCCGCGTGGGTGGGCGCGCGGAGCCACGCTCGGGGCCGCGCGACCCGTGAACGGTTACATTGCGATTCGCTACTTCGTTATCCGATCACGGAGTTGCTTGGCGACCTGGATGCGCTCTGCAGCGGGCGGGGCAAAGACGAAGACCGTTGTGCTGGCGTGAAGCCGCGGAATCGCACATACTGTACTTATGTTCAGTACGCGGCTTGCACGCATTTGCTGCCTGGATCTGGACACGTTCTTCGTGTCGGTCGAGCGGCTGCTCGATCCGAGTCTGCGCGGGAAGGCCGTCGTGGTCGGTGGCGTGAAGCACGGGCGCGGCGTCGTCACGTCGGCGAGCTACGAGGCGCGGGCGTTCGGCGTGCGCTCGGGCATCTCGATCCGCGAAGCGAGCGACATGGCGCCCAGCGCGATCTTCGTGGCTGGAAATCATGGCGCGTACGGCGACTACTCCACTCGCGCGCGTGAGATCGTCGAACGCTGGAGCCCCATCGTCGTGGCCGCGAGCATCGACGAGCAGTACATCGATTTCCACGGCTGCGAGTCGCTCTACAAGAAGCCCGAGGACGCAGACGACGACGCGACCATCGTTCGCGCCGTCCGCGCGATGACGAAGGCGATCGACGACGAGCTCGGCCTCCCCGCAAGCGCAGGCCTCGCGACGAGCAAGTCACTCGCGAAGGTCGTGTGCACGCTCGCGAAGCCGCAGGGCGTTCGCTTCGTGCGCACCGGCGAAGAAGAGGCGTTCCTTGCGCCGCTGCCAGTGCGCAAGCTGCCGGGCATCGGGCCGGTGTCCGAGGCGAAGCTCGCGCGCGCGGGGATCGTCACGCTCGCGGAGCTGGTGCGCGCGCCCGATGTGGTCCTGCGCCCGATCTTCGGGGCAACCACGGCGTGTATCCGTCGCGACGCCCGTGGCCGCGGCTCCGCCGACCTCGGACGCGAGCGCCCCGCGTTTCGCGAGCACGATCCGCGTGGCCTCGCGGCGGGCAGCATCTCGAACGAGCGCACGTTCGGCGAGAAGAGCGCGCGCGACACCGCGAGCATCCTCTGCGGTCTTTGCGAGCACGTATGCGCCCGCGCGCGGTCCCGCGGAGTGCGCGCCGGTTGCGTCACCCTCCGTCTGCGGTACAGCGACTTCGAGACCATCACGCGTTCATGCACCATCGCGCCGAGCAACGTGGACGGCGACATACACCGGGCTGTGCTCGCGCTCTACCGCCGCGCGCGAACGCGCCGCATGGCTGTCCGGCTCCTCGGCGTCGGACTCGGAAAGCTCTCGCTCGAAGGCCCGCAGCTGCAGCTTCCCACCATGGACGGCGGCGCGAGACGCGCGCGCACCGTCGACGCCGTGCGCGAGAAATTCGGATACGACGCAGTCCACCTGGCGACGACCGTAGAACGCGCGCGCGTTCGGCTCCGGTGACGGAGGGAGCTCCGGAGTGAGCAACGACCTACCGATTGCGTGAGGCCGTTCAGGTTCGGAACAGCGTGTAGAGGTAGACGACGGTGCCCGTCATGATGAGCGCGTCCACGCGATCGAGGATGCCGCCGTGGCCCGGCACGATCGCTCCGGAGTCTTTCACGCCCGTGGACCGCTTCAGGAGCGATTCGCCGAGATCGCCGAGCTGACCCAGCGCGCCCGCCACGAGCGCGAGGCCGATGCCCGTCGCGAGCGGCAGAGAAGGCAGGTACCAGAAGTGCGCCATCACCGCGCCGAGCGCGCTGCCTGCGAGGCCGCCTATCGAGCCCTCGACTGTCTTCTTCGGTGACACCGCCGGGTAGAGCTTGTGCTTGCCGAGGAAGCGGCCAGCGAAGTAGCCGCCCGTGTCGCCGAACCACGCGAGCATGATGCTGAGGATCACGAAGCCGGGCCCGTCGCTCGCGACGCCCGTCTGAAGTCCGATATCCCGGTTCATCACAGCGAGCAGCGTGAGCGGCAATCCCACGAACATGGGGCCCATGCTCATCGCGCACGCTCGCAGCGCCGCGGTCTTCATGTCGCCCAGCCGCAGCAGCGTGACCAGCGGGCCCAGGAGCGGCACCACGATCATCATCGCGATGTAGTGCTTCGGCTGCCCGCTGCACCAGTAGAAGACGCAAGACACCGCGGCGGTCAGGCCCACGCCGATCATGCGGCTCGGCGGATCCTCCTGATGCGTCATCCCGAAGAGCTCCCACGCGCCGATGAGCGTCGCGATGAAGATCAGAAGGAAGCCGCCCCAGTGAGGCGCGCGATACAGGATGAGCAGGATCGCAGGCGCGCCGACCGCCGCCGTGGCGATGCGCACCGCAAGGTTCGCGTTCGCGCTCTCGGGCTTCGCGGTCGGCTCGTTCGACATCTCGGGCTTCGCTCAGGCTAGGCGATCAGCCGACGAGGCGCAGCGGCTTTGCATCCGGGAGCAGCGGCGCAGGCTTGCCCACGCGACCGAAGCGACGCTCGCGCGCCTGATAGCTCGCCACGGCGGCGTAGAGATCCGTCGACTCGAAATCAGGCCACAGGACATCCGCGAAGTAGAGCTCTGCGTAGGCGAGCCCGTAGAGCAAGAAATTCGAGATGCGGCGCTCACCGCCCGTGCGGATGATGAGATCCGGATCGCCGAACTCCAGGCTGGGCATCTGCGCGCGCAGCGACTCGTGGTTCACGTCCTCGGGGCGCATCTTGCCGGCGGCGACGTCGCGCGCGAGCTTCTGCGCGGCCTGCGCGATCTCCTCGCGGCCGCCGTAGGACAGCGCGAGCGTCAGCGTCATCTCGGCCTTCTCCTCCTCGGTCTCGCGACGGAGCGGATCCAGCACGGCGCGCACGAGGCCCGGCAAGCGACCGATGTTGCCGATGGCGTTCAGGCGGATCTTGTTGTCGAGCAGCTCATCGCGCTCCGACATGAGGAACTCGCGGAGCAGCGTCCAGAGCGCGTCGATCTCACCCTCGGGGCGCTCCCAGTTCTGCTCGCTGAACGCGTACAGCGTTAGGGCGCGGAGGCCAAGGCGGCGGGCGGCGCGGACGATGCGGCGAACGGCCTTCGATCCCTCGCGGTGACCGTCAACGCGGGGTGCCCCACGCTGCTGCGCCCAGCGACCGTTGCCATCCATGATGATGCCAACGTGGGAAGGAAGATTGCGTGCTTCGACGAGGACTGAGTTCTCTGGCAAGGTCATTGGAAAAGCTTTGAATTCGGTACCATGGTGACGCGGAAAAAGCACCCTCGTCGCGCCTGAAACGCCCGAAAATGCCCGCGAACGGTCGTTTTGGATCGGCGGACGGGTTCTTCTCCTTCTTCTTCAGAGCTCCTTCAGCGGTCGCACGAGCTCACGCGCGTTGCGTGTGGCCGCGACCGGCTGAGGTGATACGCCGATGCGGCGCGGAAGGATCGCAGGAGGCGCTGGGAGTGGCACCGCTGGAGCGATCGCGGTTCCCGCGCTGGTGACAAGCGAGCCCTGAACAGCGGCCACGATCGGATCGGTCTGCTTGATCAGCATGTTCGTCGCAAGGCGACCCGCGACACGTGTGCCGTAGTCAGGGCCGACCTGCATGAAGCTCGTGAGCTCTGCGTGGCGAGGCACTGGCGTGCCGCCGATCGCAGTGTCAGCGGGCTTCGGATCCACGCAGAGAGCAGCGACCATGGTCTGCACGTTCGCCGACACGGGCTCTTCGGACGCGGAGAGATCGAGCTTCACCTCGAAGCCGAGGCGGCTCGCGTCGTAAGCGCAGCGACCGGCGCGCGCGCTCACGTCGGCGCGGACCCACACTTCTTCGTCCTTCTCCACGCGGACGGGACCGACGTCCACGTTCACATGCATCGTGGCCTTGAACATGACGCGCGGGAGCTTGCGCGGGCCTTCGTTCGCCACGGAGAGGTCCGTGACCTTCACGCCTTGCGGATGGAAGTGGCGGAGCAGCCGAGGAAGATCCTTCAACGTCGTGTCGATGTCGGCGTCGTCCGGCAGGTCGAACGTGCGCACGGCTAGCTTCCGCCACGAGCCGGGTGTGGGCGCATTCTCGGACGCAGCCACGCTCTTCTCGCCTGGGCCGACGCTGAGCACGCCGAGCACACAGAACGCCAGACCGGCGAGCGCGAGACGAGTCCCCTGCTTTCTACCCCTGCTCAATGACAGATCTCCGCGCCGTACGCAGCGCCGTCCTGGTTGATGCGCACGTCGTCGAACCCTTCTACGATCGGATTGACCCGCGGGTCGAGCTTCATCGTTTCACGCCAAGGAATCGCCATGTTGAGCTCCATCCCCTCATACAAGAGCCCGATCGAGCCAATTGCCCCGACGATCGCGGCCTTGGGGTAGCCCTTCCGGCGCAGCTCGCAACCAGAATACGCGTTATTGTACCAGTGGTACCACTTCCAATTCGAGGTCTCGTAGTGATCGGGGAAGAAGAAATGGTAGACAAGCGAGTGATCGTTCGGGCCGTTCTTCGCAGCGCGCTCGTCGAGCTCGTTCACCATGAAGTAGCTGAGGGACGCCTCGTAGAAGGCGCGCGCGATCGCAGGTGTGAGTAGCCCGCGGTGCGCCAGCGCGGGCACGAGATCGCGGAAGACGATGAGGTGCACGGAGGCGAGCAGCCCGAGCACGCGCACGGCCTGGCGCGCATCGTTGCCGGTGATCTTCATCAGGCGGTGCCAGCCACCATGCGGCTCGGCGAGGAGCTCGGGATGCAGGCGCAGATGGTTCTCGTAGGCGAAGAACGCGGACAGGACGCGCAGGTCGTCGGGGCTGTCCATCATGTTCAACGTCGCGCGGCCGAACGGCGCGAGGTAATCCTGGCGCAGATCGAGGAGCTGGATGAAGTCGTCCAGTACGGGCTGCTCTTGCGGAGAGAACGCGGAGAGGAAGCCGGCGAAGCGACGCAGCACGTCCGCGCGCGACAGGCCCTTCGCGTCCAGGAAATCAGGCGCGTGCTCGACGTACACGCCCGCGCGCACCGCGTCGCTGCGTCCGAGCTCGCGCAGCAGGACGGTGGCGACGTAGAGCTCGTTCAATGAATCGCGGAACGCGAGCACGTCCGCGACGCTGTGGCCGGTCGTGTCGGCGAGACGGTTGAAGTAGAGGAAGTCGAGCGCCCACGCCGCACGAAACGCCCCGTTTTCCCCCTGATCGCCGTTCTCGTGCACGAAGTCCTGCTGGCACTCGAGGGCGAGGCGCGCGAACGTCTCGACGGAGCGGTCGCGCGGGATCTCCGTGAGCGTGAGCCACGTGGGGCGCGGAAGGCTCGCGGCGTCGTAGAAGGTGAAGGCGCCGCAGAAGTTGCCCATGTTGTTGATGCGCGCGTTCGGGACCGCGACGGCGATCTGGGCGAGGTAGCCGTGGAGCTGGGCTACACGCATTTCCAGGGCGGAGGTGCGGTTCATCGGGAGGAAGTTTTCTACGACTGCGTCCGCGTTGCGGGAGGGCGAGGTGGCGTGCGCTGGGGATTGGGTCGTGAGGGTGCCGAGGACGGTTGCCAGGAGGGCCACGTTGAAGGGGCGGACGCTAGTAGCCATATTCCACCCCGATCTTTGCGGTGGCGATGTCCCTGGCTGTGGAGAGGGTGTTGACTGGGCGGGCTTCGCCTTCGACTGCGAGGAGCATGACCCGTAGGCGACGGCCCTCGTTCGTCTCTCTCCTATACGTGACACCCCCTGTCGTCGGATCGGTTCTGGGGACAAGTCGTATGGGCGAGCCCCTCGAGACGTCGACATACAGGGAGATGCGACCACTGAAGGCAGCGACGTGGCCGTACTTTGCCCGGTCATCGATCGAGCCCAGCGCTGCGGTGTAGGTGCCCTCGAAGAGGCCGCGCACCGACCAGCGGCCGGAGAGGGCTGCCTGTGCGTTCAGCGACAGGAGCGCTGTGGTCGCGGCGACGTGCCCGTCCGCGCTCGCCTCCACGTCGGTGCTGAGCCAGCGGTACCCGATGTTCGCGCCGCCTTGCATCACGAGCCAACTCCGACCCCCGATCTCGCCAAGGAGAGGTAGGGGCACGTACAGTCCCAGCACCTCCGCCGCCAACATGGACCCCATGCGCCGATCGTGCTCCACGCCGAGCACGTGAACATGCGGCCACCGAATCAGCTGCACGCGAGCCTGTTCGACGGTGGGATGCCCGATGGGATTCAAATCTTCTCGCGCCGTGATCTCCAGGCGAGTCGCGTCGATGGGCCCATTCCACAGCCCCACGCCGCCCGGAAACGGCAGCACGGCGACGTCCGCCTGGGCACGCGCCAGCGCCCGCTGGTCGGTGCGCGCCCCGCCCTCCACGGAGATGCCCTCGTGCAACGTGTCGTCGGCGCGCGCGAGCCCAGGAGAAAGCACCGCATGGACGAGCGACAACGCGGCCGACAGGGCCAGCGTCGTGGAGGAGCGCGTGATGTTCCCCATCGTCGATCGCGGACTATACACGAGGCGAACAGACCCCGGCAGGGCACGCGCGGAAAGCAGCTCCACAACTCCCGGGGCACCTCGGATAAGATGCCGTCATGGCCACGTTCGAGGATGAGGTTGCCGCGATGCGGCGCTGGTTCGAGAGCCCGCGTTTCAAGGGACAAAAGCGGCTCTTTTCGCCGCGCGAGATCGTGGAGCAGCGCGGGTCGATCCGCACGGACTACACCGTGGCACGCGAGGCGGCCGAGGGGTTCCACGCGCGTCTGCGCGAGCTCTTCGTCCAGAAGAAGTGCGTCACCACGTTCGGCCCGTTCTCGCCGGGCCAGGCCGTGGCGATGAAGCGCGCCGGCATCGAGGGGATCTACCTCGGCGGCTGGGCCACGTCCGCGAAGGGCTCCGCACAGGAGGATCCCGGGCCCGACCTCGCGAGCTATCCGCTCTCGCAGGTCCCGAACGAGGCCGCGCCGATCGTGCGTGCGCTGCTCACCGCCGACAGGAACCAGTTCTTCGCGCGTGCCCGCATGACGGAGGCGCAGCGTTCGTCCTCGCCTTCGGTCGACTTCCGCCCGTTCATCATCGCCGACGCGGACACCGGTCATGGCGGCGACGCTCACGTGAGAAACCTCGTCCGGCGCTTCGTCGAGGTGGGCGTGCCCGGCTACCACATCGAGGATCAGAAGCCCGGCGTGAAGAAGTGCGGCCACCAGGGCGGCAAGGTGCTGGTCTCCGAGGACGAGCAGATCAAGCGCCTCTCGGCGGCGCGGTTCCAGCTCGACATCATGCAGGTGCCGGGGCTCATCGTCGCGCGCACGGACGCAGAGTCCGCCACGCTGCTCGACGGCCGCAGCGACGAGCGCGATCAGCCCTTCATCCTGGGCGCCACGAACGTCAGCCACGTGCCGAGCTTCAAGGTCGCGTTCCTGGGCATCCTTCGCCGCTTCCAGAAGGCGGGCATCGAGGAGCTCTCCGGCCACCAGCTCTACGCCACGAGCGAGGAGGAGTACGCCGCCGCCGACGCATGGCTCGACGAGGTGGGCCTGGGCAAGCTGCTCACCGAGGCGATCGCCGACTACGAGAAGAGCGGCAAGGTCGCCGTGGACGCCGCGCTCGACAAGGTCTTCGACCGCTACGTGGACGTGTGGCAGGCGGAGGCCGGCGTGAAGACGTACGGCGAGGCCGTCGCCGAGGTCATGCGCTTCCTTTCGAGCGAGGGCGTGCAGTTCCCGATGACGGAGCCCGAGTGGCTCTCGTTCGCGGCGCGCGCTTCCTTCTGGGTGATCAACGAGAAGGCGAAGGAGATGGGCGTGCACGTGGTCTGGGACTGCGAGCACGCGAAGACGCCGGACGGCTACTACCAGGTGCGCGGCGGCATCGATTACGCGATCGCGAAGTCGCTCGCGGTGGCTCCGTACGCGGACATCCTCTGGATGGAGACGAAGACCGCGGACCTGCACGACGCGAAGGTCTTCGCCGACGCGATCCACGCGAAATTCCCCGACGCGATGCTCGCGTACAACCTGTCGCCCTCCTTCAACTGGGACACCACGGGTCTGTCGGACGACCAGATGCGGAAGTTCCCGGAGGAGCTCGGCAAGCTGGGCTTCGTGTTCAACTTCATCACGTATGGCGGCCACCAGATCGACGGCCTGGCAGGTGAGGAGTTCTCACAGGCACTTCGCGAGGACGGCATGCTCGCGCTCGCGCGGCTGCAGCGAAAGTTCCGCCTGCTGGAGTCGCCGTACCGGACGCCGCAGACGCTCGTGGGCGGACCGCGCGCGGACGCGGGGCTCATGGCGCTGGCGGGTCGCACCGCAACGACGAAGGCGATGGGCAAGGGCTCCACACAGTTCCAGCACGTGGTGCAGACGGAGGTGCCGCCGAAGCTGCTCGAAGAGTGGCTCGACCTCTGGCGCGCGAAGCACGGCGTCAAGAACAAGCTGCGCGTCGCGCTGCGTCCGCACAGCTCGGGGTCCGAGCTCCTCGAGCTCTCCGTGTTGACGGAAGAGGGCGAAAAGGCTGCGAACGTGATCTTCGACAAGATCCAGGACCGCCGCGGAAGACACATCCTCTCCATTCGCGACCAGAACACGTTCGACCTCTCGCTGCGCAAGAAGCGGCTGATGACGTTGAACCAGCTCTTCCTGATCCATCGTTACAAGATCGACGCGGTGCACTACCTCACGCCCACGGGTGACAACCAGCGCCAGACCGAGGGCATGCAGAAGCGCGGCATCTTCAGCACGGTGAACGACGAGGTCGGCGACATCATCGTCGCAGACGTGAACGCGGAGCGCCTGAAGCAGCTGGTGGACCCAGACAAGACCGCGCTCACCGCCCTCATCACGCAGGGGTGAGCATGGATGCTTCGCAGAGGCGCGGCTCGCGGTAGGCTCTCCTGCCCTTGAGCGCGACGCAGGAAGAGATCACCACCACGGCGTTCTTGCTCTCTCGCGAGTGGTACGACGCTGACCGTGGCGTGGATATCATCCTGTGGGGCCGCTCCGCCTCCGCGCCGGTGCGTGCGCGGTTCACGCGGCAGGAGTCCGTCATGTTCGTTCCGCGCGGCGCGGAGGCGCGCGGGGCACGGCGCGCAGAGAGGCCGCTCGCGACCATGCGCGGTGAGCCGGTCGACGCGATCTACTTCGACTCGCAGCGCGCGATGCTGCGTGAGCGCGACCGGATTCGCGCGGAGCTGGGCGTGACGCTCGAGTCGGACGTGAAGCCGCACGAGCGGTTCTTGATGGAGCGCTTCATCACGGGCGCCTTCGAGCTGCGTGGAAAGGCGCGAGAGCGCGATGGCGTACTGTGCTTCGAGAACCCGGCCATCACGACCACGGATGCTCAGCCGACGTTGACGCTGCTCGCGCTCGATCTGGAGACCGACGGCTTCGACGGACCGCTGCTCTCGGCGGCGCTCGCCACGCGTGACGTGGGGCGGGTCTTCGTGATCGGAAGCGGTAAGGACCGCGGCGTCATCACGTTCGTTCCGGACGAGCGCGCGCTGCTGACCGCTTTTTTCCGGTCGATCCGCGAGATCGACCCGGACGTGCTGTGCGGTTGGAACGTCGTCGAGTTCGACCTTCTCGTGCTCGAGGCGCGGTGTCGTGAGCACCGCGTCCCGTTCGGGATCGGTCGCGCACGGGAGAACGCGCGTGTGCTCGCTGGCACCACCACGCAGCAGGTGTCGATCGCGCGCGTGCCGGGCCGCGCCGTGCTGGACGGCATCGCCACGCTCAAGTCTGCCACGCATCGCTTCGAGCGCTTCACGCTGGACCACGTGGCGCACGAGCTGCTTGGTCGCGGGAAGAAGATCGCATCGGGGGTCGACCCCGTGGCGGAGATCCGGCGCATGCACGCAGAGGACGTGGACGCGCTCGCCGCGTACAATCTGGAGGACTGCAAGCTCACGCTCGACATCTTCGAGAAGGCCGACCTGCTCGGCTTCGCGATGGAGCGCGCGCGGCTGACGGGGCTCGCGCTCGACCGCCAGGGCGGCTCCGTGGCGGCGTTCGATCACCTGTACCTTCCTCGCTTGCACCGTCGCGGCTTCGTCGCGCCCGACGTGGGCACCGACGTCGACATGATCGCGAGCCCCGGCGGCTACGTCCTCGACTCCGTGCCGGGCCTCTATCGCGACGTCCTCTCGTTCGATTTTCGAAGCCTGTATCCGAGCATCATCCGGACGTTCCAGATCGACCCGCTGGGCCTCTTCCAGCCGGGCGCGTCGCCGATCCCCGGCGAGGACGGGGCGACGTTCGCGCGTGAGGGCGCGATCCTGCCGGCCCTCATCTCGACGCTGCATGAGGCTCGCTCGCGCGCGATCTCCGCGAAGAACGAGCCGCTCTCCCGCGCGATCAAGATCGTCATGAACTCCTTCTATGGAGTGCTCGGGACGCCTGGTTGTCGGTTCTTCGATTCGCGTCTGCCCACGTCGATCACGCGTCGCGGTCATCTCGTGATCGAGCGCGCGCAGGCGTTCTTCACGGAGCGCGGGCTCCCCGTGATCTACGGCGACACGGACTCGCTGTTCGTGCATTTTGCAAACGCCGAGGCGCGGACCCCTGGTGGCTCTCTTGCGGACCAGGGCAAGGCGCTGGCTGCGGAGCTCACCCAGACGCTTGCGAGAGAGCTTCGCGAAGAGCTCGACGTCGAGAGCGTGCTCGAGCTGCGATTCGAATCGCACTATCTCCGGTACCTCATGCCGACGACGCGCGGCACGGAGCGCGGGTCCAAGAAGCGATACGCAGGCCTCGTTCGGAAGGACGGAGGGCTCGAGGTCGTCGTGCGCGGACTGGAGGCGGTACGCACGGACTGGACGCCGCTCGCCCGCCGCGTCCAGCGTGAGCTACTGCGGCGCGTCTTTTCGGACGAGCCGTACGAGAGCTGGCTCGAAGAGATCGCGCGCGACGTCGTCGGCGGGCGACTCGACGCGGAGCTCGTCTACCGGAAGCGGCTGCGACAGAAGCTTGATCAGTACTCGAACGCTTCGGCGCCACCGCACGTGCGCGCGGCACGCATGCGCGTGGAAGAGGGACAGGACGAGCGCGAGATCGAGTACGTGATGACGACGCGCGGACCGGAGCCCACGAGCGAGCGCAAATCACCGATCGATCACGCGCACTACATCGAACGTCAACTCGCGCCCGTCTGTGACGTGGTGCTGCATCTCCTGGGCACGAGCTTCGATCGGCTCGCCGGCAACCAACGCAGCCTCTTCTAGAAGAAACGCGTGGCGCATGCTGTACGGTGCACCCATGCAACGGAACGGAGCTTTGAAGTGGCTCGCGCCGCTCACGCTCGGCGTGGTCGGCGCATGCGGCGCGGCTCCACAGGCGCCGCCCGCCGAGGTTCGCGCTCCGGCCGTGTCGAATCCCGCTGCGCCTCCATCGGCGATCGCTGGTGACGCCGGCCCTCCATCCGACGCGGGCGCGACGTCGACTGACCCCCGCACCCTCGCATCGGATGCGGGCGTCTTGATCAGTGACGACGCAGACGCATCCGCCACGCTACGTCCCAGCGGAATCACGGCCGCCAAGCGAAAGACACAGATGGGCGCGTGCGCCGTCGATGCGGACTGCTTGCTCACGTTTCGCGCGGCGCGCTGTTGCTGGCCGTGCCCACTTGCGCGCGCGATATCGGTCGAGATGCGCGCGACCGAGGTGAAGAAGTGCGCGTCCCAGGTGTGCGGCGAATCGCCGATGTGCCGGGCGCCGCCCCACCCCCTCTCGGCCTATCGCGCTGTATGCGCGGAGGGCGCGTGCGAGCTCCTGTCGCCCGAGAGCCCCTTCTGATCGCAGAAGCAGCATCAACACGCCCAAGCGTTGCACGACGGTGACGGTCCGTCCGTCATCCACTGCCAGCACACGATCGTGACTCTTTACCTCGATTTCTCGATGGATATCGACCTGCACACATTGGCATGCATGTAGCAGGTGGGGAGCCATGCAAACGCTCGCTCGTCTGTCGGTCGTCTCTGCTCTGGTCATCTCGCTTGGAGGTGTTGCGTGCACCGCGTCGACGTCGGATGACGGAGAGGCGACGTCGCAGGATCTGACGCCCTACGACTCGGTCGTGAGTAGCGGCACGAAGATCGACAACGACACCACGATCACCGCCACCCAGTCGGCGAAGACGCACCTCGTTGGTTTCGTGAAGGACCGGTCGCTGTCCGCGATCGAGAAGCAGTTCCTCTCCATCGGGAAATGGACGCAGATCAAGAACCCAGACGGGGACGCCCCGTTCACGGCCGCGCACGTGAGCTCGGATCAGGTGAAGGCGGGCGTCCGCAGCGTCGCCGCGACGATCACGCTCAGCGCCGGGATCGACGTCGTTCTCGGGGCGACGACAAAGACCGGCGACGACGGCTCGGAATCAATCCACATCACCAACACCGCCGCCTCCCGCCACTGGCTCGCGGGGACGATTGTGGAGAAGGGACAGCTCGTGATCGACGTGAAGCTCGTTCCGTACGACAACAACACCAAGAAGGGCACGATCGTCGACGCCACGATCAAGGTGAAGATGGCGCAGATGGAAGACAAAGCCCCGGGGCTCGCCGAGGTGCTCCCGATGGTCTTCACCTGGCTGAAGACGACGACCCCCGCGTCCCCCTGAGGACGTCGTCGATTCGCGTCAGGACCCCTCCCTCGTACTCGACTTCACGCACCATCGCCTCTTCGCGTCCGCGTACGCCAGCATGTCGTCGAAGGGCGGCTTCGTGCGATGCAACCTCGACGGCACCGGCTGTTCGGACACCATCACGTTGACGGCGGGCGGAACCAAACCGAACGCGACGATCTTCGGCGACAGGCTTTATGTTGCCAGCCCGTCGTTTCCGGGCCCGGGGATCGACCTCGTGAACCTGTCCACCTACTGACGCCGTCGCCCTTGTGCTATTTTCTCCGGCCATGCTGGGTACCAAGGTCACGTTGCGTCTTCGCATGAGCGCTCACGACGCGCACTACGCTGGTGAGCTCGTCGACGGGGCTCGCATGCTCGCCTTGTTCGGTGATCTGGCGACAGAGCTCCTGATTCGCCTGGACGGCGACGAGGGCCTTTTCCGCGCATACGAGTCCGTGGAGTTCCTCGCGCCCGTGTTCGCGGGCGACTACATCGAGGCGACCGCGGAGCTCGTAAAGATGGGCAACACGAGCCGCACGATGACGTTCGTCGCGCAGAAGGTGATCAGCAACATCCGCAGGGCGGGTGCGCCCGCGAGCTCTGCCGACATCCTCGCGGAGCCCGTGGTGGTCGCGCGCGCGACTGGCACGTGCGTCACGCCGAAGGATCTGCAGCGCAACCCCAAGGGCCTCTACATGCGCGCGTTGCCCGCCGGGCCGGAGCCGGGGTCCTCGGCGCTCGTCACGCCGGAATCCGCGGGCGTGGTGCTGTGCGCGGCGATCGTCGGCGCAGAGGTCACGCGCGCGCAGACCAAGTATCTGCCCATCACCGCCACGGAGATCGCCGACGAGGCCGCGCGCTGTCGGGACGCCGGCGCCGCCGTCATCCACCTCCACGTCCGCAACGAGGACGGCACGCCCACGCAGAGCCGCGAGCGCTTCGCAGAGGCCATCGCGAAGATCCGCCAGAAGACCGACGTCATCGTGCAGACCTCCACGGGCGGTGCGGTGGGCATGAGCATCGACGAGCGCGCCCAGCCGCTCGACTGCAAACCAGAGATGGCCACGCTCAACTGCGGCACCATCAACTACGGCGATGACGTCTTCGTCAACACGCGCCCTCAGATCCGTGAGCTCGCGAAGAAGCTCAAGTCGTCCGGCAGCATCGCGGAGCTCGAATGCTACGACGTGGGGCACGTGGAAGAGGCGCTCGCGCTGGTCCGCGAAGGCGCCATCGGTGCTCCGCTCCACTTCCAGTTCGTGCTCGGAATTCCTGGCGGCATCGGCGCGACGGAGGCAAACGTGCAGTACCTTCGCACGCTCATTCCCGAGGGCGCCACGTGGGCCGTCGCCGCGGTCGGTCGTCACCAGCGCCCCATGACGGAGCTCGCCATTCGCCTCGGCGGTCACGCGCGCGTCGGCCTGGAGGACAACATCTATCTGGAGAAGGGCGTCCTGTCCGAGGGCAGCGCGCCGCTCGTCCTGCGCGCGGCGGAGTACGCGAAGAGCGTCGGCCGCGAGCCGCTCGACCCCGCCCGCGCACGCAAGCTCCTCGGCCTCACAGCAGGCTGAAAAAGCCGCGCGGAATGAGTGTAATTTACACCCAATGAGCATCCACACGAAGACGATCGTGGCCGACGGGCTCACGCCCGTGCAGGCGTACGCGAACCTGCGCGCGAAGGATCCCGACGGCGCGTCGTTCCTCTTCGAGAGCGTGGTGGGCGGCGACAGGTGGGCGCGCTACTCGATCCTGGGCTATCGGCCCACGTACGAGGCCCGCTTGCTGAGGACGGGCTGGGAGATCGAAGGCGCCGCGCCCCCGCGGCCGCTGCGCACGCCGAACGCTGCCGACGGTCCGCTCGCGGTGATCGCGGATCTGGTGCGCAACACCACGGACGCCGCGCCGAAGAGCGTCGCGGAGAAGCTCGCGCGCGCGCACGTGGGGTATCTGGCGTGGGACATCGTCCATGTGATGGAGAAGGTGCCGGCAGGCAAGGACGAGACCTGGGCAAAGAACTTCGTGCCGCTTGCGCGCCTCTTCGGCGGCTCGACCGTCGTGGTGTTCGACGCGCTGTCGCAGACCGTGACCGTGGCCGCTGCCTCGCAGGCATCCGTGGAGCGCGCGATCGTTGAGCTGCTCGCCACGCCCTACGCGCCGCTACGCGACATCGAGGTGCCGGACCGCGCGAAGATCCCGGGAGACGTCACCGTGGACCTCAGCGACGCCGAGTACGAATCGCGCGTGCACGCCGCGAAGGAGTACATCGCGGCAGGTGACGCCTTCCAGATCGTCATCGCGCGCACGTTCTCCGTGCCTGCACGGGGCCGCGATCCGTTCGACGTCTATCGCGCGCTGCGGCTCATCAACCCATCGCCGTACATGTACTATCTGGATCTACCGCCCGCGAAGGGTGAGACCACGCGCACGCAGATCGCTGGCGCGAGCCCGGAGACCATGGTGCGCCTGGAGGATGGCACGATGACGGTGCGTCCGCTCGCCGGTACGCGACCACGCGGCAAGACCGAAGAGGAAGACCGCGCGCGCGAGGCGGAGCTGCTCGCGGACCCGAAGGAGCGCGCGGAGCACGTGATGCTCATCGACCTGGGCCGCAACGACGTGGGCCGCGTCGCGGAGATCGGCAGCGTGCACCTCACGAAGACGATGGCGATCGAGCGCTACTCGCACGTGATGCATATCGTGAGCGAAGTCCGCGGCAAGGTGGCAGCCAGCACGCCGCCCATGGACGTGGTGCGCGCGGCGTTCCCCGCCGGCACGCTGTCCGGCGCGCCGAAGATCCGCGCGATGCAGATCATCCGCGAGCTGGAGGCGCGCCCTCGCAACATCTACGGTGGCGCAGTCGGCTATGTGGCGGACACGGGCGACCTGGATTTTGCGATCGCTATCCGCACGACCACCTGCAAGAACGGCGTCTTCGAGGTCACTGCCGGCGCCGGTCTCGTGGAGGCGAGCGATCCGCGCGCAGAGGCAGACGAGACACGGAGCAAGGCGCGCGGCGTCCTCTGCGCGATCGAGGCCGTCGCGAAGACCGACGCGAACACCGACGCGAAGTCGTGAGGCCTACGGCCGCGCGCGTGTGCGCGTCGCGAACGACGCGGGCTCGTCGTCCATCGTGGAGCAGTCGAAGACGCGAAGCGCCGTGCGTGTGGTCTCCGACGTGTTCTGGTCCATCGTCACCGAAGTGGGCGAGCCCACCAGCGCGTCATCCACGCGCGTGGTGAAGGGCGGCGGCGGATAGGGCGTGATCACCGGCGCGGGCGCGCTCCCGTATTTCGAATACGTCGTCACCACGGTCGCCAGGCATGCGTTGTGGAGCCGCGGGCGCGGCGCGAAGATCCACTGCCGATCGAACGCGTGGAAGTCGACGGTGCGTCGCTCGATGAGCTGATTGTCGGCCGAAAATGCCTCGATCACGTGGCTTCCCGACCGGAGCGAGAAGGTCTGCTGAGGTGCGTCCGCCGTGGCGTCCACGTGTGTGGTCACGTCCCCGAGGGGCTCGTCGTCGACGACGATGTGGATGGTTGCATCCTCCAGGTTCACGACGCGCAAGGTCTGGAAGCTGGACGCCCACGTCACGAGCGTGGTGACCGCCGCGAGGCCAGCGACGCAAGCGCCCCCATAGGTGAGGCCGGAGAAGAGTCCGGTGCGCGCGACCGGCGTGTCTTGAGATGGCGTGTACGTGGTGTTCGGCACGACCCACTGGTCTTGCCAGTAGAACGACACGTTGCGCGGGTGGCTCAGACGAAGCGGCAGGCCGTTCGGCGTGCGCGCATGCAGCACGAGCAGCCCGCACGTGATGGCCAGGCTGAGGCCGAGCAGCGCGAGCCACCCGCTCTTGTCGTAGAGCGCGCCGCCGAGGAGGAGCACCAGGACCACGCCCGCGGCCGTGCCTGCCCAGATGAAGCGCGACGTCGCACGGTCCACGCGGACCGCGGCCTGGTGCTCTGTCTGGCTGACCAGCACGGGCGCAAACCTCCCGCAGGCGGGGCACGCCGCGCTTCCGAGCAGCGCGCGAACGAGGTGGTAATAGTTCTGCGACGCGAACCCCTGCGCGAGGTCGAAGCCGTTCGCGACGTGGCCCCACGCCGACTGGTACGTGCCAAAGCCCTCGGCGAAGACGCGCCCGGTGCACTGCGCGCCACAGCTGGCGCAGCCGTATGGGCAGTCCATGTGCACGAAGCCCGTGCGCGCGTTGTAGGTCTTGCGGAGGAGGAGGAAGAGCCAAAGCACGTCCCGACTATAGCGAAGATCCGGGCGCGCGCATCCCCTGCGAGCCTAAGGCTCTACTGCGCCTTCTTGGCGTCGATCGTGAGCTTGATCGCGACCTCGTCCTTGATGAGGTCGTTCGGCATGCCCGGGTAGACCAGGCTGAAGTCCTTGCGGCTGATCACGAACTCCGCGTTCACCTTGACGTCGTTGCCCTCCACCTTGATGGTCGCCGGGAAGGTGATGCCCTTGTTGACACCGTGGAGCTCCAGGTTGCCCGTGATGGTGTGGGTCGCGCCCTTCTCGCCGCCCGCCTTCACGGAGGTGCTGGTGAACTTCGCCTTCGGGTAGGTGGCGACGTCGAAGAAGTCCTTGCTCTTGAGGTGGTCGGTGAGCTTCTGCGGCTCCACCTTCAACGTGCTGGTGTCGATGTCGACCGTGACGTTGCTCTTCTCGGGCGCGTTGTCGACCAGGTTCACCGTGCCGGTGAAGCCTTCGAAGGAGCCGTCGTGCTTGGCGGTGATCTTGGCGCCGGTCCACTCGACCTTGGAGCCCGCTTGCGAGAACACGAACTTGCCAGTCGCCGGCGATGCAGCGGCGTTCGTGACCGAAACGGCCTGCGCGGGCTCCGAGACGGTCGCCTTGGCCTTGGCCTTTCCAGGATCGTTGTCGCAGGCGGCGAGAACAGCGAGCGCGAGCGCGGAAAGTGTGACGAGCCGAGCAGCGGTGAGCTTCTTCATGCGCAACTATGTGTGGCCACCCAGCGCGATCCGAAAGGCGTGCGCTGGGAACACACTGTTGCGCGTGCCTACTCCGGTTGATCGAGCAGCTCTCGCACGCGGCGCGCCGCGAGCGCTCAGGCCCCGTGCAGTGAGGGACGGCTGCCGCGGATCGGCAACCACATCCGGAAGACCGCGCCGCCACCGCCTGACAGCTCGACCTCGATGCTGCCTCCGTGGATCTCGACGATCGATCGCGCCAGCGACAGCCCCAGCCCGAGCGCGCCGTGCTTGCGCGCGCTCCCAACGTGCTTGAAGGCCTCGAACATCTTGTCACGCTCCTCCGTGCGGAGGTTGTTGGCCGGGCTCTCGATCTCGATCCGCAGACGATCCGCAGAGTCCGGCGTCGTTGCGCGGACGGACACCACGCCGCGATCCGCGAGACGCGCGGACGTGAGGATGATCGACGTGAGCGCCTGCACGGCGCGCGTCGTGTCAAGGCTGAGCTTCGGGATGCCGGGCTGGATCTCCGCCTGGATCTGCACCTCGGAGCCCGCGATGAGGTCACGCGTGTCGAGCACCGCGCTCATGACCACGTCGCCGACCATCGTCCATTCGGGCGAGATATCGAGCTCACCCGCCTCCGCGAGCGCCGAGTCCAGGATCGTCTGAATGAGCATCAAGAGCTCGCGCCCGCGCTGCTCGATGATGGCGATGCTCTCCTGCTGACCCGCCGAGAGCGGGCTGCGCTGCACCAGCTCCGCGAAGCCCAGCACGGCGTTGAGCGGCCCCTTCAGGTCGTGGCTCATGGCAGCAAGAAAGAGGCCGCGCATGCGCTCCGTCGCCTCGCGCGTCTCCGTCGCACGCACCTGCGTGACCGCGAAGCTGCGGAACACCGAGCCCAGCGCGTCCACCACGGAGAGCAGCTCCGCGACGTTGCGGAAGCGGGCCTCACCGAAGATGCGTGTACCCTGCATGACCTGCGCGATGCCCGCGGTGCGGATCTCCCGCGTGGCGAGCATCACGTCTGCCTGGAACGTGGCACCGAAGCGATCACCGAGGATGCCGGCGGCAACCGTGGCCAGCAGCGTGAGCAGCATGTAGCCCCACAGCATGGCGGAGATGGGTGGAGCGGAGAACGTGAGCAGCACGCTCTTGTCCGACACGGGCGTCCGCACCTGCGCGTCTCCGTCGTCACCGTGGACCACGCGCGGCGCGCCGTCCGACTGTGGGCCCATCGCGACGCGGTAGCCCTGGTCGCCGAGCGCCTGCATCACGCTGCGCTTGCCCATCTCGTCGTCGCCAGTGACCGGCTCGAACGCCACACGCGACACGAGCGCAGCCGTGAGCTCACGCGAGGCGGACACCGCCGCACGATTGTGCGCGTACACCAGCAGCGAAGATCCGATGGCGACGAAGGCGACGGGAGCGACCACGGCCATGAGAAAGCGCAGACGCACGCGACCGGGCGCGAACGGCATCGCCGACACCTCGCGTGTCGCCTCGCGCGCCAGATCTGGCGGCACGAGCTCCAGCACCTTGCGCGCCTCGCTTCGCATCATCACGAACGACGGCACCAGCGCCGCGCTCCCGAGGGTCAGCGCGAACAGGATGATCGCCGAGTGCGTGTAGAGGTCGAACGTCGAGAAGAGCGACAGCGGCGTGTACGTGAGCGCGGCGATCACCAGCGCTGCTCCACCGCATGTCAGAACGAGCCGTGTGGGCATTGCGTAGATGCGCGTCACGTCCGTGGCGGTGAGGCCGGGACTCTGGGTGCGCAGGAGCATGAGCGGACGGCGAATGGGCCGCGCGTAGACGAACGTGACGACGGTGATCCCGACCGCCTGCGCGAACGTGACGCTCGCCCCTGCGTAGAAACACGCATCCACGGTCTCCTGGTCCAGCAGCAGGACGCGCGGCGCGAACGCAAAGATGATCAGCGTGGCGATGAGATGCACACCGAGCTGCACGAGCAAGAGCCTCGGGACGAAGCGCGCGGCGACGGGGCTCATGGTGCGCTCACCGCGAACCTCCCGGCATCGGCTTGCCCGAGAGCGGGAAACGAACGGCGAACGTGGAGCCGCGGCCGAGCTCACTCTCGACCTCGATGTCGCCACCGTGCATCAGCACCAGCCGACGCGCGATCGCAAGACCGAGACCCGTGCCACGGCGCCGCTTCTTCTCGTCGCTTGCCTGCTTGTAGTCCTCGAAGATCACGGCGCGCTCGGCGGCGCTGATGCCCGGCCCCGTGTCGGAGACGAAGAGGCGCGCGAAGGCCCCCTCTCGCACGACGCGCACGTGCACGTCGCCTTGCTGCGTGAACTTGATGGCGTTGCCGACCAGGTTCTGCAGGACCTGCCGGACCCGGCGCGCGTCCGCGTTGAGCACGACATTGGGCTCCGCGGTGATGCGCACGGTGAGCGGGCGATCCTTCACGAGCACCGCAGCCTCACGCACGACCTCCTGCGCGACCTGCGACAGGTCGAGCGGTGCGCGCGACAGCTTCAGCTGCCCGCTCTCCAGCGCGGAGAACTCCAGGATGTCGTTGATGAGCGCGTGCAGGTGCTCGCCAGAGCCCTTGATCTGCTCGACCTCCTCGCGCCCATTGTCGGAGAGTGGCCCGTCGACCTCGGTGAGCAAGATCTCCGCGAACCCGAGGATGGCGTTGAGGGGGCTTCGCAGCTCGTGGCTCACCGCGGCGAGAAAGGCGGCGCGATCGCGATCGCCGGCGCGCGCGCGCACGAGGTCCTCGTTGTAGGCTTTTTCAGCCGCTGAGAAGCGATCGACCAGCGCGTTGAACTCGCCGGAAAGCACGCCGACCTCGTCGAGCGTACGCACGGGCACTGGCTCACCGGACGGGTCCACGCGCGTCGCGGCCATGGTGAGGACGCGCTCCTTCACGAAGTCCACGTCGCGTCCGGCATCCAGCACCACCGCATAGGCGACGAGCGCGGCCACGCTCATGAGCAGCGTGAAGAGCGCTGCGAGCGCGGACAGCAGCGCGGGCGCGCCCTCGGCGGGTGGCTCGCGAACGACCACGACGAGCCGCCCCCCGTTGCCGAGCGCGCCGATCTTCGGCGTCACGGAGAAGCGCGACGCACCGAAGCGCGTGACGACGGTGCCTCGCTGCTGACCCACCATCTTCTTGCGCGCCTCCAGCGACGGAGGCGAGAGCGACGCGCTCCTCGAGAGCTCGCCGTCGTCACGCACGACGAAGAGCTCCGCCGCGGTCCTGCGCGCGGCGAGCTCGAGCAGCTCTCCGTGCGAGCTCTTCGGCAGCGTCGAGAGCCGGACCGAAAGGATCTGCGCGAGCTCGTCCGCGCGAACCTGCGCGCCATCACTCCCCGTCCGCACCAGCTGATCGAGCCCCACCGCACCGAGGGCGACGGCGACCAGGAGGCCCACCATGATCACGACGACCGGCGCGAGCGAGAGCAACGGAAACGTGCGCCCGCGGGGAATCGCCAGCGCCGGAAAAGCCGCGCTCAAGAGTAGGCGCCCGGGGAAGACAGGCTAGGCAGGCTAGACACGCGAGACAGGCTAGACACGCGAGCCACTCTAGGCACGCTGGCCATTTTAGGCACGCTAGCCGATGACGCAATGCGACAGTTCTTTTGTAAAATTCTCCCTTTACGAGAGCGCGGTTTCTAGGCCATATGCACGTTTGTTCTGGGGGAGTAGTTCGACGATGTCAAAGCGAAGTCAGGCCAAGATCGTCACGAGAACGTACGGCACAGACGCGGAGCACGCTGTCCGGGTGACGACGAACGCACGGGTGGATGGCGCCACGAGCGAAGCAAACGGGATCTCGGTGGTCGGAGGAATACTCCCGATGCGCGCCAAGTTGCCGTCCTCGATGGAGCCGGCGAAGCACGACATCGACGTCCCGGAGCTGCCTGCGCTATCGCAGATGGCCCAGGTCTCGGAGCTTGGTGGAGATGTCGGCGGAGCGCTCGCGGGGGCTCTCGGCAACGCTGTGCCGGTCCCGAGCGACTCGGAGACCTCGGGTCTGGCGGTCGACTCGGGCATCCATCTGTCGCCCGATCTCGCGCCCGACACCGACGTGACGCTCGTCGTCTACGCGTGGCACAACGTGCAGCCGGGCGTGCTCTCCTGGATCTTCCCCACGGTGCGCGCCGCGCTCTCCGCGGCTTACGCGATGCGCAACGCAGTCCACTGGGCGATCGTGCGCGGCCGCGCGCATGCCGAAGACCTCGATATCGCGCGCCTCACCGGCGACGTTCTGATCGAAAACACCTGAGCACAAAAAGCAGCGCCCGGCTGAGTAGGGGTGTCTCGCCGGGCGCTCAGAAGACGCACGCGTTGGGGAGGGGTCACGCGCGTCTCGTTACAGATGATTTGTGGCCCCCCGCGTCGGTTCGCAAGGGGGCCTGAGTTATTTTTTTTGGCAGCGCCTGCGCCACCTCTCAGCGCATCTCAGCGGAGCGCGAGCCAGGTCGCATATGCGGCGGCGATCACGACCACCAGCGCCACCACCGCGACCAGGGGGCTCCACGTTCGCGGCACGGGGGCGGTCTGGAGCCGCAGCGGCGTGGGCTTTTCGTCCATGCGGACCACGACCGGGACGGGGCCGCTGCCGCTGACGTCGGGAATGGTCGGGGCCACCATGCCCGCGACGGTGGGCGCGGTGCCGAACTGCGCGGGCTCGGGGACGGGGATCGCAGAGACGGAGCCCGACGACGCGGCGGCCAGCGGCGAGAGCGAAGGCAGGCGCTCACGGCCGAACACGGAGGCGCGGAGATCGCTCCGCATCTCACGTGCGTTCTGGTAGCGCTCGTCCTTGTTCTTGCGGAGCGCGCGTAGACACACGGCCTCGAGCTCCGGATCCACCTGCGGGTAGATCTCGTGCGGCGGCGGCGGCGGCTTGTTGACGTGCGAGAGGACGATCTCGATCGCGCTGTCCGCGTGGAACGGAACGCGGCCCACCAGCAGCTGGTAGAGGATCACGCCCATCGAATAGAGATCACTGCGGGCATCGAGCGCCTCGCCCTTGGCTTGCTCGGGCGACATGTACTCGGGCGTGCCCACCACCATGCCCTGCGTGGTGACGCCAGCGGTACTGATGAACGAGGCGCCGTCCTGCGGTCCATCCATGAGCTTCGCGATGCCGAAGTCGCAGACCTTCACGAGGTCCGTCATCCGCCCCTCGTCATCCTTCACGGGAAGGATCATCAGATTCTCGGGCTTCAGGTCGCGATGCACCACGCCCATGTCGTGCGCGACAGCCAGCGCGGCGAGCGGCTGGGACAGGAGGTCGACGAGGCGCGCCTTCGAGAGCGGCCAGTCCTGGACAATGACCTCGTGCAGGCTGCGACCTTCCAGGTACTCCATTGCCAGGTAGAGGAGCCCGTCGGGCTCTTCGCCGAAATCGAGCATGCGCACGGAGTTCACGTGGTCCAGACGCGACGCGGCCTTCGCCTCTCGCTGGAAGCGCGCCGCGAAAGTCTTTTCCGCGGCAAGGCGCGGGTGCATCACCTTCACCGCGACGTTCTTCTCGAGCGCGGTCTGCCGCGCAAGGTACACCGCGCCCATGGCGCCGCCACCGAGGTACTTCTCGATGCGAAATTTCCCGGCGATCGTGCGACCGACGAGCGCGTCGTGGTCTTCGCTCACCGCCATGGACGCCCCTCTGCAAACAATGCGAGCGCGGCGCGTGACTCGGGAAGGAACGCCTCTTCGACTGGGCCCGTGCGGGAAAGATCCATCGCGACATCGCGCGGTGACTCGCCGCGGGTGATGCGCTCCCGCGTCTCGGCGTCGCCCGCGAGGAGATCTAGTGCAGGCACGTCGTCGCGGAACTCGTAGCGCTCGGTGCGGAAACGGAAGGCGTCCGGGTGGTGATGGTGAGCAACGGCGATGAGCGCAGTGTAGACGGCGACCGGACGGAACGTGCGCCGGTCGGTCACGTGGATCTGGATGCCGCCGCAGACCACCTTGGCGTGCTTCTGGAATTGCGGAAGGAACGTTACCGGGCGAGCGACGAATCCAGGCAGCTCGAGCGACGCGAGCGCGGCTGCCAGTTTTTTCCCGTCGACCCACGGCGCGCCGACGAGCTCGAACGGGCGTGTGGTACCGCGGCCCTCCGACAGGTTCGTTCCGCAATTCCAGAAGCACGCCAAGGTGGTCTGCGGCGGCATCCAGATCCACGTGAC
>JANXLV010000322.1 GCA_025355005.1 Myxococcales bacterium | reverse complement strand
GCTCTTGCTCGCACCGGCGTCGAGGTCCGCATCAGCCGTCGCGGGCTTCGTGTTTGCAGGCGCGGGGCCCGGTGTCGTCGGCGCTTCTGCCGCAGCCGGCTCACGATCGCAGCCCGCAAGGAGAAGCGTTCCCAGTGCGAGGCGGCGCGCCGCCTCGAGTGCACGTTCGTGAGTCGTTCTATCCATCCCGCTGTCGTATCAAGAAATGGCCCGTGTAGGATGCGAAGGCCGTGTCGTGTGGATGGACGCGAGCGCGCAGCGACCATGACTTCGCGACCAGCAGGGTAGCGGCACAGCATGACACGTCGTTCCGGCGGCGAAATGGCTGAATTTGCTCGGGGCAACAATCCACGGGCCCGGGCACGAGCGTTGCAAATCGATAGTTCATGATGAAGCTCGCCGCGTCGGTCATCGTGCTCCTTGGTGTAGTCAGCGGCTGCGGTGCGGGCAGCACGGCTTCGGGGCCGTCGGGCTCCACCGATGTTCAGGGCAAGGTCGATGGCGCTCCGGCGAGTCTCGCGCAGGCGTACTACGGCGTCGTCCGGTACGACGATGGGAAGCTCGTAACGACGAGCCCTGTGCGAATCATCCTTCTGTCTGCCTCGACCGCGTGTCCCTCGAGCGAAGCCGTTGCCGGGCTGACCGTTCATCTCCGGATCGCGGTCGAGCGCGACTACATCGGCAACGTGAACGCGAACATGACGTTCGACCTGTTCGGAAACCTCGTGCTCCCGGGCAACCTCTCGGACGACGTGCTCAGGCAGAGCCCCGATCTGCACGGATCCGTCGACGCGGACGCCCGGCCGATCGGCGGCGCCGACCCCACGGTGAAGGGCCACATCGCTGGCTCGTTCAACGCGAAGCACTGCCCGTCGCTCGACTCGGTGATGAGCGCTGCATCGCCGTGACGGGATGGATGTGACTTGCGGTCACATCCACCGTGTCGAGGTACTAGTGTCGGCGGTTCATCTTGACCCGCGCAACCATCAGCTTTCCGCCGCAGCTCCCCATCTCTGCGCGCGTGACCGACATCGCCACGGCCATTGACGGCCATCAGGTGTGCATCGTCGCGGGCGCGACTGGCTCTGGCAAGACCACGCAGCTCCCGAAGATCGCGCTCGCCATGGGCCGCGGCCTCGAGAAGATCATCGGCGTCACCCAGCCGCGGCGCATTGCTGCCACCAGCGTGGCCGCGCGCGTCGCCAGCGAGCTCGGGTCGCCGCTCGGCACTGACGTGGGCTACCAGGTTCGCTTCGACGACCGCACCTCTCCCGCCACGTACGTGAAGTTCATGACGGATGGCATTCTTCTGGCCGAGATCCAGGGCGACCGCCTCCTCCGTCGATACGACACGCTCATCATCGACGAGGCTCACGAGCGCAGCCTCACCATCGACTTTCTTCTCGGATGGCTGCGCCGCATTCTTCCCGAGCGGCCAGATCTCAAGGTGATCGTCAGCTCCGCCACCATCGAGACCGAGCGCTTCTCCGAGTTCTTCAGCAACGGAGGCGTGCCAGCGCCTGTCATCCAGGTGGAGGGCCGCACGTTCCCCGTGGACGTCCTCTACGAGCCGCCGCCCGAAGACATGGATGGCCCAGAGGCCGTTGCAAATGCCGTGGCCAACGTGACGGCGCTCGATCCGCGCGGCGACATCCTCGTGTTCCTGCCGGGCGAGCGCGAGATCAAGGACACCGAGAGCGAGCTCTTGCGAAAGAACCTTCGCCACACCGTGATCCAGCCGCTCTACGCGCGCTTGTCCGCGGCCGATCAAGCCAAGGTCTTTGCGAGCATCCCTCAGCGCCGCGTGATCCTCGCCACCAACGTCGCCGAGACCTCCATCACCATTCCCGGCATCGTGTACGTCGTGGACGCCGGCGTCGCGCGCCTGTCCCGGTACGACCCCCGCTCGGGCACCACGCGACTGCAGATCGAGGGAATTTCCCAGGCCAGCGCCGAGCAGCGCAAAGGCCGCTGTGGACGCGTGCGCGACGGCATCTGCGTCCGCCTGTACGACGAGCAGAGCTTCGCGGCGCGTCCGGCCTTCACCGATCCGGAGATCAAACGCACGGGGCTCGCGGGCGTCATCCTGCGCATGAAGTCGCTCGACCTCGGCGACGTGGAGGAGTTTCCCTTCCTCGACCCGCCGCAGAGCAAGTCCATCACCGAGGGCTACCGCGTCCTCACCGAGCTCGGCGCGCTGGACGAAAAGCGTGAGCTCACGCCGCTTGGCCACAGACTTGCGCGCTTTCCGGTCGACCCGCGCATTGGTCGCATGATCCTGGCGGGCGCCGAGCTCGGTTGCCTTCCTCAGATCCTGATCATCGCCGCGGCGCTGAACATCCAGGATCCGCGCGAACGCCCGCGCGAGCATGCGCAGAAGGCGGATGATCTGCATCGCCGCTTCCGCGACGAGCGCTCGGATTTCGCCGGGCTGCTCCGGCTGTGGGAGTTCGCGAAGGAGGCGGAGCGCAAAGGTACATCCAGCTTGCGCCGCGTCTGCCGCGAGAACTTCCTGTCGTTCTTGCGCATTCGCGAGTGGGGCGAGGTGCATCGACAGCTGGAAGGCATCGTGGAGGAGCTGCGGCTGCCAAAGGCCACCGCAAGCGAAGGCAAGGACAGAAAAAGAGCTCCCGCCCAGGTGGCGGATGAGGCGCTTCATCGCGCCCTGCTCACGGGGCTCCTCTCCAAGGTGGGAACGTGGAAGCCCGAACAGAAGAACTACATGGGCGCGAAGCAAACACGGTTCGTGATCCATCCCGGGTCCGCGCTGTCGCGCAAGCCGCCCGCGTGGTTGATGTCCTTCGAGCTCGTGGAGACCACGCAGCTCTATGCTCGCACCGCGGCGAAGATAGAGCCCGAGTGGCTACTCGACGCGGCGCCGCACCTGCTCCAGCACAGCTACTCGGAGCCGCACTGGTCGGAGGCGTCCGCGCGCGCGTCCATCAAGCAGCACACCACGCTGTTCGGCCTCACGGTCGCGCGCGACAAGAGCATCGACTACTCGAGCGTGTCGCCCGACGCCGCGCGCCGCATGTTCCTGGACCATGCGCTCGTACGGGGCGAGTACAAGACGCGCGGCGCGTTCCAGGAGAAGAACCGCGCGCTGTTTGCCGAGGTCGCGCGGCTCCGCGCCAAGGCGAGGCAGAGCGACATGCTGGCCGACGACGACGCTCTGCTCGCCTTCTTCGACCGGCGCGTGCCCGCGGACGTGGTGAACGGAAAGACCTTCGAAGCGTGGCGCGAGAAGGCCGAGAAGGAGGACCCGGCCGTCCTCCACCTCGAAACGTCCGACGTGCTCACCGGCGAGCGACGCATCAACCCCGCGGATTTCCCGGACGCGGTGCGGCTGCACGGCGCCGCGATTCCGGTGACGTACACGTTCGACCCCGCGGCCGAGGACGACGGCATCACGCTCACCGTGCCGCTCCTCCTCGTTCCGCAGCTGGACCCCGGCGAGCTCGACTGGACCATTCCCGGCTGGCACGTGGACAAGGTGACGGCGCTTCTCTGGGAGCTTCCGCGCGCGATCCGTCGCGAGCTCGGCGACATTCCGGCGCTCGGTCGCGCAGTGGCAGAGAAGCTCGTACCGTTCGACGGTCCCATGCTCCCAGCGCTCGCGCGCGTCACCTCGGAGCTGACGGACACGGTCGTGCGTGAGGATGCGTTCCGTCCCGACGCCGTGGCCACGTACCTGCGGCTCACGCTTCGCATCGCGGACCAGCACGGCAAGGTCGTGGCCGGGGGACGCGACATCGACGCGCTGCTGTCGCGCCATGGCGCGCTCGCGCGTGCGGTGTGGAAGAGCGCGGCGCCGGCGCCGGCAAGCTGGGAGCGAAGAGGGCTCACGACCTGGGACGGGTTCGAGCTTCCGCCGTTCCTCACGCGCGACGTGCTCGGCACCCAGGTGCGTAGCTATCCGGCGCTCGTCGACCGCGGCACGTCGGTGGATCTCTGCCTCCTCGAGTCGACCGCTGCGGCGGAGAGCGCATCACGAGCCGGTGTGCGTCGGCTCCTGATGCTCCTCGCGAAGGGCGCGATCTCATCGGTCACGCCGAAGCTTCCGCCCGCGTTCTTCCGCCCCGATCTCGCGCCGAGCTCCCGCGCGGAAAACGAGGCTTTTCGCGCGATGCTGCTCGGCCGCATCGTGGACGCGGCATTCGGGCTCTCCCTGGACGTGCCGCTGCCGCGTGACAAAGCGGAGTTCGATCGCGTGCTCACTGCTGGTCTCCCTCGCATCCAGAAGGCGTTCACGCTCTTCACGGAGGTAATCACACAGATCGCGAATGAGCTCGAGGAGACGCTGCGAGCGTTGCGCGCCGCATCCCGCCATCCCAGCGGACAGAATGCCGTGAAGGACATCGAGGCGCAGCTGACGCGGCTCTTTCCCGCGGACCTGATGCAGTGGATCCCGGTGGAGAACCTCTCTCACTATCCGCGCTACCTGCGCGCGGCCCGGGCGCGACTCTCGCGCGCGATCACCGACCCGCGCAAGGACATGGACAAGCTCGCGCCGTTTGCCGCGCTCTTTGCAGCGTTCCTTGCGCGCGAGACGAGGGCAGTCGATCGGGACGCCGCGCGAGAGCTCCGCTTCATCTTCGAGGAGCTTCGCGTCGCCATCTTCGCACCCGAGCTGAAGACCGCCGTGCCAGTGTCTCTCGCGAAGACCAGGTCCGCCCTGGAGGAGCTGCGATAGCATCGGTAGGTCAAGATGGACGAAGTCAGGCTCGTGCGTGCGATCAAGCTTGGAATGCTGGCGGCCGTCATGGGGGTCGCGTGCCAGGCCGAGGCTCCCCCCGTTGTCGGCGCGCCCATCGAGGCGCCCATGACCGTCGTCGCTGCGCCGAGCGCGAGCGCTCACGACGCCCGTCCCGTGCTGGCATCGCCGTCGCCGACCCCCACCGACGCAGCGCTGGCGGTCGCGACGAGCGCACCCTCGTCGGCTGCATCGTCGAAGCGACCCAGAAGCGCGCAAAGGCGGCCCACCCCGAAGAGCTGCTGCGCGGGCAAGAACGACTGCAAAGGTCAGAGCGGCTGCGCCATCAACGCATCGTGCGCCGGCGCAGGAAACTGCGCAGGGAAGAACGCATGCAAAGGAACCGGCACCGCATGCCCGCCGCCTGGTTTGATGCCGTAGCCGGGCAAGAAGCCGAAATCCGTGGAGGCGTTACCCGAAGAGCGCTTTCAGTTTTTCCATGAACGTCTGCTGCTGCGGCTGGACCGACTCACCCAGCTCTTTTGCGAGCGTCTCGATCAGCTCGCGTTGCTTGTCGGTCAGCTGCGTGGGGACCTCGATCGAGACCTGCACGAGCTGATCGCCGCGGCCCGACGTGGTGCGGTGCGGGATGCCCTTGCCCTTGAGGCGGAGGACCGCGCCCGGCTGAGTTCCCGGTGGGACGCGGACCTTGCCCTTGCCGTCCAGTGTGGGCACGTCGATCTCCCCGCCCAGCGCTGCCTGCGCGAACGTGATCGGCACCGCCGCGTGCACGTCGTTGCCGTTGCGCTGGAAGAACGGGTGGGGCTTCACGCGGATCGTGATCTCCAGATCGCCCGCGCGACCCGCGCGTGTGCGGTTGCCACCGCCGGAGACCAGCTTCGTTGCGTGGTCCTCCACGCCCTCGGGCAGCGTGACGTTGAGCGTGTTGGAGCCAGTCACGAGGCCCGCGCCGCGACAGTCGCCGCAGGGGTGCGTGATGATGTTGCCCGTGCCCTTGCAGCGTGAGCACGTGCGCTCCACGGCGATCGGGAAGAGCCCCTGCTGCATGCGCACGCGGCCGCGCCCGTTGCACGTGGTGCACGTGTCGGCGCGATGGCCCTTCTCGCTACCGGTCGCGTCGCACGTCTTGCAGGGGACCACGCGCTCGTAGCGGAGCTCCTTCTCGCAGCCGAACGCGGCCTCCTCGAAGGTGATCTCCATGTCGCGCTTGATGTCGCCCTTGTCGCCACGACCCACGCCGAACACGCCGAGCAGGTCGCCGAGGATGCCGTCGATGTTGAGGTCGCTCATGTCGACCACACCGCCAGCGAACGGACCAGTGGCGCCGAACGGCGAGCCCTGCGCCTCTGCGCCGTGACCGAAGCGGTCGTACATGGCGCGGCGCTGCGGATCCGACAGCACCTGGTAGGACGAGTTGATCTCCTT
Source organism: Myxococcales bacterium (assembly GCA_025355005.1). Classification (GTDB taxonomy): domain Bacteria; phylum Myxococcota_A; class Polyangia; order Polyangiales; family Polyangiaceae; genus JANXLV01. Next base: position 32,070 of record JANXLV010000322.1, on the reverse strand, counting down.
GAAGCGGATCGTGGCCTTGGGGTCGTCCGGGTTCTTGTCCGGGTGGTGCTGGATCGCGAGCTTGCGGAAGGCGAGCTTCACCTCCTCTACCGTCGCGTTACGGCTCACACCCAGGACGTCGTAGTGATCGCGGTCTGCCATCGTGTCGACTTCGGCCCAACCACGTAGCATAGGCCAGAGGTCTGTGGTATCCGCGCCTTCCTCGCATGAGCGCCCCTACCTACATTTCGCTTCCCGCCGCCGAGCAGAAGGCCCTTTTTCGCCGCATCCTCGAGCGGAGCGAAGACAAGAGCTCGCGCGCGCCCGTCATCGTGTTCGACCTCGACGGCACGCTGATGGACAACCGTCCGCGCACGCTCGCAATCCTGAAGGCCCTCGGGCAGTCGTGGAAGACGCGCGCGCCGAAGCACGCAGAGGCGCTCGCCAAGGCCAACGTCGACTCGCTCGCATACCTGGTGAAGGACAGCGTCGCGAACCTGGGCGTCACGGAGCCGGAGCTCATCGCCGAGGCGGAGACGTTCTGGAAGGAGCGCTTCTTCACGGACGACGCGCTCTCCCACGACGTCGCCATCGCCGGCGCGGTGGAGTTTGCGCGCGCCGCCTACGAGCGCGGCGCCATGCTGGTGTACTTCACTGGGCGCGATCTCCCGTTCATGGGCGTGGGCAGCTTCCGCAGCCTTCGCGACCTTGGTTTCCCGATCGGCGTCGTCGGCGCGGAGCTCGTGCTCAAGCCGGAGTTCAGCATCCCGGACGAGACGTTCAAGCGCATGGAGGTCTCGCGCCTCGAACGCCGCGGCGAGATCATCGCCACGTTCGACAACGAGCCGGGCAACTGCAACATCTTCGCGGAGACGCAGCCCACCGCGGAGAATGTGTTCATGGACACGCAGCACCTGCCCGGCGCGCCCGCGCTGCGCTCCGACGTGAAGACCGTGAAGGACTTCGCGGCTGCGCTGCCGTGATGCGCGTGATGCGCGATGGGCGGCGCTCCCGACGCGCAAGCGGCGCGTGGCTCGTCGTGGCCGCGCTGCTGCTCCCTGCGTGCAAGGCGCCGCAACAGAATCAGGAGCTGCCGGACGCTGCGGAGAGCCCGCAGGCGCAGGCAGTGCCCGCGCCGCTCGTCAACGCCATCGCGAGCGCGCAGGCCCAGAGCAACGCGCTCGACGCGGGCCCTCCTGCAACGCCGCTGCGCGCGGATCAGCCGCTGCGTGACGAGACGGCGGAGAAGCCGATCGCCGGCTTCACCTACACGATGGTGCTCCGGCCGCTGGACGTCGCGCCCACACCGAAGGTGCCAGAGGTGAACGCGCAGGGGATCGACGCCGCGCGGAAAAAGACCACGAGCGAGATCACGGTGGAGCTGGGCGGCGGGCGCATGCGCATGACGCTTGGTGGCGGCTTCCTCTTGCCGCGCGACACGGAGCTCCGCGCGCGCACCGATCGCACGGGCCATGTGGTCACGCTGCCGCAAGAGAGCACCTATCGCGTGGTCGCGCCCACGGCGCTGCGCGCCCTCTTGTCGGACGCGCGTCTCGACGTGCTCCCATCGCAAGCGGCGGAGGTGACGCAGGTGGCTGCGGACGGTCCGCGCAGGCTCGGCATGCGGACGCGGCAGGTGCGCGCGGTGTCGCGCGGCGCGAAGAGCGAGGTGCTCCTTGCGAAGAACGTCGAGCCGCTCGACGGATGGCAGCTGCCATGTCGCTTCTTGCTGGAGCTCATGGGCGCGTCCCCGCAGACGGCGCTCTGCGCGGAGGGTGAGCTCCCTACGCGCGCAGAGATCCGCTGGTCGCGCGGCGGCGGTCTCCTCGTGGAGATGACGTCGCCTCCGAAGCGCGCGGAGATCATCCCCGCGTCGCTCTCCGTGCCCGCGTCGGGCCTGGAGTTCTCTCGCGCGCCGCTTCCGAAGCGTGATGGTCAGGTGCTCCTCACTGCCGTGGAGCTGGGCGCATTCCGATCGAATCCGATCGATGCGCCACACTCTCCTTCCACGCCGCTCGGCCTCTTGATCGTCAACACCACGGACGAGGTCCGCGTGCTCTGGCTCGACGGCACGATGGTCGCGTGGGTCGCGCCGGGCTCCCGCCTCATGGTGGGCGGCCTGCAGAACGGGCGCTATCAGGCAGAGATGCGGAGCTTCGTTGGCGATCCCGCGGACGCATCGGACATCGTGCTCGTGCCGGGCGCGCTGCGCTCCGGTCCGCCGGACGCGAAGCCGCAGAACTGACCTCGCGCGCCTCGCGCAGCTACTTCTCGTAGTCGTCCGGCGAGAACGTCACGTCGCCAAGACCAGACGCGACCATGCGGCCGTGGATGGCGTCGACGGCGATGTGGATCACGTCGAACCGCGTGGTGGGAAGGAAGAACTCGTCGTCGGGGACCTCACCCAGAGCGGCGAGGCGTCGCTCGAGCTGCTCCTGATCGTCGGGCTCCAGCGTGAGGTGGGCGTGCCAGCCGGGCGCCTCCTCTCCCGTGAGCGCTTCCATGGCAGTGCCGATCGGATTGAATGCAAGATACACATGTTCGAGACAGAGCCGCCATGCGTCGTGGTCGCCGACAGTGACCCAGGTGGCCCCGAACGTGAGCCGGACGACCTCGCCGAAGTAGGCGCCGATGGCAGCGGCGGTGAGCGGAAGGGTCTCCGGGCGCTCTGCTGCGGACAGGCGCGCCTCGTTCACGTACGCGTCGAGCAGGCTGAGCGTGTCCTGAGTGCCATCGAGAAGGACTCCGTATTTCGCGTGGACGAAGCGCACGCACGACGAAATGAGGTCAGCGATCACCGTCGGCGGCGGGCTGAGGTCCTCCAGCTCGGCGTCGCCTTCGTCGCCCGCTTCGTCGTCGCCGACGCCATCCGGCTCCGTGTCCGGCGCGACGCCGTGCAGGCCGTTGAGCTTCTGCGGTTCGCTCTTTCCCCCATTGCCCCCATTTCCCCCATTACCTGACGGCGGCGGCGGCGGCGGTGGCTGGCTCGTTCCCGTGGACATCGATGGCGCCTCTTGCCGCTCTTGATACCACCGACCAATCGCGGCCTGTCGAGTCGCCGGCACACACTCTTCCGTTTTGTTCCCGCCCAGCGAAAAAACTGCGCTACGCTCGGAGACCTGCATGCGCCTTGGGATTTTTAGCGACGTCCACGCGAACCACGAAGCCTTGAGCGCCGTGCTCGAGTCCTACCGCCGTGAACGCATCGACGTTTACTACAATCTGGGCGACACCGTCGGCTACGGCGGATCCCCGAACGAGTGCGCGGACCTGGTTCGTGAGCTCGCGAAGGTGACGATCCTCGGCAACCACGACGCAGCCGTCTCCGGTCGCATGGACTACTCGTACTACTACGAGGCCGCGCGCCACGCGCTCGACGTCCACGCTGCGATGATCAGCACCGAGAACATGACCTGGCTGAAGAGCCTGCCCTACCAGCACAAGGTGGAAGGCGCCGACGTCCTTCTCTGCCACGGTTCGCCCGTGCGCCTCGAGGAGTTCGAGTACATCTTCGCGCCCGAGCAGGCGCGTGAGTGCCTGCCGCTCTGGGACAAGCTCGGTCACATCACGCTGATCGGTCACTCGCATCTGTGCAAGGTGTTCGCGCTCACGAAGACCTCCGTCGAGGAGCTGCCGTCGACCGACTTCGAGCTGCAGCCGGACCGGAAGTACATCGTGTCGGTCGGGTCCGTCGGTCAGCCGCGCGACTTCGACAACCGCGCCAGCTTCACGGTCTTCGACAGCGAGACGAACCGCTTCGAGTTCAAGCGCATCGAGTACGACATCGAGCTCGCCGCAGACAAGGTGCTCCGAGCCAAGCTGGAGCGCAACTTCGCCCACCGCCTGTTCATCGGCGTCTAGCTTGATGCACGCGTGAGCGCGTCTAGCAGCGGCAGCCGAAGATGAGCGGCTCGACGTTGCTGGGGTATGCGTCGTTGGTGCGCGCCTTCACGCTGTCGAAGATCACGTCGTAGCCGCCTGGGGCGGTGACGATCGCGACGGGCTCGCGCGAGAAGTCCTCCCACGTGCGGATCGCGATCGGACCTTCTGCGGTCTCGCGGAACAGCACGGAGAGCTGCGTGTGCAGGCCGCCGCACCCCTCGTCCACGCCAGCCGTCACGAAGAGGAGCGACTCGTTGCCGAGCACGAAGCGGCGCACGCTGGGCGTCTGCCCGCCGTAGGTATCCCAGGACGCGGCCCGCACGACACCGTTGATCTTGTCCTCTGCCTCGCTGCGGCCCGCGAAGTACTCCTCGTACTGATTCTCGTACGCCTGCCACTCGCGCATGGCGCGGAACGCGACGGTCACGGTCTCGGTGCTCGCATCGTTCGCAGGCAGCGGCCTTGCGGTCTCTGCGTCGCCCGACACGAGCGCGAAATGCGCACCCGTGCAGCTCTCGCGATCCAGATCGAGCGCAAGCGCGATGTGCGCGCCGTGCTCACCCAGCTCGAACGCCTGCTCCGCGTTCTCGAGCTTCTCGTACGGCGAGACCTGCGTGAAGAGCACCACGTCGGACACCTGGGCAACACACCGCGTCCCGGAGTCCGCGACCACCGTCACCGCGCTCGACTTCGCGGACAGGAGCTGCGCCGGAAGCTTCGACGGAGCGATCGCGCGTGTAACGGTCATCACGTCGTCCTTGTTCTCGAGCAACGTCGGCTCACCCACGCCCATGCCGGCCGCGACCTCGTTGTCGAGCAGCACGAACGTGCGACCCGCCACGTGCACGACCAGGTCAGCGCCACCGCTCGCGACCGCGGGCGTCACGTCCGACACCGCCGGCGGAACCTCCGCGCCCCGCGGATCCTGAGGGCCGCCAGAACAGGAGACCAGGAAGAGCAGCGTCGCGGTGATTCCAAGTCGCTTCATGGTGGCAGAAGGAGCAAGGCCCGTACCGGCCACATTTTGGCGCAATTTCGGCCCAAAACCACGCGACGTGGGCCGGCGCGGACACGCGTGTGCGGCCAGGTACACACGCCGTCGCCTTGGCCTATAGTCGACTGACCGAAGGGAAGATCCGACGTGCAGACCACGGACGACCTGCGCCGATTCGCCATCGCCCGGAGCCTCTTTCCGGAGACGACACTCGCGCGCGCCATCTCGCTGCTGGGGTTCGTGCAGGCGGATCCGATCCGTGCGCCGGCACGCGCGCAGGACCTCACGTTGCGTCAGCGCGTTGCGGATTACCGGGCAGGGGACCTCGAGCGCCTCTACGAGACCCTGCCGATCGAGGAGGACTACTTCATCAACTACGGCTTCCTCCTGCGCGAGCACGTGGACCTGATGCACCCGCGCACGCCGCGACAGAAGTGGGACCATAAGTCCACGCTGCGTGCGGCAGCGATCCTCGCGTTCGTGAAGGAGCGCGGTCGCGTGCACCCGCGTGAGGTGGACGCGCACTTCGCGCATGGGCGGGTCAAGAACTACTGGGGTGGCAGCTCCAGTGCCACCACACACCTGCTCGATGCCATGCACAACCGCGGCTCGCTCCGCGTGGCCCGTCGCGAGGGTGGCATTCGCATCTACGAGGCGGACACGCAGCGTTCGGTGGAAGCTCCAAGCCCCGACGATCGTCGCGCGCGTGCCGCTGCTCTCCTTGCGCTCTGCGTGAAGAAGTATGCTCCGCTCCCTGCGCGCACGCTCACCACGGTGGCGCGGCACCTTCGCTACGGCGCGCCGCAGCTCGCGCGCGAGCTCAAGGAGGCCGCCGCGCGCACGAAGACGGAGTACCCGACCCTCACGCGGGACGGCACCCTGTGGATATGGCCAGACGATGCCGACGCGAAACGCGCGATGAAACAAGCCCCGGACGAGCGCGTGCGCATCCTTGCGCCGTTCGATCCCATCGTGTGGGACCGCGTTCGCTTCGAGCTGCTCTTCGGGTGGACCTACAAGTTCGAGGCCTACACGCCAGAGAAGAAGCGCGTGCACGGCTACTACGCGATGCCGATGCTCTTCCGCGACCAGGTGATCGGCTGGGTCAACATGAAGGCGAAAAGCGCGTCGCCTTCGTTCGGATACGTGAGGGGCAAGGCGCCCCGCGACGCCGCGTTCCGGCGTGAGCTCGATCTCGAGATCGATCGCCTACGCACGTTCCTCAGCGATCGCGCTCCGTGACGGTCGCGCCGAGCGGCGGTGGCGGTGCGGGCACGTCCTCCGTCACCACGTCGCGGATGAAGGTCTCGACTCGTTCGTTCACGGTGTACTCGTTCGCGCCCACCGTCACGCGGCCCTCGAACGTGATGCCGACGGGCTCGCCGCGCGCCGCCTTCCACGGATCGAACGTGATCTTGCCGTCCACGCGATTCCCTGGAAAAACTACGGTAGCTCGCGCTGGAAGGTCCAGCTCGAAGCGCTCCAGGCTCGTGCCGCCTGCTGTCTTCTCCGAGACGCGCAGCGCGCTCGAGAGGCGCAGCGACGCCGGTGCAAACGCAGACCCACCGAAGCTACCCACCTCCACGACGTAGCGGTCGCGAGCGCGCACCAGCACCACGCCCTTCGCGGCGTCTGCGCCGAGCTCCGCGGTGCCGGGCATCGGGCTCTCGGTGTCGCCCTCGCCGCGAACGCTGAGCGTGATCTTGGTCGCGCGCAGCGGCTTCTCCTTGGACACGTCGCCAGTGACCAGCGTGCGGAGTCGCGCGACGTCGTGCCGGCAATCGCCGCCGTCACCGGTGCGAGGGCACTTCTCCACGGCGCGCGCGAGGACGGCCTCGCACGTGACGCGTGAGCCTCGCACCGAAACGCAGAGCCTGGGGTCGCGTGAGGCGACAGCAATGCAGAACGGGTCGCGGCCTTCCGCCTTCGACTGATCGGATGCGAACGGGCATTCGTCTGGATGAGCGAGCGCGATAGCCACCGTGGACGAGCAGTGATTCTTGAGCGGCGTCGAGGCGATCTCGATGCACGGCTTCTGCGATTGTTGCTGTAGCGCCTCGAGGATGCGACAGGAGTCGCGCAGGAACGTGTCGTAGCCAATGGCGCGGAGCGAATCGCCGACGAGCGGGTCCAGGCGTGCGCGCTCTGCCACGCAGGCGTCGAGCGTGCTGAACGCGCGTGCCTCCGCCATCAGATCGCCCGCAGGGGGCGCTGGATCCGGACGCCCCTCCGGCAGCGCGGCTGCATCGATCCGCAGGGCGGAAAGGAGCTCGCGCGGCTCGACAGGGTCCTGTCCCGGATCGGCGAATGGGGTATGACGTTTGTCGTCGGGCGGGTGGATAACGAAATACGTGGCGACGCTGGCGACCACAGCGCCGAGCAACACCACCACCGTTCGCGCCTTGGTTTGCAGCTCCATCCGATGAACGATCTCTACCGCGACCCGCTTGTCAGTGTACACGTCCGAATCGCGGAGCTGCGTGAGCGCGTATCCACGCTGCGCGATGAGCTCGACGCGGTCCCGCAGTTCTGGGAGCACCACCCCGCGGAGAAAGCGAGCGCGGACGAGCTCTCCGCCATGCTCGAAGTAGCGTCCGCCAAGGAGTCGGGCGCCGAGGCAGCGCTGGAGCAAGCGCACCTGCTCGCGTCCCTGGTCGGAACGCTGGAGTCGCTGGTCGCGAAGGTCCCCGAGCACGAGGCCGGGCTCTCGCAGATCCAGCACGGGCATCCACCTGCGCAGCCGTTCGTCCCACCGGCATCACTCGCGCTCTTCCTCGGCGACAAGACCTCCGAGGTGGAGTGGATGATGGGGAAGCTCGCGCTCACGATGCGCATCATCGACGAGCACGCCGCGGTGAGCGCTGAAGGCTCGATCGACGACGCGCGCATCGTGAAGGTCACCGGCAAGAGCGCGGGCGTGCCGTTCACGTACACGGGCGCGATGGTCGTGCGGGCGGGGCAGTACCCGGTGCTCGGTTCGCACTTCGCGATGTACATCCGAAGAGACGCGGCGCCGCTCCAGGTGAGGCCACGGGGTGTGCTCACGGACATCTTTCGCGCGCTACACATCACCGGGGCCGTGCACACGGGCGACGCAGACTTCGATAGGCTCTACGCGCTCACCGCAGACCACGGGGAAGCGCACCTCACGCTGACACCGCCGTTGCGAGCCGCGATGGTGGAGCTCGCGCGGATGGATGTGCCCACGCTGATAGTGGAGCCCGGGATCGCGCGCCTCTTCTGGTCGTTCGAGCTGGCCACACCGACCTTCGAAGGCGTCGCGCGAACGGCGCTGCGGTGCCTCCGCGAGGTCCGCCGCGCCGCGAGGCCGACCCATTGAGCCACGCCTGCGAGACCGCGACTACTCGTCGGGAATTGGTTGTACAATACCCGCATCACGCAGCGTGGCCGCTGTCAGTGGGCGCGGCGCGTTCTGTGGCGGTAACGTGGACGCGCACGCCGCTGCGAGCGTGAGCCCGAGCGCAACGATGAGGAGCCTGCGTGGCGTCACGCGCCCTTGAGCCGCTCGCATTTCGCGACGCCGCGGACCACGGTGACGCCCTGGTTGCTCGGCAGTCGCTGGTTCACGACGCGCGTGACCTCCGGCGAGCCAGTGAAAATGTCGATGTGGTCGCCCTTCACCGCGCCGCCGCGATCTTCCACGACGAAGCACCCATCGTGCGGCGCGCTGTCACCGGGCAGCACCAGTCCGTCGAACTCCTTCACGTAGATCACGGTGCCGAGCGGGAGCACCGCCGTGTCCGCTGCCACGGTCACCAGCGGGCGGATCGCCAGACCAGCGGCGCCGCGCCCGAACGGAAAGCGCCCGGCGTCGAGCGGCTCGAAGCAGATCTTCTGTCCGGTGCGCGCACACGTGAGCGCGCACGAGCAGTCGCGCTTCGCGAAGGACACGGTCTGCCCAGCGGCGAGCTTGCCACTGCCCTGCACGCACACGGCGTCGTGGAAGCTGCGCGGGACGTCGGCGATCTTGGCGCAGCTCGCGGACATGAGCGGCACCTTCTCGCCCGTGAAGTCCTTCTCGCTCGGGAAGTCGTAGTACGTGTTGCGGAACACGCCGAGCACGTCGCCGGTGGCCTTCGCGCCGCGGGGCTCGTCGTCGCTCTGGGGCTTGGGCCCGGCGATGGTGCGCGCGCCCATGGATGCGCCTCCGGACGTGGGTCGACCCGAGCCTCCGCTGCTTCCTCCGCTGGAGCTGCCTTCCTCCGGCAACGGTGACTGGACCCAGTCCTTGCCCGAGCCCCAGGCGCACCCACCGAGCACGAACGCGAAACCCAGACAGACGACGTTGAGGCGCATCCCCGAAGTGTAGCGGCACAGCTCCTAGGAGTGGAGTTTTGGTCCTATTTTACCGCGCGGCGAACAGCGCTCAGGCGCGCTATGCTTGTCCGTATGGTGCGCATGCGCGTGCTCGCTTTGTCGTTCGTTTCCCTGTCGCTGACCGCCATCGCGTGCGGAAGCTCCAGCACGCCACCCGAGTTTCCGGATCCGGCCGTGACCGCCAGCGCGCAGAATCCGGACGGTGTTCCGTACCCCACCGACCACATCGGCTCGCGCGCGCGCGTCACTGGCCGCGCCGGCGACCGCATCGAGAACTTCGCGTTCAAGGGCTACGATCACGGCAACGTCGCCGCGGGTCTCAAGACGTTCAGCATGGCGGATTTCTACGACCCCAAGGCGGTCCGCGTGAAGGCCATCGTCATCCAGGGCGCGGCCACCTGGTGCACCGCGTGCGCAGCAGAGGCCGACAGGATCACGTCGCTCGTACCCGGACTGGAGAAGGAGGGCGCGATCATGCTCTCGGTGATCACCGCTGGTCCAGCCGCGGGCTACGGACCGGAGCTCGCGGACGTGGACGCGTGGGTCACCGAGCACAAGGCAAACTACAACACGCTGATCGACGTGCGCGCGCGTCGCCTCGCCAGCGTGGGCCTCACCGGCGTACCGTGGAGCGCCCTGGTCGATCCGCGAACGATGGAGATCCTCTTCGCCTCTGACGGCTACCCGGACGATTTCACCAAGTTCGTTCATCTCGGAACGGACTTCGTGAAGACCAACGCACCGTCGTACTGATCGAGGTCGTGGTAGGGAGCGTTGCGTGACTCGTCGTCGGCTGTTCGGTGTGGCAACGCTTTTCGGGCTCGCGCTTGCGCTGCCCGCCGCTTGCCGCCCGCCGGTGGATGCGACCTCGGCGCTCTCGGTCGACGCTTCCTCCGTAGATGTGTCCGTGGGCGCGTTCGAGGCCTCAGCGGAAGGCGCGGAAGGCGACGTTCCCGATGCGTGGATGAAGGATGCCGCGGACGCGTTCACTCCGGATGCCGCAGGCGTCGTCGCCGGCGATCCGATGGCAGGGCATTTCACGCGGCGCGAAGACCTTCTTGCGCTGCTCACGCTCCGCCCGATGACGGACAAGGAGCTCCTCCAGGTGCGGCCCTACATGATCCTCGACGCGCTCGTGGGCCCTGGCGCTCCCACGCGCATGAACCAGGGCAACAAGGCGTCGTCACTCCACACCACGAGCCGCGACTCATGCCTCGCCGGTCTCGCGAACGTCGTGCTCCAGACCCCCGAGCAGCGCGCGATCTGCGGCGCCCCGAACATGGTCCCCGTCTGGCTTCCGGAGCGAACCAGCACGCCCGCTGCCGACGCCGGAGACGGTGGCGCAAGAAAGCCTGCATTCTGCATCGATATCTTCGAGTTTCCGAACAGGGTGTGCGAGCTCCCGTTCGTGTGGGTTTCACCGTCTGCAGCGAGCACCATGTGCAAGCTGGAGGGCAAGCGGCTCTGCATGCAAGAGGAGTGGTCGCTCGCATGCCGTGCCGACCCCGAAGGCGGCAAGGACACGCGCTACGCCTACGGTGACCAGCTCGATCTCGAGGTCTGCCACACGAACCGGGCGCACCGGACGCGGTGCGTGAGCCACGACGCCAACACCACGTGGTCCACGTGCACCACGGACACGGAGCCATCCGGCTCGTTCCCGAAGTGCCGCTCACGCTACGGCGTGTTCGATCAGCACGGCAACGTGGCCGAGATCATGGTGCGCAAGGATACCGACGGCACCAAGGTCAGCCAGCTGAAGGGCAGCGCCTGGTTCTATCGCGAGCTCGCGAAGGAGCCCGACGAGCCCGTCCCCGCCACCACGCTCTTCAAGGACAGCGCGCATCCGGACCACTGCAACTTCGACCCGCGCTGGCACGTGGAGAGGATCGAGACCGCGCTGCACGTGAACTATCACCTCGGCTTTCGCTGCTGCAAAGCCCTCTAGGAGCCCACTAAATAGCGCTCACGCGGCGCATCAGACTCCCGCAGAGGTCCGAGCCGGGGTTGCGGCCTCGTTCGAGCTCCAGCGCCCGCTTCCAGATCTCGGTCGCCTTCTCCGGCTCGCCGAGCGCCACGTACGCCATGCCGAGCATCTCGTAGTCGGCAGGGTCATGATGCTCGACGACCAGGAGCTGTAGCGCAGGCACCGCTGCGTTGTGCGCCTGCACGCGATCCTCCAGCGCCGTCGATTGCGGTTTTGCGAATACGAGCAGGCGCAGCGCACGCCGCCGATCATCCGCGCGGCACGCTGCAAATGCAGCCGTTCCAATCAGCATCCCCAGCTGACGGTAGCTCTCCGCGACGCGACCATCCTTGGCCATCGCCCGGATCTCCTTGAGCGTGGTGACCAGCTCCGCGTTGCGCGGCGGCACGGTGGATGCGCGCTTCTTGGCGCGCGTCGTGAGCATGAGCGGCTCGGTGCGCACCTGCGGACGCATCTGCATCTTCGACGGCAGCGCTGCAGGCACGCGCGATACTGCAGGCACGCGCGACGCGTTGCGAACGTCCGGCGGTGGCGGCGGAGGCATGGTGGGGGCCGGCAACTGGGAACGAACCATCGGTCGCATGGGCGGCAGCAAAGCGGCCTTGGCGGCGAGCGCCCCGTCCACCGCGCGATGCGTTCCCGAGCTGCGCGCCACGTTCGCCGCCGCGACGGGGGCCTCGATCGCGGGCGGGCGCATCGACGGCAGACGCGGCTCGAGGCCGAGCCGTGAGAACAGCGCGCGGTGCGCGGCGTCGAGCGGCGCAATCTTGTCGCGCAGCATGGCCTTGGGCATGAAGATCTCTTCGCGCTGCCCATCCTCCAGCGTGTGGCGCAAGATCAGCTCGTCGTCCGCGAGCGATCTTGCGGCGACCTCCGCGACCATTGGCGCGAGCGCCTCGATCATGCGCGAGACCAGCTGCACGAGCAGCGGTTGCGCCTCCGTGTTCGTTCCGTCGAACGGCTGGTCGTCGAGCGTCGCGCTCACCAGCTTGCTCCGGGGAAGCCCGCGCGCCGCGTCGCGTACCTTCGTCACGAACGCGACCAGCGGCGCGACGTCCTCCGCGTCCACGGGGAACGGACCCGCCGACGGGTCATCCTTCGCGGCCACGCGCATGGCGGTGACGGTGCCAGCTTTCGGGTCGACCGAGAGGTCGTAGCCCGCGTCCTCGTCCAGGTCCGGCCGGAGCGAGACCAGCATGCGCGGTCCTTCGTCGGTAGCGCGCGTCACCACCCAGCGATGCAGCTTCTGCCGCTTCCGCTTCACCTCCTTCTTGATGATGCCGGTCTTCTGCGGCGCATTCATCGCAAGTGAAGGCGAAAGCAGGTCCACGCGCAGCGCCGTTGCCCACGGCGAGCCCTCCGGGATCGCGAGCTCGAGGTGCCAGGCCAGCCCGAGCGACGAGCGCCCCGACACGTCCGCGCTGTAGTGCTCCTCGTCGGTCTCTTCGTTCAGAGCCAGAGCAAGCTTGATCTCGCGCTCGCAACCGGGCGGCTCTGCGAGGCGAAGGTAGCCCTCCAGCGCCACCGCGTACTTCTGGCGCGCGGCGACGACCGCGGCGTCCACGGCGGCGAGATCCGCGGCGAGCTTCGCGCGCACCGCCTCACCCGCGGCATGGTGGCGCTCGGTCGCGACACCCGCGAGCTCCGCGGCGAAGCGCGCGGTCTGCGACGTGACCTTGCCCTTCTCCGCCCCTGCGACCGCGGCGAGCACCGCGCGTTGGAGCGCCTCGAGGCGGCGCGAATCGGCCTCGGCGGCGGCAGCGTGCTCCGCCTTGCGCGCTTCCACGGTGACGATGGTCTCGTCCGCCTCCGCGATCTGCACGGCGAAGGCGGTCGCGTCACGCAAGGCCTCGAGGAAGTTTCCTTCGAAGGTCAGAGGCGTGGAGTCACCAAAGAAGAAGCTCACCTTCCCACGGTATCGGGTCTCGGGCCGGTCTGGGAAGATCCCATCTGAGCACCAACCATTCCGGCGGAGCGTTATCGTGCCCGTCGAGAACGAACGAGGAGCCCGAGCACGCCGAGCACGAACACGGAGGCATCCCCGGTGCCGGCGCCGCTCGTATTGCAGCCCTTCTTCTCGCCCGGTGTCGCCGGCGAGCCAGACGTGGCGGGGGACGCGGCGGCGTTCACGACGCAGAGCGTGCAGTCGTACTCCACGATCTTGCGCTCCGTGGTTCCGTTCGGTCCCGGCGCCATGCCCATGCGGGTGCATTTCTGCGCCGTGCACGTGCCGGCCTTCTTGCTGTCGTCCACGCACGCATCTCCCGCCTTCTTGTCCCCGCACGTCATGTTCGGCGGGGGCACGTCAGCGCGCGCCACGCCTGACACGAGGGAGACAAGGACGACTGCGAGCGCGACGGCATACCGACGAATGGCGACGTTTGTCATGCGCCGATGTAACGACCGCGCGGGCCAGGCCGAAAGCAAAATCGGATACATTCGTTCGCCATGACGAAGTCAGTGACCCGCTGCACCTGGCCCGGCGAAGACCCGCTGTACGTCGCGTACCACGACGAGGAATGGGGCGTGCCGGAGCTCGACGACCGCGCGCTCTACGAGAAGCTCGTGCTCGACGGCTTCCAGGCGGGCCTCGCGTGGATCACGATCCTCCGCAAGCGTGAGGCGTTCCGCAAGGCGTTCGACGGCTTCAATCCGGAGAAGATCGCGCGCTACGACGAGAAGAAGATCGCAAAGCTGATGGAGAACGCTGGCATCGTGCGGAGCCGCCCCAAGATCATGGCCGCCATCCGCGGCGCGCGCATCTACCTGGACATGATGGAGAAGGAGCCCGCGGGCTTCTCCGGCTACATCTGGAGCTTTGCCGAGCCCGCGAAGAAGCTGAGAAAGCAGCTCCGCACGAAGAGCGACATCCCGACGCAGACGGCGATGAGCGAACGCCTGGCGAAGGATCTCAAGCAGCGCGGCTTCAACTTCTGCGGCCCGGTGATCGTCTACGCGTTCGCGCAGGCGGTGGGCCTGGTCAACGATCACGTGGTGACGTGCTTCCGCCACGCCGAATGCGAGAAGCTCCGATAGTTAAATTGGCTAGCTGCTAGTGCTGCTCGGCGGGTGCCTTCGTGGTCGGCGCTGTCTCGGCGGCTGCGTGGATCTCGAGGCAATCACGGCGCACGATGCTGAGCAGCGCGATGGTGTGCAGGTCCACGCGCACGTCGTAGATCGCTGCATCCTGCACGGATTTGCGCGCCTCCGTCACCGCGGTCGCGAAGCCGGCGTCACCGAAGTGGATCTCCAGCGGCTGCTTCGTGGGCAGGTACTGGACCGCGTAGTTGCTGCCGTAGAACGGGGTGGGAGGCGAGATGGGAAACGTGAGCCCCCACTGACACGATCTTCCGTACGCGTCGCGTCGTGGACCGTCCTTGTGAACGGCGTCTCGCGGAAGCGCAGAGCGATACTGCGCGGCGTCCGTCGTCGCGTGGAGGATGGTCCCACCTGATGGCTGCGGCATGATGGGTGTCGCGCAGCCCGTCATCATCAACGCCGCGGAGGCCGCCCACCTCACGGCGCAACGCCGGCGGAGCTCGCGGGACCGGCCGCGGTCGGACCGGGAATGCGAGCGGTGATCTCCGTGCACTGCTTCTGGTAGGCGCCGAGGAGGACGTTCTTGTAGGTGGTGTCTGCCTTGACGTCGACGAGGAACGCCGCGTTCGTGCCGGCGCGCGCGTCCCTCACCGCCGCGTCGTAGCCGCCGTCGCCGAACGCGACGAGCCAGAGGATGCCTACGTTGCACGCGGAGCCCTTCACCTCTTTCCCGAGGCTCCCGTTCGCATCACCCGGGGTCGCGGACCCGTACGACAGCGGGGCGCGAACATCTGTATAGAGGCACGCGGGAAGGCAGAGCGCGAGCGCGACGACGACGAGCGGGATGACGGAGCGGGTCATCGCCGGAGCGTACGTGCCGCGCCCCAAACCGGCCAAAAACCAGGCGCGCCGTCAGTTGGTAGCGGCCGCCACCTTGTCGCGACAAACAATCTTGGCGGGGTTGGTGGAGCCAGTCCCACCAGTCCCACCGGTCCCACCAGTCCCACCCGTGCCCGTGCCCGTGCCCGTGCCCGACCCAGTCCCGACGCTGGATCGCTGGTAGTAAAGCTCGCACATCTTGTCGCTGTCGCAGCCCGTGTAGACGCACTCGTTCGAGACGCAAGAGTAGAAGTTGTAGTCCTGGCTCGACCCGCACTCGAGGTCCGTCTGGCACGGCACGGTGCACTTCGTGGTCGTCGTGTTGCACTTCGCTTCGACGCTGCCCGTCGCCGCGACGCACTCGCGATCCGACTTGCATGTGCCCTCGACGCACTGACCCGACGAGCATCGTTTGAACGACGGGCACTCGGAGTCCAGCGTGCATCCCTTCACGCACTCCCCGCTCACGCACGTGCTGCCACCGCCGCACTGGTCGTTGGTCTTGCACTGAACGCACTTGCTGGACACGCACGCGTTCGACGCGCAGTCCGCGTCGAGCTTGCATGCAGGTGCCTGCGCAATACACGCACCGGCGGTGCATGCGTACGCGGTGCCGTCGCACTGACACTGCGCCTTGTACTGCGCGCAGTAGGTCGCGGAGCTGGTGCCGCCCAGATCGCACTGTGACTTCAACGAAGCGCAGTTCGACGGAGGCGTCGGGCAGCAGTCGACGGGCAGGCTGCACTGGATGATCGCGCACTCCTTTGCCGTGGGCGCGACCTGGAAGTCACCCGTCACGCAGACGCCACCGGCGACGCCGCTGGGCCGCGGCACGCACGAGAGTCCACCCGCGCAGTCGTTGGTGACCTGGCAAGCCTCGCCCTTGCGAGACGAGCGAGCGCTGACCTCCGAATTGGCGCACGCGAACAGCACCGCGGCAACGGGAACGAGCGCGCAAACAATCTTGATCGATCTCTGAAACATGATGGATGGACTCCAAGCGGAAAATGGAAAAGGTCGGCGCCAGCGCCGGAAATGGTCTCGCGCGCCTCAAGCAGCGGACGTGCCAACGCAAATCCCCCGATATTTTCCGCGCAGACCACACAAGGTCGGACATCGAACCCCCAACCCCAGGGCAGCGATGTGGCGATGGAGCCACGAGCGCCGCTAGAGGTAGCTGAGCCAGAAGTCCTTTCGTCTCGCCTTCACGCCCGCCATCCACTTGCAGAACGGGAACAGCACCGCGATGACGAACGCCCACACGCCGTACACACCCAGCAGCGAGGTGCCGTAGCCCTTCGGGTACAGAAAGAAGATGGTGAAGAACTGCCCCGGCGCAAACCCCTGCATCGTGCCGAGCACGACGGTGAGCCCGTGGATGAGATAGAAGTGCGCCACGTAGAAGGCGAACGGCACGCGACCGAACATCACCAGTGCGTCCTTCACGCGGCCGTGGATGCGATCCGCGTATGCGCAGAGGATCGCGGCTGGGCCGATCGTCATCAGCGCGTACTGCAGGCTCGGCGGGTACTTCGTCGTGTTCAGGAAATCGATCACGGTCGACACCATGCCGCGCTGCTGGATTTCCCAGTGGTTCATGTCTCCGTACAGGTCGAGGCAACGGAGCGCCACGAATGCAGCGACGAGCCACGTGCCGATGCGGAGGAGCTGTGCGTCACGCGCCTTCGGCTCGCGCTCGAAGATGGTCGATGCGCCGAAGCCCGTCAGCATGAGCCCGATCCACGGCAAGAGCGGATACGCGAACACGAGCCGCCATGGCCCTGCCACGCGCCTCACCTGCGCGTGAAGCGCGACCCAGAGCGGCACGTCCGGGGTCTGGCCGTTCGGGATGGGCCACACCCAGTCGAGCGCGTTGTGACCCAGCACGATCGCGAGGCCGATCAGGAGCGTGGCGCGTCTGCCGAGGAGCTGGACCGCCGAGAGCACGAGCATGCTCGCGCCGATGGCCCAGATCACCTGCAGGGGCACCAGGATCTTTCCCTCCATCTGCGGGATGCCGAGCGGCGCGAACGTGAAGCCGGTGGAGATGATCACGACCTCCACGAACACGAGCCAGAGCCCGCGCTTCGCGAGGAACGCCGCGAGCTCGGTGGGTGACCTGCGCTTCGTCATGAGCCCGGCGCTCACGCCGGCGGACACCACGAAGACCGGCGCGCAAAAATGCGTGATCCATCGCGTCAGGAACAGCGGAAGGCCGACGTTGGGATCCTTGGTGGGGTCCTGCATCGCGCCCGCGAGAAAGAAATCGCGCGTGTGATCGAGCGCCATGATCACGACCACGAGACCGCGAACCATGTCGAGCGACGTCAGCCGATACGCACGCAGATCCTTCGTCTCGCCGGTTCTGTCGCCGGTCGCCCCGCCTGTTGCGGCCTCAGCACTGCTCATGGGTGCACACGATCGCACGAAAACCCCGAAAAAGTGGGCTCTTGACCGCTGAACATAGTTCCAGTATAGTGTCCCTTCCGACGACGCAATAACGCCATCAACTCCCGCCCAGTCCCCGCATCAGGAGAGCAGCAGCCATGGAAGACAAGAACAAGGCAAAAGCCATCGACCTCGCCCTTGCCAGCATCGAGAAGGAGTACGGCAAAGGCTCCATCATGCGCCTCAAGGACGGCGAGTCGGCGTTCTCGGATTGCGGCGTCATTCCGTCGGGCTCGCTCGGGCTGGACATCGCGCTCGGCATTGGCGGCTACCCGCGCGGTCGCATCATCGAGATCTACGGACCTGAGTCCTCTGGCAAGACCACGCTCACGCTCCACGCCATCGCCAGCGCGCAGAAGGCCGGCGGCGTCGCCGCGTTCATCGACGCAGAGCACGCGCTCGATCCCGCGTACGCGCGCAAGCTGGGCGTGAAGACGGACGAGCTCCTCGTGTCGCAGCCGGACTTCGGTGAGCAGGCGCTCGAGATCGCGGACATGCTCGTCCGCTCCAACGCCGTCGACATCATCGTGATCGACTCCGTCGCGGCCCTCGTGCCCAAGGCGGAGATCGAAGGCGACATGGGCGACAGCCACGTCGGCACCCAGGCGCGTCTCATGAGCCAGGCGCTCCGCAAGCTCACGGGCACTGTCGCTCGCTCCAACTGCCTCCTCGTCTTCATCAACCAGATCCGCATGAAGATCGGCGTCATGTTCGGCTCGCCGGAGACCACCACGGGCGGCAACGCGCTCAAGTTCTACGCGTCCGTCCGCCTCGACATCCGTCGCATCGGCTCCATCAAGGAGGCCGCCGTGTCGGACAAGAAGGAGCCCACGGTCGTCGGCAATCGCACGCGCGTGAAGGTCGTGAAGAACAAGATGGCGCCTCCCTTCCGCGAGGTGGAGTTCGACATCATCTACGGACAGGGAATCAGCCGCTCGGGCGACGTGGTCGATCTCGGAAGCGACATGGGCATCATCGAGAAGAGCGGCGCCTGGTTCTCGTTCGGCAACGAGCGCATCGGTCAGGGCCGTGAGAACGCGAAGGCCTACCTGGAAGAGCGTCCTGCGATGATGGACAAGATCGAGCGCATGATCCTCGCGAAGAACAACATCAAGTCGACGATCCCGGAGTCGGCGCAAGAGAAGGCCGACACGAAGGCCGCTGACGCGAAGGCCGCAGCCGACGCAAAGGCCGCACCCAAGGCCAGCATCGCCACCACTGGCAGTGGCGTGACCGGCACCGTGATGCCCGTGCAGCAGGCAAGCCACGCCAATGGTGGCAAGCCGAGCGCCGGCCCGAGCGCCAGCGACGACAAGAAGTCCGCGCAGAAGCCTGCGAACTGACCCGAGAAGTGGCGGAAATCCAGGTGTCCGGCGCACAATGGCCGGACCACGATGTTGACCACCTGGTTTCTTGCGTCAGACGAGCTCCTTGCCGAACGTTTTCGACTTGGTGTCGCGCGTGAGGTCAAGGATCCGTTCACGGGCGGCACCATGAAGATCGCGGGGCCCGTCTGGGAGCCGCTCACCGATCTTCCGTATTTCCAGATCGACGACATCCAGCTCGAGACGGTGGCGCTCCTCTTCGAGGTGGATGCGCTCGAGGAGATCGATCGCACGCGCGCGGTGACGGGCAGCGAACAGGGGCGGGGGAACCTGGCGGCCGGCTTGCCTGCGCTGTATCGCGTGCGCGCGGACGCCGTTGCCACGTTCCAGAAGGGCCGCAAGAACCGCGTCGTGCGCGTGAAGTCGTTCGGTGAGCTTGCGCGGGCGAGGGGGCTGCGGCTGGGGATCGACGTCGGGGCATCGGCGTCCTTCCTGGAGCGCTCCGGTGCGTGGCGCGCCGAGGTGTTGCCCGATACGGAGAGTGAGCTCTTCGAGGCATTCGCCACACTTCTCGAGGACTCGGACCCAGGCGCCGCCATTGTCGCCCTCGCCGAGGAGGCATAGATTCGGGGGCACGGAGATGAGATGCCCATCGACCCGGCCCTGCGAGCGCAAGCCATCGAGATGCTCAAGAACGGACACGTGCCCGGCGCGGTCCACACGTATCTCGTGCGCGCAGGCGCGCCGTTCGAGGAATCGCAGGCCTTCGTTCACGAGCTTCTGCACCTGAAGGCGCAGGCGGAGGCCCGCGATCCGGCGCGGCTTCGTGAGCACGCCACGTGGATGCTCTTCCAGCGTGCCCCGGTCTCGGATGTCCTTTCGTATTTCGCGAGCCTCGGAATCGCGGAGGAGCACGCGCGTCCGGAGATCGATCGCCTCGCAGCGATCGTCCCGCAGATGGTCCCGTGTCAGGTTTGCAGCCGGCCGATGCTCCCGCAGCACGCGTTCTTCGACGCGCAGGGCAACCAGGTCTGCAAGACGTGCAACGTCAGGAACGAGCTCGGCGCCGCGCAGGAGCGCGCCATCCAGAGCGAGCAGAACGAGCGCAACAACGCGATCGCCATCGGCATGCTCGGCGTCTTCAGCGGAGCGCCGCGGCTCGCCGTGCGCGGCTTCGTGGCGGCATCACGCAGCGGCCCCGCGCCTGGCCCCACCACGTGTCCGAGCTGCAAGCTCTCTTCGGGTGTGCATGTGACACTGCTGCCGCCGCACCTCTCCGCACGGCTCGCGCCCGGGTGGACGTACGCGTGCGGCCGCTGCGGAACTGGCATCGCGTAGGGATCTCTATGTATAGTGCACCATGTTCCGCGGGAGACTCGGCTGGGCTGCCGCTGCCGTCACGGTGGCCGTCGCGCATGCGTCGCTCCTGCCCGGGAGCTCGCGGCTGTTCGGGACGGACGCGGTCCTCTACTCCGACGGTCACTCGCACGCCGCCGTGATGCAGGCCATCGCGGAGGGCCATGCCTCTCGCGGATGGATCGACATCTTCCATGGCGGCTTCCCGCTCGGCTACCACTATCAGCCGCTCGCATGGTGCCTCGGGGCGCTGGTCATCTGGCTGGGCGCGTCCACCGCGTCCGCGTTCCATGGGCTCGCGTTGGCTTCGATCGCAGCGCTCTCCGTGGTCGCGCTCGTGTCGTGTGCGCGCTTCGGCATGAAGCCGGCGGCCGCTGCGCTCGCGACCATCGCGGTGGCCACCGTGTCGCCCTACAACGAGTTCGTCAGCTCGTGGTCCACGTCGCTCAGCGCCGGCATGATCTCGCAGAGCCTCGCGATGCCGTTCGTCGCGGCCCTGGCGGCCGCCGTGTTCCTGCCGAGGCAGAACGACAACAGGCTTCGCGCGCGCGCGCTCGCACCCGTGCTTGCCATGTTCTCCATCGCCGCGCACGCTCAGGTCGCCACGATGGGCCTGACGATCATCGGCGTCAGCGTCCTCGCGGGCGGCAACAAGGTCGCGCGTCGGCGCTACTTTCGAGCAGGGCTTGCCGCCTCCATTCTCGGGGCGGCGATATACGGCCCTGGTATCGCAACGCTGAAGGTCCCGTTCGGCTACGGCCGCATCCAGGGCTGGATGCAGCTCGGATTCTCTTTCGATCGACTCTCGTACTGGCTTCGGACCGGGTCGCTGTTCGACATGTCGCGTCCCTCCGTGATGACCGTGCTCACCGCGGTCAGCGCGGTGTGGCTGGCGATTCGCTTTCGCGTGCCCGCGGCGCGCGCTGCGCTGGCTGCGCTCTTGGTGTCGCTCGGGCTCTCCGTGACGGCCGATGCGTGGGCGCGCTGCGGCACCACGTGCGAGCCCATCCTCGCGTTCCTGCAGCCGCTGCGCGCAGTGGGGCTCACGCCGCTCACCGCCGGTGTAGCGATCGCGGTCGCGCTGCACGATGCCTCGACTGCCTTCTCGTCATGGGAGCGCGCGGCCACCTTCCGCGAACGCGCGGAGCGCTTCCTGCCGCTCGTCGCCTGGCTCGCGACGCTGGGGTATCTCGCGAGCGTGTGGCCTTCCACTGCGCGGATGGGTCGCAGGTACGTGGGCGCGCGCACCGTGCAGCCGAAGGGCCAGATCTGCGGAGTCGCGGGTCTCTCGTACGACAGCCTGAAGAGGCTGGAGTCGCACGCCTCCGTCGGGCGCCTCGCGTTCATGGACGATCCACCGCTCTACAACTGCGCGGAAGCCGCAGGCGGGGAGCTCGTGTCGCCCGTGCCCCTCGCGGGATCCGGAGGCGCGGGCGGTCACGTCGGCATCCTGACGCAGGCGACCGCCGCACTGAAATGGAGCGAGGCCGGCAGCGCGGTTCGCGCTCGCACCCTGGGCGTTGGCTCCATCGTGCACGTGCGCGCACACGTGCCGCCGCCGGACGGCGGATGGCAGGTCGTTGCGAGCGAAGGCGACGTCATGCTCTCGCAGCGGACAGGCTCCATGCTCGTCGACAAGGGCTGCATCGTGGAGCGTTGGTCCGGAAGCAACGCCGCGCTCGCCACGCGAATCGGGGCCGACCTGGGTGACAAGGCCGGCATCCTGGAAGATCCTTCGCGCCTGATCGAGCTCTCGTTCGCGACGGGGCCGGTGGTCTCGGAGCCACTCGCGAGCGACTGCGACGCAACGTCCGCGGAGGTCACCGAGGGCACGTGCCGCGACGGTCTTTGCGAGGCTACGGTCCGCACGCAGACGCCCGTGGACGTGGTCATGCGCGTGACCGCATTCCCGGGCTGGCAGCTGCAGGTCGACGGGCACGACGCGCCCATGCACGTGGTCGCACCGGGCTTCATCGCCACCAGGGTCACGCAAGGGGAGCACCGTGTGACGGCCGAGGTCTCCGGCTTCGGGCGCTACCTCTTCCTGCTCTTCGCGGGCGCGGCGCTGGGCCTTACAGCGGGCACGGTGCGTGTTCGTCGTCGCACGACCGCCTGAGAGACTGGTGTACGATGACAACGATGACGGCCAGAGGAAGCTCCGAAAGCGCGAGCCCCACGCGCAGCGACGAGCTCACGTATTCGCACTTCTCGAAGTACTTTCCCCACGCGCCGCTCGCGCTCTGCATCAAGGAGTGCGCGCGTCTGGCCGCGCTGCGAAAGTACCAGGTGGAAGGGCCCATCCTGGACGTCGGCTGCGGTGACGGGCTGTTCGCGAAGATCGCGTTCCAGGACACAGAGGTCTGGGGCATCGACATCGACGGAAGCGAGGGGCGCTGGGCCCAGGCGAGCGCCGTGTACCAGCAGGTCGTTCTCGCGGACATCACGAAGGCAAAGCTGCCACGGTCGTTCTTCAACGCATGCGTCGCCAACTGCTCGCTGGAGCACGTGCCCGATATCGACGCCGCGCTCCGCAACATCGAGTCGAGCCTCGTCCCCGGCGGGCTCGCGTACATGTTCGTGCCCAACAAGGAGTGGGCGTCCAGGTTCCTCACGGTGCGGGCCGCTGCGTCCACGCTGGGCCCAGGCGTCGGGCGCCTCTTGCAAGAGTTCATCGACGAGTTCTTCAAGCACGAGCACCTGTACGACGAGGCCGGATGGCGTGAGGTCATCGCGCGCTCCCCGCTCGAGATCGTCGAGATCAATCCCGTGCTCAGCACGAGCACCACCGTCGCGTTCGAGGCGTTCCTGATCCCTTCGCTCCTCGGCTGGATGAACAAGCGGATGACGACCCGCTGGACGAATTTCCCGGGAATGCGCCGCCGCGCGGTGCCCATCGCCTACGCGATCGCGAAGCTCGCGTACGCGATCATCGGCGACACCGAGAAGACCGCCGAGTTTCTCATCATGGCAAGGCGCCGACCGTGAGCGGATGAGCGAGCCGGTCGACTATTTCTCCAATCACGCGCTGAAGCTCCGGTTTCCGTGGAGCCTCTATCACCAGCCCATCGTGCGCGCGCTGGGGCGCGTCCTTCGCGCTCACCCACGAGCCGAGGTCCTCAATGTGGGCGCGGGTCCATTCTTCGAGCTGGGGCACCTCCCGCCGAACGGCGCGCGCTTCACGCTCTGCGACATCGACGCGCGCGCCATGGATATGGCGCGTGAGCTGCACGGCACGTTGATCGAGCGCACCGACGTCATCACGGCTGATGGCAAGCTGCCCTACGACGACGCCTCGTTCGATCTGGTCGTGAGCATGGACGTGATCGAGCACGTGCCGGAGCCCGCGCCGTGGTGCACCGAGCTCACGCGCGTGTTGCGGCCCGGGGGCGTGCTGTTCCTCACCACGCCGAACTACGGCTTCTCGACGCTGGGGCTCCTGGAGCGCACCGTGCTCGAGGGGATCGCGCGCTGGCAAGGGTTCAGTCGCAAGGAGCTGCATCCGTCGAAGTTCAGCCGCGCGCGCCTGCGCTCACTGCTCGCGTCGCAGGGGCTCACTCATGTGCGCATACGCACCACTGCGTTTCGCTGGGTCCTCGCGGCAGAGGCCACGAAGCCTGAAATTCCCTGATCCCCTGCGCGCCGTCATCCGAGGTGAGGTCGTGCAAAGATGGTGGCGGCATGCGCGGGGATGGTGTCCGCCGTCGCCGTGTCGCAGGTCGCAAGCAGCACCGATGCACCCTCCAGCTCCTCGAGCGCGGTCAGATCTCGCGGCTCGTCCGCGAAGCTCACGACGAGCACGCGCGTGTCGCTCCCGCTCCATCGACGGACGACAAGCAGGTCTCCGCTCGCGTGGGCGTGCAGGTGCTCGCGCGAGCCGTCCCGCAGCACGGGGTCCTGCCTGCGGAGCGTCAACAGGTTCATGTAGAGTGCAAGTATCTCGGCGTGCGTCGGCGCCATGCGCTCCTCCCATACGAGCTTGGAGGACGTGAAGGTCGTGAGCGCCTGCGGGTCGGGCGGCTCACCGTCCCATCCGGGGAAGCCGCGGAACTCGTCCTTGCGACCCTCGCGAACGAGCGCGCCCAGCGCTTCGTGGTGGTCCGTGAAGTAGAGGAACGGCGTGCTCGCTGCCCACTCCTGGCCCTGGAAGAGGAGCGGCGTCATCGGCAGGAACAGGAGCAGCGCGGCCGCGGCGGCGTAGGCGTCCATCGAAGCGTGGTGGCACATGCGATCGCCGCACGGCCTGTTGCCCACGTGGTCGTGGTTCTGGATGCCGTAGATGAATGCGCTGGCGGGGAGCCCCGTCGCGGGCGCGCCTCTCTTCACGTTCCATGGCGAGAAGTGCTGTCCCGTGAAGAGCCAGCCGCCCATGATCGCCGCCGCGAGTCCCTCCGCGCCTGGCGTGTACGCCGCGAAGTTGCCGTCGCTCGTGAGGGTGAGCGTGGCGTGGAGCTGTCTATGGAAGTCGTCCACCCAGATGCCGTCCATCTGGTGGTCGCGGACGAGCCGTGGATCATTCATGTCGTCCTCGGCGATGACGAGCCTGCGCGGCGTCATTGCGTGCGCTAGATCCGAAAGCTCACGGAGCACATGCACGGTGGTGCTGGGAGCGCGGACGTGTGCCTCGTCGTGGATCGCGTGCGTGGCGTCCAGGCGCAGCCCGTCGAAGCGGTACGATTCGAGCCACATGCGCGCGCTCGAGAGAACGTACTCCCGCGCACGCGGATTCGTGAAGTCGGGCGCGTCGCCCCAGCGCGTGGGCCGCGCGTGGTCGAAGTACGCCGGATCGTAGACGCCGAGGTAGCTACCGTCGGGCCCGAAATGGTTGTAAACTGCATCCAAAAACACGGACAGCCCCAGACCGTGCGCGGCGTCCACGAACCGCCGCAGATCGTCCGGTGTGCCGTACGGCGCGAACGGCGCGAAGTGCATGACGCCGTCGTAGCCCCAGCCGCGGGTCCCCGCGAAGGCGCACACGGGCAGGAGCTCCACGGCAGTCACGCCCAGCTTCGCCAGCTCCGAAAGCTTCTCCATCGCGGCGGCGTAGGTCCCTTCGCGCGTGAACGTGCCTACGTGCAGCTCGTAGAACACGTGCTCGGCGAGGGGGCGATGGACGCCGTCGCCGTGCCTCCAGGCAAACGCATCCGCAACGACCTCCGCGGGCCCGTGCACACCGAATGGTAGGGCGCGCGCGTACGGATCCGGCCACTCCGCATCACCCAGTACGAACTTGTAGAGCGTGCCGGTCGCCGCGTCCGCGACCGTCGCGGCGAACCATCCATCACCCAGCGCCGCGAGCGGTGTGGTTCGCCGCACGCTGCTTCCATCTCTGTCGAAGAGGCGCACGGACACGCGGTCGGTGACGGTCGTGAATGCCCGGAATGTGACGCCCGACGCATCGGCCCGCGCGCCGAGCCAGCTCGGGCTCGACCGTGAGAGGCCCTGCATGCCCAGCGTCATGTCTGCGGATATAGCGGGTTCGTCGGAAATCGGCTGGCGCATTTCGAAGCTGGGCCTAGGCTTCCGCCCATGATGGAGAAGATTCGCCTCGCTCGTGTGCTGACCTCGCTGTCCTTTGTTGTCGTCGCGTCAACGGCGATGGTGCTCGGGCAGGGCTGCGCCAAGGAGCAGTCGACCACGCAGACCAACGGCGGCGCGGATGCGGAGCTCGCGGTGGGCAAGCCCGCGCCGGAGTTCTCCGTCACCGGTCACGACGGCGTGAAGCTCACGCTGTCGGAGCTGAAGGGCAAGCCCGTCGTCGTCTACTTCTATCCGAAGGACGAGACGCCCGGCTGCACCAAGGAGGCGTGCGCTTTCCGCGATGCGTTCGACGCGCTGAGCAAGCAGGGCGTGGTCCTCATCGGCGTGTCGTCGGACACCGACGCGTCGCACAAGGCGTTCGCGGAGAATCACAAGCTCCCCTTCCATCTCGTGTCGGACGAGAAGGGCGACCTGGCCAAGAAGTTCGGCGTGGGCACCACGTTCGGCTTCACGCAGCGTCAGTCGTTCGTCATCGGCGCGGACGGCAACATCAAGAAGATCTACCGCTCCGTCGACGTGACCGTGCACGCTCAACAAATCCAGGATGACTTGAAGAGCTGACCTTTGACTCTCCTCTTCATTGGCCACGTGACGAACCCCAAGACCACCTGAGCTGTTGCGGTGACCGGGCGCCACGGTAGATTGAGCTTCCATGGCGCTCGAGGTCATCGTCGACGGAGTCCCCATGCCCGAGGCCGACGCGCGCGCCTTCTGGCAACGCTTCAGTGCGTACATGGATGAGCACAAGGGAGACCTCGCGGGCTTCGCGATCAGCGAGGGCTTCGCGAGCGTTGTCCCCGAGACGGGAAGGAGCGGAGCGCGTCTGCGCGTGAGCCGCACCGCACCACAGCCTGCCTACGCGAACGCCAAGGACGGAAAGTAGCTCCCCACACGCAGACGCGGCGACACTGGAGAGCCGCGCCGCGTCCCCGTTCGCGTTCCCGACTTGAGGCCTCGACAGCCATATGCCCGTGCTAACCTCCATGAGGGCGTGAGCACAGATCGAATTGTCATCGCGTACACCGCCTACACCCAGGCGTGCACCTTCTTGCTCGACAAGGAGGGCTTCTGCCGTCGCATCGTGATGCGCGGCAAGAACAAGAACCCGAAGGCGGCGCGGCGCTGCGTCGGGGCGCAGTACGTGGCGTCCCTCCTCCTGGGCCACGAAGGCGGTCTCGCGGAGATGCCCACGGTCGGCGCGCCCCTGATCTTCGCGCGCATCGACGATGGGCGCGTATCGCTCGTGCGCACCGGCCCGCTCGAGCGCTTCGTGTCGCACGACACCGACGAGATCGACACCCGTGAGCGTGAGCTGCAGACGCTCGCACGGACCGAAGAGGTGCGCGCGGTGCGGGTCTCCAGCTCATCCAGCTCGAACAAGATGAAGGCCGCGCCCAAGCGTGACAGCTCGCCGCCCAAGCGGGGTCGCATGCCGAGCGCCCCGCCCGAGGAGCTCGATCTCGAAGACGCCGACGAGATCTCGGATGTCGGGGACGTCGTCTATCACGACGCGTCGGACCGCACGCAACAGCTCCAGCATCTCAGCTTCGATGACGACGACGCTGAAGACAAAACGAAGATCCGTCCCAGCCCGCTGCCCAAGAAAAAAGGCATGCTCCCGAGGCGCCAGTGAAGACAAGAGACGGCCAACGAGCCCGCATCGTGCGCACTGCGGCGCTCGGCCTCCTCATCGCCGCGTGCGGCTCGCGCACGGGTCTCTTGCTCCCGGGCGAGGGCTTCATCGACGACGACGGTGGAAGTGACGGCGCTTCGAAAGACGGGAATTTCCCTGGTTTCGATGGCGCGCCACCGGACTTCGACGGCGCGATGGAGCTGGACGCGCTGCCCCCGATCGACGGCTCACGTCCCGACGTTCCGCTTCCGAACGACTGCCCGGATGCGGACTCGACGCTGGTGTACGTGCTGTCTTCGAACGACGTCTTGTATTCGTTCTTCCCGCCCACGCTGGAGTTCAAGACGATCGGAAAGATCGTGTGCCCCGCTGGAAACACGCACCCGTACTCCATGGCCGTCGATCGCAAGGGCAAGGCGTACTCGGTCTTCGATCAGGGCGACCTCTTTCAGATCAGCACGGCCACCGCGGCATGCGCGCCCACCGGGTACCAGGTGAACCAGCTCGGATGGACGACGTTCGGCATGGGCTACTCGGGGGACACGACAACCGAGAGGTTGTTCGTGGCCGAGGGCAACACGAATGGAATGGGCGGCACGTCGCAGGGCCTTGGCTTCATCGACACCGCGACCTTCAAGCTGACCAAGATAGGCCCATTCTCGGTGCCCCTCGCGCGGTGTGAGCTCACGGGAACCGGCGACGGTCGGCTCTTTGCGTACTGCGTGAACTCCACCACGGGCAGCGTGATCGCCCAGATCGATCCGAAGACCGCGAACGTCATCGCGCAGAACCAGCTGAAGGTCGGCACCGTGAACGACGCGTTCGCCTACGCGTTCTGGGGTGGCTCGTTCTGGATCTTCTCTGGTCAGGGGAGCACGACCGTGACGCAGTACGACCTGGATACTCTCACCGAGTCGACGGTCACAAGCCTCGCGGATCAGATCGTCGGTGCCGGCGTGTCCACCTGCGCGCCGCGTTAGCGATCCGGTGCGGACTGGGTCGGGCGGGTGGTGGAATTGGGCTGATTTTGTATGGGGTTGACCTTTCGGAATGGGTCCTCCATGGACTTGGGGACAGGACTTTGGTAGTCGCGCGTCGCCAGAGGTACTGGCTCACCTCCGGTTCGCCGGCGGTGATCTCGATGACTGCGTGATTTTGGCCGGATTTTCCGGCACGAGGCCCCATGTCGCTTGCGACCGTGACGATTCTCGGAAGTTCCTTCCTGCGTGAGGGGGGTGTGGACGTCGATCTCAACCTGACCTTCGTCGTTCAGGTGGTGCTCATCGTCGTGCTGCTCCTCGTCCTGAAGCCGGTCCTCTTCGACCCGATGTTGAAGCTGTTCGAGGCCCGTGAGCAGGCCATCGGCGGCGCCAAGGAGAAGGCTCGCAAGACGGACCTCAAGTCTGCCAAGGCTGAGACCGAGTTCCAGGCCCAGATGGGCAAGGCGCAGGCGCAGGGCAACGTCGAGCGCGAGCGCCTCCGCGGTGAAGGCGTGAAGGCCGAGAACGAGGTCCTCGCCAAGGTCCGCGCCGAGACCGCCGCGTTCCTGGATGAGCGCCGCCAGAAGGCACAAGTAGAGCTCGCCACGGCGCGCGCAGAGCTCAAGGGCTCCGCGCAGGAGCTCGCGAAGCAGCTCGCCACCCGTGTGCTCGGCCGGGAGGTCGTGTGATGATGCACCCGCTCCCTTCGGTCGCTCTGCATTCTTCAGGTAGGCGCTCCCTCTGGTCGCTCTGGTCGCTCCGGACCGCCTCGCTCGTGAAGGTCGTGGCCGCAACGCTGGTTGCCCTCTCCGCTTTCTTCGCGATGACCTCGGCGTTCGCGCAGCCGGCGCCGCAGCGTGATCCGCAGGCGAATCCTTCGAACCCCACGCCCGAGCAGCGCCTGAACCGCCGGGTCCGCGACGGGCACCTGGGCGTCCGCCCCAACCCCGCGCCTGTGCCCGACCACGATCCCGCGCCGCCCGAGGCGATGAGCGGTCACCTCCCCGGCGCTGGTCGCGCGCCTCGCGCCGCAGCCGCAGATCATGGAACGCCCGCTGGCGTAACGCCCGCGGAGGCCGCGCACGAAGGCGACGAGCACGGTGGTCACGCCGAGCACGGCGGAGAGCACCACCGCCCCGACTTCAACTTCGCGGACTTCAGCAACAAGGAGGTGACGCCGTACCTGGCGCTCCTGATCAACTTCGGGCTGCTCGTCGGCCTCTACTACTTCATGGGCAAGAAGGGCGTCGCCGAAGGCCTGAAGAAGCGCAAGGAAGCGATCTCGAAGGAGATCGACGAAGCGCAGAAGATGCTCAAGGAAGCGGAGGCGCGCGCGAAGACGTACCAGGCGAAGCTCTTGAACGTCGAGACCGAGCTCGTGAACGCGAAGAAGGCGCTCGAGGAGGCCGGCAAGGGCGAGCGTGATCGCATCGTCCGCGAGGCAGAGGAGAAGGCCGAGCGCATGAAGCGTGACGCGACGTTCCTCGTCGATCAGGAGCTGAAGCAGATGCGCGTGGACCTCACGCGCGAGGCGATCGAGCTCGCGATGCATACCGCGGAGGAGATGCTCCGCACGAAGGCGACCGCCGAAGACCACACGCGTCTCGCTGACGACTTCCTGCGCGATCTGGACACCGCGGGCAAGATGCAAGCGCCGCGCGCAGGAGGTGCAGCATGATCCCCGGACAGGTTGCACGCCGCTACGCGAAGGCACTCCTCGAGCTGGGCACGGAAGAGAACCGCGCTGACGCACTCGTCGAGGAGATGAGCAACGCAGCCGCCGCCTACGAGGCAAGCAAGGAGCTGCGAAACGCGCTCGCGAATCCGCTCATCGCTTACGAGGCGAAGAAGGCCGTGCTCCTCGAGCTCGCGGAGAAGCTGCAGCTCGGCAACGTGGCCAAGCACACGATCCTCATCTTGAACGATCGGCGCCGCATGGCCGCACTCCCCGGCATCGCGCGGGTCCTGCGCGAGCTGAATGACGCCAAGAAGGGCCTCGTCCGCGCGGACGTATGGAGCGCCAGGCCGCTCACCGCCGAGTACGTCGAGAAGCTCCGCATCTCCCTCGAGCGTCGCACCGGCAAGAAGATCGCGGTGGACCAGCACGTGGATGAGACCCTGATCGCCGGCGTGGTCGCACGCATCGGTGACACGGTCTATGACGGCTCCCTGAAGGGCCGCCTCAATGAAATTCGCACGCAACTCACGAACTAAGAACACCAAGGTCTAGAGCCATGCAGCTTCGCGCCGAAGAGATTTCGCAGATCATCAAGAAGCAGATCCAGAGCTACGAGAAGGCCGCTCTCACGACCGAGACCGGCACCGTGCTCAGCGTCGGCGATGGTATCGCGCGCGTGTACGGCCTCGAAGGCGCTATGTCCGGCGAGCTCCTCGAGTTCCCTGGCGGTCTCATGGGTCTCGCGCTCAACCTGGAGAGTGACAACGTCGGCGCCGCGCTCTTCGGCGACACCACGACCATCAAGGAAGGCGCGATCGTCAAGCGCACCGGCCGCATCATGGACGTGGCCGTGGGCGAGGCGCTCATCGGTCGCGTGGTCAACGCGCTCGGTCTCCCGATCGACGGCAAGGGCCCCATCGAGAGCCCGCACCGCCGCCGCGTGGAGGTGAAAGCACCCGGTATCCTCGCGCGCCAGGGCGTCAAGGAGCCGCTCCAGACGGGCATCAAGGCCATCGACGCGATGGTCCCGATCGGCCGCGGTCAGCGCGAGCTCATCATCGGTGACCGCCAGACGGGCAAGACCGCCGTCGCGCTCGACGCCATCCTGAACCAAAAGGGCCAGGGCGTTTACTGCTTCTACATCGCCATCGGGCAGAAGCAGTCGACCGTCGCCACGGTTCTCGACAAGCTCACGCAGCACGGCGCGATGGAATACACGACCATCGTCATCGCCGGCGCGAGCGAGTCGGCGCCCCTCCAGTTCATCGCGCCGTACACCGGCGTCACGATGGCCGAGTACTTCCGCGACACCGGTCGCCACGCGCTCTGCGTCTACGACGACCTCTCGAAGCAGGCCGTCGCGTATCGCCAGCTCTCCCTGCTCCTTCGCCGCCCGCCGGGTCGCGAGGCGTACCCGGGCGACGTCTTCTACATCCACTCCCGCCTCCTCGAGCGCGCGGCCAAGATGGCCGACCGCCTCGCCGTCCTCCCCAAGGGCACGCCCTGGGAGAAGCACGGCGACGCGAAGGTCCACGTCGGCGAGCAGGGCCACGACAGCGCGGCCACCGAGCTCAAGGAGAAGGGCGAAGGCTTCGAGATCGTCAAGGACCCGCTCTCCGGCGGCTCGCTCACCGCGCTGCCGATCATCGAGACGCAGGCCGGTGACGTCTCGGCGTACATCCCGACCAACGTGATCTCGATCACCGATGGGCAGATGTTCCTCGAGAGCGATCTCTTTTTCTCGGGCGTTCGTCCCGCCATCAACGTCGGTATCTCCGTCAGCCGCGTCGGCGGCAGCGCGCAGATCAAGGCGATGAAGGCGGTCGCCGGCTCGATCAAGCTCGATCTCGCGCAGTACCGCGAGAAGGCGGCCTTCAGCCAGTTCGCCTCCGACCTCGACCAGGTCACGCGCAACATGCTCGAGCGCGGTGTGCGTCTCGTCGAGATCCTCAAGCAGGGTCAGTACGTGCCGCAGGCCGTCGAGAAGCAGGTCGTCATCATCTACGCCGGCACC
>JANXLV010000318.1 GCA_025355005.1 Myxococcales bacterium | reverse complement strand
CACGAAGATCCTGCTCACGCAGGTGCTGGTGCTCCCGCTGGGCGTGGTCCTCGGTGCGCTGATGCCGCTCGGCGTAGCGCGGCTCACCCGCCTGACACCAGCGCTCGTACCGTGGGCATGGGGAGTCAACGGCTTCGCATCAGTCGTAGGCTCGTGCATGGCAGTGCTCCTCTCCATGTCCTACGGCTTCTCAAGCACCTTTCGCCTGGCAGCAGCGTGCTACGGAGCCGCAGCCCTCTTCGCCCTCGTCGGATTCAGAGGAACATCATCCCTCGCGGCAGACGCCACCGGCCCCGCTACCGCGACCTGAGATATCACAGCTGTGTGGCGGAGCTGTAGGGCAGTTGATATGTACGTTGCGTGCATCGCGCGTTCAGTCCGGCACGTGGCATCGGTATCGGGTCTCCATGAACGGCGATCGCGCGGAGATCCACTGGGACGATGCGAAGGTCCTCGACGTCCACGACACGACCTTCACGAGTCCAGGTAAGGTGGGAATCTGGACCCATGAAGAAATCCGGATCAGTCCGCACGCATCGCTGGCTGCTGCTCATTCACGCGATCCCGCCGAAGCCGGCATATTTTCGCGCGAAAGTAGGACGGCGCCTCGCCGCGGTTGGCGCCGTCCCGCTCAAGAACTCGGTGTACGTGATGCCGCATGCGGAGCGGACGCTGGAGGACCTGCAGTGGATCGCGCGCCAGATCAAGACTGAGGGCGGGGACGCAACGCTCGTTGAGGCGCATCTGGTCGAGGGGCTGCGGGACAACCAGGTCGAGGCGATCTTCCGCAAAGCCCGCGACGAGGACTACGCCGCGCTCACCGCGGAGGTTCGCAAAGTGCATCTCGCCGCGTCCCGGAAGAAGCGGGCCGACCATCGTCCAGACGTGGAGATGGCACGCGTGCACAAGCGTCTGGCGGAGATCTGCGCGATAGATTTCTTCGACGCAAAGGGTCGTGCGACTGCAGAAGCGGCGGTGCGTGAGCTCGAGGCGCTGGTCGCTCATCCGTCCGAGCGTGCCGTGCAGCTGCCACGCGTGAAGGCCTCGGCCTACCGCGGCCGTGTGTGGGTGACGCGGCAGAACGTGCACGTCGATCGCATCGCGAGCGCGTGGCTGGTCCAGCGCTTCATCGATCCAAAGGCGCGCTTCAAGTTCGTTCTCGGCAAG
Source organism: Myxococcales bacterium (assembly GCA_025355005.1). Lineage (GTDB taxonomy): Bacteria > Myxococcota_A > Polyangia > Polyangiales > Polyangiaceae > JANXLV01. The sequence goes on along the minus strand of JANXLV010000318.1, from coordinate 24,354 downwards.
GAGTACCGCGCAGCGAGGAACGAGGTCGTGTTCGACATGTTCGAAGGCGAGTTCACCCATGTTGGCGACGCAAGCACGTTCGAGGTGCTCGTGGAGCGCTTTGGCCTCACCGCCGCCGGCCTGGATCGAATCGCCGAGATCATCCACGACATCGACGTGAAGGACGGCAAGTTCGGCAGGAACGAGACGGCGGGCGTCGCTGCAGTCATCGCCGGCATCGCAAGGGTCGAGGCCAAGGACCTGGCGCGCATCGCGGTCGGAGGTGCCTTGCTAGACGCACTGCTGGCTGACCTGGCAGGCAAGCGAGCGGAAGGGTGAAACTCATCGCCGTCGTCGTCCTGGAGGCGGGACGCGTCACGCAGATGGGAACCATGGACGAGCTCGTCGCCGCGCCGAAGACAGACTTCGTGCGCGCCTTCACGCAGGCACGCTCGGGAGCCTGACGCGCCGACTACCGGTTGGAACGCGTCGTCGCGGGCCATAGGCCTCGCGCGCCAGCTCCTGGATCTTGCTTCTCGTCGTGCCCAAGGGGGATGGTCCAGGTGAGACCGAGACGCGCCTCTTCCTCATTGGCGTCGCCGTTGCGAGCCGCACGTAGCCCGACGTCGAGCGAGACTGAGTCGTTCACGGTCCATATCGCGCCCATGAGCCCGGAGACCATCCGATCAGTGACGAAGTCCTTGTCGTAGAAGATCTCCGCGACCGGACGGATGCGCCAGTCGTGCGGCCCTTCGACGATAAGGCTGCTGAACAGATCGACGTGGTGCTCGCGGTTGAAATCAAGCCTCTCGTTCCAGTGCATCGTTCCCCAGGTCGAGCGATCCGAGACGATGAGCCCGAGCGTGGCACCGAAGTCGGAGGTCCCGTTGACCTCGGGCGTCAGCACGCCACCCTCCGTCGCAACGCTCGCCCCGCCCTTCTCCTGCAGCGTGCCTTCCCGAAGCATGTATTTCAGCAGGACGTCGTCGGAGAGCAGGCTGACCCGCGAGACGTCCGGCGAGAGTTTGCCAATCGCAACCAAGTTGCTCGCGTCAACGACAAGCTCGAGGCGCTCGATGATCCCAAGGTTCAACACCACCGCGGGGGTGATCAAGTAGCTCTGGCTGGCGCGCTGGAAATAGTGCGCGGGCCCAATCTCAACCTCGAAAACTTTGGGCTCGACCACCTCCGCGTCCGTTCCATCGAACGGACGATACGCGTATGCGCCGCCGGCCCAGGAGAGCGCGACGCAGCAGAGGGCCATTGCAGCGAGGGAGCACTGTCTCCACCGCATCGATCAGCGCCCCCGGCTCATGCCAGACTGCACGAGCTCCCGAGCGACGAAGGCCTCGATGCGCCTGCGCGTCCAGCGGACCTTCCACGAGCGAGTGGATGCCATCGATCGGGGCATATCACAGCTGATATATCCAGACCACTACACCTGTGATACTATGCGGCAAGCTCAGGCCGTGGGCGGAACTACTGCTCCGGCTCGTGTGTCGGGTCACCAGAGGTCGGCAGCTCGATCTTTCGCAGCAGCTCGTAGAGGTGCTTGCGGCTCAGACCTGCCGCCGCGGCTGCCTTCGTGACGCTGCCCTTGTGGCGGTCCATGAGCGAAGCCAGGTAGAGCTGATCGAAGCTCTTCATCAGCTGCTCCTTCGCGTCCTTGTAAGGAACGTCCGACGACACACCCGGCAGCTCCGCGCCGAGGGTGAGCGGCGTCGGCGCGACTGGGCCCACGTTGAAGACAAGCTTGTCGAACGCGGTGGGCGGTTTGCCGGGCTCCTGGCCCAGCGTGATGGCACGGAGGAGCGCATTGCGAAGCTCCCGCACGTTGCCAGGCCAACCATACGCAACGAGCTTGCGGAGGTTCCCGCCCGCGATTCGATCGCCGGGCGGGAGCTTCTTGTCGAGCAGCTTGGCGACGAGACCCGGAACGTCCTCTGGCCGCTGCCGGAGCGGCGGCATCCGCACGCGCACGACCTCTAGCCGGTAGTAGAGATCACTGCGGAAGCGTCCGCGCTTTGCCTCCGCCAGGAGATCGCGATTCGTGGACGCAAGCACACGCACGTCCACCTTGCGGGGCGCATCTGCACCAACAGGCTTGATTTCCCCCGTCTCCAGCACACGCAGGAGCTTCGGCTGTAGCTCCAGCGGAAGCTCACCGAGCTCGTCGAGGCAGAGCGTCCCGCCATCGGCCTGCTGGAACGCACCCGCGCGGTCGGAGGTCGCGCCGGAGAACGCGCCCTTCTTGTGACCGAACAGCTCGCTCTCGGCGAGCTCCGCCGGCACTGATCCACAGTCGAAGACCACATAGGGCTTCTTCGCGCGCGACGACGCGGCGTGGAGCGAACGCGCGGCGAGCTCTTTGCCAGTCCCGCTCTCGCCCTCGATGAGCACGGGTGCGTCGGAGCCTGCGGCGCGCTCGAGGATCCCGAACACCTCGCGCATGGACACCGACTCACCGAACAGGTCGCCAAAGCTCCGCGCAGTCGACGGCGGGACCTCGCGCGCGTGCCACCGGAGCTGCACCGTGAGCTCGGTCTGGCCCACCTTGATGACGGCACCGACTGGTAGCTCCAGCTCCTTGATCTTCGCGCCGCCGTAGAACGTGCCGTTGCGGCTGCCCAGGTCCTTCGCGATGACCTTTCCACCGCCCACGGAGAGCAGGAGGTGCTTTCGGGAGACCGCTGCGTCGGAGAGGACGAGGCCCACGGACGGATCAGTGCCGATCTCGAGCAGCTTCGAGAGCGCCACCTCGCGCCCCTCGTCCGCGCCGCTGGTCACGACGACCTTCAGCGGGACGGCGCCCTGGTCTCCGGGCGCGCTCACGAGGTTCCACGGGGCGGTGCGATCGTGGTTGCGGGGAGGGGTCGTCACGTCTGTCATTGGTATCTCGACTGTGACACCCGGTCCATGCCGATAGCGCAGCTGTGTTATGCTGTTTTCTGCGATGGCCTACGCGCTCGAGCAAGGGGAGGTGCTGCGCAACAAGTACCGCGTCGAGCGCGTCCTTGGCTCTGGCGGAATGGGCACGGTGGTCCTCGCGACGCATCTGAAGATGATGCAGCTCGTCGCCATCAAGCTGCTCTTGCCCGAGACGCGCGACATGCCGGACGTCGTCCTTCGCTTCGCCCGGGAGGCGCGCGCGGCATCGAGGCTGAAGAGCGCGCACGCGGTCCGGATCCTGGACGTGGACGAGAGCGAGAGCGGCGAGCCGTTCATCGTGATGGAATTCCTGGAGGGGACCGACCTGCACCAGCACGTGGAAAAGGCGGGCCCGCTTCCAATCCAGACCGCCGTGACCTACGTCCTCCAGGCGTGTGAGGGCCTCGCGGAGGCGCACGCGGCGGGGATCATCCATCGTGATCTGAAGCCCGCGAATCTGTTCCTGACCACGGGGGCGGATGGGGCGCCGCTCGTGAAGATCCTGGACTTCGGCATCTCGAAGGCCATCGAGGGCGAAGGGACGGGAGAGCATCTCATCACGGCCCCAGCATCCGTCATGGGCTCGCCCTCGTACATGTCGCCGGAGCAGATCAAGAACGCGGCGAGCGTGGACGTGCGGACCGATATCTGGTCGCTGGGTGTAGTCCTTCACCAGCTCCTCACCGGTGCGCTGCCATTTCGCGCCACGAACATCGCGTCGCTGGCGGCGCGCATCACCGTGGATCCACCAGAGCCGGTTCGCACGCTTCGAGCCGACACGCCGCCGGATCTGGAGCGCGTGATCCTTCGCTGTATGGAGAAGGATCCGGCGGCGCGATTCGCCGACGTCACCGAGCTCGCGCGCGCGCTCGGACCGTTCGCACCCGCAGGGTCGGTCGCGGCGTTGCGCGTGGCAAGGACGGCGGAGACGCGCCGCGCGGTGGAGGCTCCTGCGCCCTCACCGGCTTCCATCGGCCGCGGCGGTGGCGGAGCAGTGAATCCCGGCCAAGAGACGCAGGACCTCGACGGCGCATCCCATCCATCCGCGGCTGGGCTCGCGACGGCGTCGATTCACGGCTCGGGCACGCCGGCGCTCGAGAAGCTCCTGTCCACGGAGTACGCGAGCACGGTCGGACACTCCGCCCCACCCCCAGCCATCAAGAAGTCGCGGCGGGCGATCTCGGGCCTCGTCGTGGTTGCGCTGGGCCTCTCGATCGGCGCCGCGTTCGCGATCGCGAATCGCACGGCCACGCCGAGCGCGACGGAGGCGCCGTCTTCTGCTTCTCCCACGCACGAGTCGCCGACCGCGGATTCCAGGGCGCTCGCGTCGACCGCGGATTCTACGGCGTTCGCGCCCTCGCCACCGTCGAGTGCGCACGCTGCCCGGGACGCTGGCACCGACGCCTCGATGCCCGGCCCTCGACCCGCGTCATCCGGAGGGGCCGCTCCCGTCGTCCCACCGCGGCCGAAGAATCCCATGGACATCGATTTTCGATGACACTGCGTCGCTTCGCCGTTCTTGCGTCGATCTTGCTCGCGGTCTCCAACATGCCCAGCACCGCTTCGGCGCAGCCTGCCCGTGGGGGCACATCGCTGGGCGACACGCTGAAGGGAGAGGCAAAGACCGCGTACGACGACGCGCGTCGGCTCTTCAAGGCTGGCGACTACCAGGCCTCGCTGGAAGCGCTGGGACGCGCGCAGAAGCTCTCACCCGACCCGCGTCTTTTCTGGAACATGGCGGCCTGCGAGAAGAAGCTCGGACATCACGCGAAGGCCATCTCGCTGGTCGAGAAATATCTCGCTGGTGGTGCCGCGCTCCTCTCCGAGGCCGAGCGCAAGGAAGGCGCTGACTTCGTGACGGCGATGCGCACGCTCATCGGCACCGTGACCGTCAGCAGCGCAATAGACGGTGTGAATCTCTACGTGGACGATGAGCTCGTCGGCGCGACGCCCTTCACGAAGCCCATCTACGTGGACTCCGGCGAGCACGCGATCCGCGCCACGCGCACCGGATACAAGGAGCTCGCGCGGAAGGAGACCGTGCCCGCTGGCGGCAATGCTGCGTGGGATCTCGCGCTCGACAAGGACGTTCACGAGGGCCGCGTGGTCGTCAGCGCTGGCGCTGGTGAATCCATCTGGCTGGATGGTGCGCTCAAAGGCCGCGGCGAGTGGGGCGGCAACGTCCCGAGCGGCAAGCACACCGTGCTCGTCACGAGCACCGGAAAGAAGAGCCGTGAAGAAGCGGTCGATCTTCATGATGGTGACGTGAGAACACTCGACCTGCATCTTTCACAGGCAAGCGAGGGCAGCTCCAATACCTGGCTGTTCATCGGGGGCGGCGCATTGCTCGCGGTCGGTGCCGTCGTCGGCGGCTATTTCCTCTTCAAGACGAACGGCGCGACGCCATCCGATCCGAAGGGCACGCTGGGGACCTTCACCTTCCCATGAGGGCACGCTCCATCGTCTCGCTCGCCTTGTGCTCGGCGCCGCTCCTGGCATTCGGCTTCGGCGTGCTCGGTGCATGTTCCACGCGTGCGGCTCCCTCCGCGGGCCTCATCATCGCCGTCGACAGCGATCTCGCGCCCGGCAAGGATTTCGATCGGCTCCAGATAGAGGTGCAGCCCCCGGGCGGCGCCAAGGCCTACAACCAGATCTTCACGGAGTTCGGCCAGCCCGGGCTTCCGGTGTCATTTCCGACGACGCTCGCGATCGTGGATCATGCGGCCCAAGGCGGCGCCGACGGAGGAGCCGACACGGTGCTCGTCCGCGCGTCCATCGGCGTCGCGGGCGGTGCGTCCTCGCCGGTCGGTCTGCCGTTGGTGAATCGCGAGGCGCTCACGACGATTCCAAGGGACCACGTGGGCCTCCTGCGGATCCACCTCGAGTGGTCGTGCATTGGAACTGCGGACGTCGACATGACCGGGTACGTCGCGGGCCTCTGCCCCGAAGGCACGACCTGCATCGCCGGCGCATGCGTCGCGTGGAGCGTCGACTCCAGCACGCTTCCCGTCTACGACGAGCGCGCCGTCTTCGGTGGTGGCACGGCCGCGGGTGAAGGCACGTGCTTCGATACCTCCGCGTGCTTCGCCGCGGGTGCGATCGCGGCGCCAGACAACAGCTGCACCGTCGCGGCCCCGCCTGGCGACACCCCCAACGTCGCGATCGTCACGCACGACGGCCGCGGCATCTGCAGCGGAGGCGTTTGCCTGGTCCCGCTGGACCAGGACGCCGGTGATGGCTTCACGATCGTGGGCAGCCGCATCCAGCTCCCAAAGTCCGTCTGCGATCCCCAGACCAAGATATGCCCGGGATGCAAGGCGCGGCCGTTACCCCTGGGTATCGCCGTCACTGCGTCGTGTCCAAGCAAGAAGCCCAGCGTGCCCACGTGCGGTCCGTGGTCGGCGATCAAGCGCGCCGCGACCGTGAATGCCGGCGCGCCGAGCGGGGCAACGTCGCTGGACGCCGGCTCTGCGGATGCAGCCACCGACTGATCGTTACCTCCAGGTTCCACAATCGCGGTCGCTCGAGCCGATCGTTACCAGGAGGAAGCAGATGGAGCAGTCCCGCGGCCAGTTTTCCAGGGGTTCGTGTGCGGCATGGTGGTTGCTCATGCGGTCGGCACACAACGCCGCAACAACGCGGCCCCCACTTCGGAGCTCGTCATGCGTTTCCACTCAGCATCCACCGCCCTCGTCACCCTCGCTCTCATCGCGTTCGCATCTGGCTGCAGCAGCGCACAGACCGCGAGCGACACCGCGACCTCGTCAGAGGATCTTCGTGGCCCTGGCAGCGCGGCGACGGACAAGCGAGTCCCCGAGCTCGGGAACGACGTCTCGATCGTCGAGCAGTCGCAGATCTCCCTCGCGGATGGCGTGGCCCTCGCATCGAAGAACGGCGCCGTGATCGAGGCGAAGTTCGAGCTGGGCGACGACGGCAAGCTGTCCCTCAGCCTCTATCCGGCGGCGAAGGGCCTCGGAATGGATGCAGAGCGCAACCTTTTCCAGGAGCTCTCCGGCGACCCCACTGCGGCAAAGTTCGCTGGCGCGCTCGAGGTGTTCGCGGACCAGGAGCATCTCACGCGCTCCGCTCGTGACCTCACGCTGGTCCAGCTGAGCACACTCTCGATCGCCGACGCGATCGACTCCGCCGAGTGCGACGGCGAGGTGTTCTGGGCCATTCCCACGATCCGTCACGGCCGCGCGGGCTACGGCGTCTACAGCGAGGACAACGGCTACCAGCATTACCGCTTCGTCGACGGCCAGGGCGCGTCGTACCGCACCTCGAACCACCTGACGGAGATCATTGGTGGCCCGGGCAACAAGGCCACGGACGCACGCGCTCCGGAGCTCACGGATCTCGGCATCCTCGCGACGTCGAAGATCACGATCTCGCAGGCGCTCGCGCAGCTCGAGGCGAAGAACGGCCCCGCGATCGAGGCGAAGTTCGAGCCGGACGACAGCGGCAACCTGAGCCTCAGCATCTATCCCGTGAAGGACATCAGCGTCGACGCAGAGCGCGCGACGCTCGGCGAGCTCTCTGGCGATCCCACCGCGGCGACGTTTGCCCCCGACTTCGCGGAGTTCAAGGTGCCGGACGTGGAGCACCTCACCAAGTCGTCTCGCGACCTCACGATCGTCCAGACGTCGAGCCTCACGTTGCGACAGGCCGTGGATGCGGCGCAACACGCGGCTCCTCGCGGCTTCGTCTACTGGGCGGTTCCCACGATCCGCGACTCGCGGTCGGGCTACGGTGTCTATGTGTACGGCGCCGACAAGAAGGCGCACTACTTCTTCGTGAGCTGACCCCATGCCATCCACATCGCGGCTCGCCTTCACCGTGGTTCTGTCTGCCCTCTGGGCGGGGTGCAGCAGCGCATCGTCTGCCACGGGGGCGGGCCCCGATACGTCCAGTACTGATGCGGGCGCGAACGAAGCCGGCCCCGTGAGCGCCTCACTACCGCTCACACAGGTCGCCGATCAGCCCTTGCCGGGCGCTGCGAATCGATTCGATTACCAGGACATCGACCCAGGCACGGGTCACCTGGTCGTCGCCCACATGAACGACGCGTCCGTCGTGATCACCGATCTGTCGGGCGCGCTGCTCAAGGTGCTCTCGGGCATCCCGACGCCGCGCGGCGTGGTCGCGGCAGACGACGTCGGCCTCGTCTTCGTGACGAGCTCACCGGGCACGCTGGTCATCATCGACAACAAGACGCTGACGGAGAAATCGCGCGTGACCACGGGCCGTGGGCCCGACGGCGTCGGCTGGGACCCGGTCCACAAGGTGGTGGGCGTGTCCGACCAGGGGGATGGCGCGATTTCCCTCATCACGGACTCTGGCAGTGGAACGCGCACGCAGCTGAAGCTCGGCTCCGAGACGGGCAACGTGGTCTTCGACCAGAGCCGCGGGCTCTTCTGGATCACGGTTGTCGGCGCATCACCACCGAACCAGCTCGTGTCGATCGATCCCGTGAAGGGCGCCGTGGTCACGACGATCCCGCTTCCCGGATGCGATGGGGCGCATGGCCTGCGGATTCACCCCGACGGGAAGAGCGCGCTCATCGCGTGCGAGAACAATGACACTCTTGCGCGCGCGGACCTCGACGGCGCGCATGCCGTCTCGCTCGCCAAGACCGGCGCAGGTCCGGATGTCCTTGCCATCGATCCAGGCCTTGGCTGGCTGTACGTGGCCGCCGAGAGCGGTGACCTCACGGTCTTCGACATCACTCGACCCGGAGTCGTCGTCCTGGGCCATGACCACCCCGGCGACAACGCGCACTCCGTCGCGGTCGACCCTGCCACGCACCACGTGTTCTTCCCGCTCGAGCAAGGTCCGAACGGCACGCCCGTCATGCGGGTGATGCAGCCGATGCTGAAGTGAGGCGCGTCTGTCGTAGAGTGTGACGCGATCGATGCTTCCCCTCGTTCTCGCACAAGCCATTGCGACCAGTGAGCCGCACCTCACGGCGCGGCGTATCGCGTCGCCTCCTGCGATCGACGGAAAGCTTGATGACGCGGCGTGGGCCCGTGCGGATGCGACCTCCGCCTTCACGCAGAAGTTTCCCGCGGAGGGGGCCGCGCCGACGGAGAAGACCACGGTTCGGGTCATCTACGACAACGGCGCCGTGTACGTCGGCATCGAGTGCGAGCAGCTCGCGGTGCCGGTCGTGGAGCGGCTGACACGGCGTGACCGACAGGTGGAGGCAGACTGGGTCTCCGTCAACCTGGGCTCGCGCGCAGATCGCAAGAGCGCGTTCGAGTTCATGGTGAACGCATCGGGAGTCCTGAGCGACACGCTGCGCTCCGACGATACCGACGCCACGACCGACTGGGACGAGAACTGGGAGGCAGCTACCGCGCGAACTCCGTCCGGCTGGTCGGTGGAGATGAAGATCCCGCTCCACATCCTGCGCTTCGGGTCCGCACCGGTGCAGTCGTGGGACTTCCAGGTCAGGCGCCACATCTCCATGGCGCAGGAGACGGATGAGTGGGCGTACATTCCGCGCAGCGCCGGTGGAGAGGTCTCGCACTACGGCAAGCTCGATTCGTTGTCCGGTCTCACGCCGTCCGCCCCCGTGGAGCTCCGTCCGTTTGCAGTCGCACGCGTGCGTCGTCGAGACAGCTCCGAGCTCACCACCTCGAGCGGCACCGACTTCGGCGGGTCGGTCGGGATGGACGTGAAGTGGCACCCCACCCAGGCGCTCACGCTGGACGCAACGATCAACCCCGACTTCGCGCAGGTCGAGCCCGATCAGCTCGTGCTGAACCTCACGACGTTCGAGACGCTCTACCCGGAGAAGCGCCCCTTCTTCCTGGAGGGCGCAGAGATATTCGCCACACCGCGCCAGTTGCTCTACACGCGCCGCATCGGACGTGCGCCGGCGACCCCCACGCTCCGAACGGATCGGCGCGGCACCGAGCAGCTCGTGGACGTGCCCAGCCCCACAACCATCTACGGAGCAAGCAAGATCACGGGCAAGCTCGGCGACGGGTGGACGATCGGCACGCTGCAGGCCCTGACGGCGCGAAACCAGATCTCGGTCGTGCAACAGGATGGTACGCGGCAGGACCGCATCGTGGACCCGCTCACGGGGTTCAACGTGGCGCGCGTCAGGCGCGAGATCGGCAACGCGTACGTCGGCGCGATGCTGACCGCGACAACGCACTCGGAGTCGACGGACTATCCGACCGCGGCTCCGAGCTCCGCCCTTGGCGCACCGCGCATGGCGGGCAATCGACTCTGCCCGGCCGGGAACCTGGTCTCGGGCGGCGCGCGGTGCTTCAACGACGCCTACGTCGCTGCCCTCGATGGTCGCTGGCGCTCCAGCGGCGGAGACTGGGTCGCGGGCGGACAGGCGATCGCAACCACGCTGCACAATGGGCCAACGCGGGCCGTCGCCGACGGGACGAAGATTCGCCCGGGCGACGTCGGCACTGGCGCATTCGGCTACGTGAACAAGGAGGGCGGTCAGCACTGGGTCGGCGCTGTGTCTGCCGAATACGAGGGGCAGAAGCTCGACTACACGGACCTCGGCTACAACCAGCGTTCGAACGACATGCGCTGGCGCTTCGATGGTGAGTATCGGGAGCTCGCGCCGTGGTGGTTCATGCTGGAGTCGCACGCGAAGGTCGAATACTTCGGCCGCAGGAGCCTGCAAGGTCTGGCGCTCGGTGACGGGTATCAGCTGAACGTGTCCGGCAAGACGCGCAGATTCTGGACGTTCTTCACGGAGGTCCATTATCGAACTTCCCGCTTCGACGACCGTGAGGTGGGCGACGGCACCGCGCTCGAACGCACGAAGCTGTTCGGGTACGAGCTCGAGCTCGCGAGCGATCCGCGACGCAAGGTGAGCTTCAGCGCGACGACGCAGACGCAGGTGCTCGACAACGGCTTCTACTTCGAGGGTGACGCGGGCGTGCTCGTGCGCGCACACACCAGCCTCGACATAGAAGTCTTGCCGACGGCGATCGTGAACACAGGCGAGCCGCGCTTCATCGGGTTCGGGTCAGCGCCTGGGCAGTACGTGTTCGGCAGGCTCGGCGCGAAGAGCATCGGTACGACGCTCCGGACCACGTATACGCTGACGCCTCGGCTCTCGCTGCAGGCCTACGGTCAGCTCTTCCTGGCGGCAGGGCACTACACGGAGCTCTCCCAGTTCCAGAGCCTGAGTGGCGCCGGCCAAACTGTGCGCCTCGCGGTGCTGAAGCCGTACGTGGGTGCGCTTCCGACGAACCCTGATTTTTCCCAGGGTGTCGTGAACGTCAACGTCGTGCTTCGGTGGGAGTATCGGCTCGGGTCGACGCTGTTCCTGGTCTACACACGGTCGCAGGTGCCGACGACGACGCTGAATCCTGGGCAGCTCGGCACGATCGATCTGGGCGCCGTGAACCGCGCCCCAGCGTCGGACGTCGTGCTCGTGAAGCTGACCTACTGGTGGGGCTGAGATAGGCTGCCGACCATGGCCGCACGTGAGTACAGCAGCTTCAAGGACGCACTGGCGGAGCCCGAGAAGGTGCGCCGCATCTACATCAGCGGTGGCACGAGCCGGACGGTGATCCCCGACATGCGACAGTTCCTCGCGCTGGAGGAGCTGACGCTCATGGGGAAGCTCGAGCACGTGAAGCGCTTTCCGGATCTCTCCGCATGCACGAAGCTGCGCTTGCTCACCATCACCGGGACGGGCATCACGAAGATCGCGCCCGGCCTTGGCGCGCTCGTCCGCCTCGAGGAGATTAACCTCGTGGGCCATCGCAAGCTCACTTCACTGCCCGACGACATGACGGAGCTGTCGAGGCTGAAGTCGCTCTACATCGACAACAACCGCCTCGCGAGCCTGCCAGCGCGCATCGGAGATCTGAAAGCGCTGCAGGAGCTCGTCGCCTACAATAACGCGCTACGCAATCTGCCACCGAGCCTCTACAGGCTGCCGAAGCTGCACTGGCTCGAGGTCCAGTGCAACAAGCTCACCAGGCCGCCAGTCGCGCTCCTCAAGATGAAGAAGCTCCGCCATCTGCAGACCGACTTCCCCGAGGTCTCGCTCTACTGAGCGTTGTTCAGCGCGCGGGCTTGATGCGTCGGCCTGCGGAGAATCGGGTTGTTGCGATGACGCGCGGCAGGTGGGTCACGAGTGCGAAGAGCGCAAGGTAGAAATACGCGAGAAATTCCATGGGATCCTGATGCGGCCCATGGAACGTGCGGCGCAGGATGAAGAAGCCGATGCACGCGATGCCAAGCGCGCTCGCGATCGCAACCGCACAGCCCAGTGCCCGCCGCTCCTCGATGGCGCGCGCGATGGTCTCGGCGTTCAGGAGCACGCGCCGCTGCTCAGCGAGAGCGCGATAGTGACGCGCAGCCCCGAGCTCCAGAGCAAACCGAGGCACCATTCGCCGCGACCGGATCAGCAGAGGCACGACATGTCCCAGCACGAAGAACGCGAGCCCCACAGCGAGCCCCAGCGACGACATCGAGAGAGGCTCCATGCCCGTCAACGAACGCTCGCGCATGTACGCGCGGATCGGCTCGAGCACGCGCGTGAGGCAGAGCGCGAACACGCCCAACCAGACAAACGCAACCACCTAGGTCCAACGCACCGCACGCACGAACCTGAGACACCAAACCGCGTCCGACCCTTGGCAGGACGTCGAAGTCGAAGTCAGCCGCGCCAGCAAGGTCGTCGTGACGCTTGCGCGGCGCGCGCCGACGTCTACGATTCAGGTGTTGCTCAAGAACCGCCTGAACACCTCCCTCTTCGTGCTCCAGCTGGTTGCCGCCGCGACGCTGCTGCGGAGCATCGCGTTCGATCGCTGGATCACGGTGCTCGGCGCGCTGCTCCTCATCGTTGGCGCGCTCGCCGCGCAGCGAGGGCGCACATGGGGCGTAGGGCTCACGCTTGGCGCGGCGGTCGCGTTTCCTGCCGCGTTTGCGATCGGGATCGCACCCGCGTGGTTCTGTCTGGTCGGAGTCGCTGGAGCCATCCCGTTCCTGCTCGCCGCGCGGCCGTTTGCGCGCTTCGACAAGGGCGCGACGGTGCTGCTGGCGGCGCTGGCCGGTGTGGGCGGCACCGCGGTAGCGATCTCGTTCAAGGCGACCGCGTACAGCATTTTCGATGCCGTTCCTCAGCTGCGTCCAAGCTACCAGGCGAACCACGGGCTCGCGCTCGCCGCCACGCTCGCGGTCATCGTGGGGATCGTCGCCGGGCGCGCACGGGCACGGCGCATCGACGGCGGAGCACGCGTACGCATCGGGGACGGCGTGCGCGTGGTCGACGCCGAGCAACTCGGCATGGCGGAAGAGCAAACGAGCGCAGAGGACATGCGCGACGTGCCAGAAGAAGAGGCGCCGCTGAGATCCCGGCGGCTGTAGTGGGTTGAGTCACGGTGCTGAGCGATGCAAGCACGCGAACCTCGGCATCATGGCTCGCGCGTGGCGCTACTGCACCGCGCACGCGGGCCGGCCCGCGCAGCTGTTGTTCGGATCGGGGGGGCTCGTCAGCTTGCATCCCGGGACGTCGTCGAACGTGTTGGTCACCGTGAAGTCCACCGGCGTGCCGCGCCAGCCGCTGTTGATGCCGTTCGTCGAGTGCGCGATCGTGGAGTTGGTGATGAAGGCGTGCCCAGGTTGCCCGCCCGAGAAGTGCACCGCGTGCTCACGCATTCCCGGCGCACAGGAGAGGCTGCCACCGGTCGACTTGAGTCCTGCATATTCGACGACGATGTGGTCGGCGACGTCTCGCGCGTCGGGTACACCGCCAAACGTGAGCCCGAGCCAGTCGGCCTGCGAAGGGCTGGCTTCTCCAGAGGTGAACGTGATGGGGTTTGCCGCCGTGCCACGCGCGATGAGGGCGCCCGTTGCCGGAAGGGTGCCAGAGGTCGAGTCGATCTCGAAGACACCGCCCTTCTTGAAGCGCACCGTGACGCCGGCCTCGATCGTCAGCGTCGCCACGGCCGTACCGCTACCCCTGCCCACGCGAAGCTGGCCCGAATCGTTCGGGTTCCCCACCTGGTAAGGCACGCCGCGGTTGTGCATGATCTGGTCGGTGATGATGTCCTCTGTAACGCCGCTGCCTGGGAGAAGGATCTGGTCGTGTGCGTTCCCGGTGAAGGTCCCGGTGGGAATGGAGCCCACCGCTCTCGGAAAGGTGCTGATGGGGGACTGCGCGGAGCCCGTCACGATCAGATCGCTCGAGTCGTCCGAGAAGTGGCCGTCGCCCGTGAGAACGATCCCGTTGCTCATGGAGCCCCGGACGGTCACGTTCTTGAGCGCGAAGTCCGGCTTCGTCAGATCGTTCACCTGACCCACGAGAGCTCCCGTCAAGTACGGCTGCGTGTTCAGCGGGTCGCCTCCGCCCTCGATCGTCGCGTACGTGAGCTGCACGACTCCGCCCAGGTTGCGAATGTTGCTGAACGGCTTGCCTGCGTCGCGAGCGCCGATCGAGATCCTCTTCGATGCCGTGCCCTCTCCCACGAGCGCGCCTCCGGGCCGAACGGTCACCTGCGCCTTCGGAGCAAGGAGCACCGTCGCGCACGGCTCGAGCGTCACCTTTGCATAGATGCCCGTGTCGTACGGGAGGATGTGAGGGCTCGTGTCCGCGGTCCATGTCTCATCGGTCATGACGCTGCCACCGTGCGTGGTGGGTCCCTTGGTGGGAGCCGCGCAGGTGGAGGGCACGGCTTCCGGATCCGGTGAGGTGCCACCGTCCGGAGTCGCCGAGGTCGGGCTGGGGCTGGGGTCGCTGGCGCTGCTGCAGCCCGCTGCGAGAAGTGAAACGAAGAGGAAGGCGCAATGAGTTGATCGCATGCGGAGCTTCAGAGCAACGCCCGGGCCAGGCCCGATATGCCGGTATTTCCCGCGCATCCGCGCTCGATGCACCTGGTCCGAGCAGACCCAGCGCGAAGTTGAGCGGGTTCTGCGCAACGAGAGGATGCTAGTAGGGAAGGCGTGACCGCTCACGTGCTCTCGGTTCTCCTGGCCGACGGTGTTGCCACCCACGCGCTCCCGAAGAGCGGACGGGTGACGATCGGGCGCGCCCCAGACAACCAGATCGTCATCGACGACGCCTCGGTCTCGCGTCACCACGCCGGGATCGACATGGGGCCGAGCGTCTTCGTCGAGGACCTCGGCAGCGCCAACGGCACGCGCGTCCGGCCTCGCGAAGCATCGACCGAGACGATCGAGCTCGTGGAGATCAAGCTGGGGGTGGGTGAGCGGTGGGAGCTCGTCGTCAACGAGCCCATCAACGTGGGCGCGGCGCTATGCGTGCTCAGGCTAGCCACGGACGAAGCGCGCGCGGAGCCCGCGAATGCGCGGAAAGCAGGCAGCGGCGAGAGACCCGACCTGCCTGGTGTCATCGTCAAAGCCCAAGAGACGAAGCGCGTGTACGAGCTCGCATCGCGCATCGCGCAGGGGCCCATCAACGTGCTGGTGCTTGGCGAGACCGGGTCCGGCAAGGAGGTGCTCGCGCAGACCATCCATCGCCAGTCGGCTCGTTCGAGCGGGCCGTTCGTGGTGCTGGACTGCGCGGGACTTCCGGAGTCGCTCGCCGAGAGCGAGCTATTCGGGCACGAGAAGGGCGCGTTCACCGGCGCCGCCGCGCCCAAGCCCGGGCTGTTCGAGGCCGCGGATCAAGGAACGATCTTCCTCGATGAGGTGGGCGAGCTGCCGCTGTCCGTGCAAGTGAAGCTCCTGCGCGTGCTCGAAGACGGCACCGTTCGGCGGATAGGAGCGCTTGCGCCACGCGCGGTGGACGTCCGCGTCGTCGCCGCGACGAACCGCGATCTCGCCGTGGAGGTGAAGGAAGGGAGATTCCGGCAGGATCTTTATTTTCGTCTGAACGGCATGACCCTGACGCTGCCTCCGCTCCGTGCGCGGACCGAGGAGCTGTTCGATCTGGCGCAGCTCTTCGCCGATCGGACCGCGAGGGTGATGGGCAAGAAGCCGCCCGCGCTATCCCGGCATGCGCTCGACGCGCTCGAGGCGCACGCGTGGCCGGGCAACGTGCGTGAGCTGCGCAACGTGGTCGAGCGTGCGGTCGTGCTGTGCGTGGGTGAGGAGATCGGCCCGGAGCACTTGATGCTGGAGACCGCGGCTCGCTCAGTCCCTGGGCGGAAGCTCGCGGGTCTGTCGCTGCAGGGCGACCTCGATGCCCTCGAGCGTGCACGCATCGAGGCGGCGCTCTCGAAGTGCGCTGGAAATCAGACCAAGGCCGCGGAGCTCTTGGGCATGCCCCGTCGCACGCTGGTCGCCCGGCTCACCCAGTACGGGCTCACGCGTCCCCGGAAGAAGTGAGCTACATCCGGGTCAGCTCGTCCCTGCAGTACAGGTTCGCGGATGAAGGGCTGTCGGGGTAGTCCTTGGCGCAAACGGCATCGACGATGACCAGCGTCGCCGCGTCCGGGTGCATGAAGCCAAACTCCTGCGTGCTCGGGCTGCCCGCCGTCCTCGTGGAATTCGCCGAGCAGATCTTCTGAACGTTCACGACGTCCGTGCCGTACACGGTGATCTTGTCGGCGGCGACGACCACGTTGCCCGTCGCGGTGGTGCTGTTCAACTGAATGCAGCCCGCGTTGTCGGAGGCGATGCTTTTGAAAAAGCTCCCGCTGCAGTCGGCGTTGAGCGTCAAGGTGTGTGTGCTCCCGTACGCGGTACGCGACCACACGCCGACCAGATCCGCCGGGACGCTGCCGGCTGGCGCGGCGCCCTGGAGGGGCGCACCGCCCTGCTTCGGGGCGCTCGACGCGACGCAGTCGTCGACCGACGGCTTGCACTTGGTCTCCACGCAGGTGGCCTCCTTGCAGCCTTCGTTCTGGATGCATGTGGCGAGCGCCACCGCCTTCGATTGCCCGTCCGGCGTCCCCTTGTTCGCGCACGCATCCGGGCAGGCCGTGTCCGTCGGCGCACTCGGTCACGCACTGGAGGATCTCCATGCACGAGAGGTTCGCGGGGCCGTTCGATCCGGAGCCGGTCGGAGCGCCGCCATCCGAACCCGAAGTGCCGGTGGGCGCTGCCGTCTGTTGCGCGGTGCAGGCGGCCGAAAGGAGGACAAGGGCAACCATCATCGGAAGCTTCGTTTGCATGAAGCACAGAAGAAGCATCCCGCGTGCCAGGCATCATTTGCCGAAAAAAGGTGCCGTTTTCGTCGCCGTGCGCTGCCGTTGCTCATGCCCTTGCGCAACTTCTGCTCAATGCGTTCGGCCGAGCGCTTCGGCCTGCCCCAGGATGTGTACGTTGTCCGGCTGGGCCAGGAAAGTGCGACGCTGCTCCGGGTCGGCGACGCGCTCGGAGCGCGCGATCAGCTGGGCGGCCGCCTCCCGAGAAATGTCGGCCGCTGCGGGAGAGCCCATGGCGAGCGCGACGTCCAGGTAGGCGCGCCACACGAACGATGGATCGTCTCCCGTCGGAAAATCCCGGCGTGTCAGCTTGACTGCGCGCTCCGCCATGACGAGGGCGGTGTCTGGTTCGCCCTCCAGAAGATGAATCGCCGCACGAACGGCGAGCGCGTGGGGATGGGTCTTGGGGAGCGCGGATGACAGCTCGATCGCCAGCTCCGCACGCTCCCGCGCCTCGTCGAGATCGTTCCGCTCCAGCGCGACAAGCGCGAGCTCCGTGTGGGCCTGAGCGCGAACGCGAACATCGTCCACACCACTCGCGAGCGCGCGCGACAGGTCGACCTCCGCTTCGTCGTTCCTTCGGCTGCGGCGCAGCGCCCTACCACGCAGGTAGCACGCGTAGCAGACGGCGTATCCCAGGCCCATCACGCCTGCCTCGTCGATCAGCGCGTCGAGCAGAGCGATCCCCGCTTCGGGCAGGCCAATCTCCGCGTGTGCGCCGGCGACATTGAGCCGCGCGACGATCGCGTCGTTGTGCGCGCCAAGCTGTGACGACAGACTCGCCGCGGCGACGTGGCTCTCGATCATCAGGCTCCATTCGCCGTCGTGCTCTGCGCGATTCGCCTTGAGGCGGTGGACGATCGCCTCCTCCGCCAGTGTCAGGTCGAGCTGCGCCGCGAGGTCCGCAACATCGCGGCACGCCCGCGTGGCTTCCGGCGTCCGACTCAGCTCCAGCAGCCACCACGCCACGGCCGCGAACACCTGGAGCTTCATGCCACGCGCCGCGCGATCGGTCGGCGCGGCGGTTCCGACCATGGCGTAGACCTCGAGCAGCCCGCCGACGTCGGCACGCCTGGCACACGCGCGGGACTGGACACGCGCGGCAGTCATCCAGGCGAGACTGCCTGACGTGAGGAGCGCAAGCGCCTCACCCGCGCGCACGCCGGCTTCCGCGAGCTCACCCGACCAGAGGAGAGCCTCTGCTTCCCACAGCCGCAACGCTCCGAGCACCTCCCCGTCGGCACCGCATCCGATCCCGCGCCGCGCGTGGGCGATCGCGAGGGAGAGATCGCCCAGCGTGAGGGCTCGCCTGGCCGCCTCTGCGTAGGAGCGTGCTGCGAGCGATGGTTGTCCGCCACGTTCGTCGTGCCACGCCACGAGCGCAGAGTCACGGTCTGGCTGGTCGTCGAACCAGCGCGCGGCTTCGGCGTGCGCGAGCGCGCGATTGTCGTCGGTGAGGAGCTCATAGGCAGCCTCACGCACGAGCGGGCTCGCGAACGAGAGCTCATTGCCCTCCTCGAGATCTACGACGCGTGCTGCGAGCAGCGCTTCGAGTCCCTCCTCCGCGCCCTTCCCCACGAGTCGTGTCAGACCTGCGCGCGAAAATCGCAGGCCCAGGACGGCGGCAGCGCGCGCCGCACGCCGCGCCTCGTCCGGAAGTCCGCGAAGGCGCGCTTGCACGATGCCGAGTACCGTGTCCGGCGCGCCCGTGAGGCCTCCGCCCGCGGCGCGCGAGAGCTCCCGGATGACGACTGGATGGCCTTCGGCGCGCTCGAGCAAGAGCTGCAGGCGCGACTCGTCGAGCTCGGGGCTCGTGGCGAGCGCAAGCGCGCGTGATGCACCGGGAGAGAGCGGCCCCAACCTCACGAGGAGATCGCCCTCGAAGAACGGAAATAGCGCCGTCGCGTCCGGCCTGCCGAAGAGGAGGAGCCCTATGTCGCCGCTGCGAGCGTGAGGCAGCATGAGCGATAGCAAACGCACCGTCGCGGCATCGAGCCACTGCGCATCATCGACCAGTATGGTCGCGCCCGTTGCGCGCGTCTCGGCGGCCAGGAAGCTTGCCACGGCGCGCTCCACGGAGTCTCGGCCCTCCAGTGCGGACCATGGCTCTGCCCGTTCGCCACCGGCGATCAAAGAGAGCGCGGCTGCATGGTGCTCCGCCGCGGGACCGCGTTGTCGCAGCCACGCCGCGACGGGAAAGAGCGGGGACCCAGTCCTGTGAGCCTCCCCCCGCAACAAGATGGTGCGCGAGCCGGCGCGCGTCAGGTGTCTGGCAATTTCATGCAGTATGCATGTTTTGCCCATCCCCGCCTCGCCGATGACGAGCGCCGCGCGCGCGGCTCCCCTCGGCTGCGAGATGTCCCTGAGCGCGGCGAGGACGTCGTCTCGACCCACGATCTGATCCGGACCGCCTTCCAGGATGCGGGCCGTGGCGGGGCACGTGCGGACCTGACCGGGAGCCGTCCGCCGCAGCAGCTCTTCTGCGCGCGGGATGGCGTTCGACGTCGCGCCGCCCAGCGAGCCGGTGCATACGGCCGCGGCGGAATCGGGGTGGCTTGCGACCAGCGCCGCCGCAAACCGGGCGATCCGTCTGGCCTGGTCGGCGGGCTCCAGATCGCGCGCAGTGACCAGGAGCGTGCCGTCGAGGAGCCCATCCACCGCGACTGCGTATTCGTCCGCCAGGGTGGTGACGCGCGCCACGAGAGCGTTGGAGATGAGCGCCACACATCCGATCCGTTGTTCGTCGGTGTCACGCGTGGCGAGTGAGAGCTCCGGAGCACCGGCGGGCTCCAGGCGACACGCCGCGAGCAAGTCGGCCGCCTCCTGCCCCGACGCCGGACGATCGTCGGCCCGCTTGGAGAGCATTCGTGCGAGGAGCGACTCGAGGTCCTGCGACACCGCCACGCCGAGGCTCGCCACGCGCGGCGCCGGCTCGAAGATCGCCTTCGCCAGGACCACGGTCGCGGAGTCGCCAGCGAACGGCGCGCGACCGGTCAGGCACTCGAACAAAACACATCCGAGCGCATAGACGTCCGATCTCGCATCCACGATCTCCGCCGAGCGAACCTGCTCGGGTGCCATGTAGAGCGCGGTTCCCACCGCGACGGGCCCCGCGTGCTCCCCCAGGAGATGGGCGACGCCGAAGTCGAGCAGCTTGATCTCCCCGCCCGCGCCGAGATGAATGTTCGCCGGTTTGACGTCACGGTGCACGATCCCTCGCGCGTGGGCCGCACCGAGCGCACGACCGACGGACACCGCGTGATCCACCGCCGTCGCCACGGGCAGCTTGCCGCGGGTGAGCCGCGCCTCGAGGTCCTCACCTTCGAGCCACTCCGTCACCA
Source organism: Myxococcales bacterium (assembly GCA_025355005.1). Taxonomy (GTDB): domain Bacteria; phylum Myxococcota_A; class Polyangia; order Polyangiales; family Polyangiaceae; genus JANXLV01. The sequence goes on along the minus strand of JANXLV010000318.1, from coordinate 4,001 downwards.
GGTAGGGCATTCCGTCCGGCGTCGTGCCATGTCCGATGTAGCGAACGACATTGGGGTGAGAGAGAGCAGAGAGCGCGTCTCGCTCGCGTTCGAACGTGTGGGCGAAGCGAAGCGCGCGGTGGCGCAGGACCTTGATCGCCACGGGACGGCCGGTGGCCGATTCCACACCGGAGTAGACGACTCCCATCGCGCCGTGAGATCGCGCGGCAACGAGCGTGTAGCCGCCGAGCTCGGCGCCTGCACCAAGCCGGGTCGATGAAGGTGACGCCATGCCGAAGAGAGGCTACGAGCTGGAGAGCGCCCTGACTACGGTGTGTAGGTCCCAGCGCGATCTGTCGTAGGCTGCCATCGTGGTACTGCGTGCAGGCGACCGCGTAGGTCGTTACGTGATCGTTGCCCCGCTCGGCGCTGGCGGCATGGGAGCGGTGTACCGCGCGCACGATCCGCAGCTCGATCGTGCGATCGCGCTGAAGGTGCTAGCGGCTGACCCCGGTAACAGCCGCGCCCCCGAGCGCGCTGCCCGTCTGCTTCGCGAAGCGCGCGCGGGCGCCGCGCTGGACCATCCGAACGTCACCATCGTGCATGACATCGGCGAGCACGAAGGCGTCCCGTACATCGCGATGGAGCTCGTGACAGGCAAGAACCTCCGGGAGCAGGTCACGGACGGCCCAACGAGCATTCACGAGATAGTGCGATGGCTCGTCGCCGTGGCTCGTGCGCTCGCGGCCGCTCACGATCGCGGTCTCGTGCACCGCGACGTGAAGCCGGAGAACGTCATGCTGCGCAACGACGGGGTCGTGAAGGTGCTCGATTTCGGCATCGCGCGTCGCAGCGCAACCGCCGAGGGCGGACAGGCTCTTGGCACGATCACCCGCGAGGGCGTTGTCGTCGGTACGCCTCACTACATGGCGCCCGAGCAGCTGCGCAACGACGCGCTCGATGGGCGCGCGGATCAATTCGCATGGGGTGTGATGGCCTACGAGCTCCTGTCGGGCCGCTCACCGTGGGGCGACGCCGACGACGGCATGCAGATCGTCGCCGCGATTCTCTCCACGGAGCCCCTGGCCCTCGACGGTGTCGCGAGCGGCGTTGGCCCGGAGCTCGCTGCGGTCGTGCATCGGGCGCTCGCGAAGGATCCGGCAGCGCGCTTCTCTTCGATGCACGAGGTGGCGGATGCGCTGGCCAGGAGCGCGCCGACTGAAAACGCCCCGGTCGAAAAGGCGGCGCTTGCATCGCTCGCACCCACCGAGATGGCGCCCGCCGAGCCCAGCGTACCGAGCGTGCAGAAGCTCGCGCTTGCGCCCACGGAGGAGGCGCCGGCGATCGTGAGTCCTCCTCCCAGGCGCGCACGCTTCAAGGCGCTGGGCGCGGCGGTGGCGCTCGCTGTGGTCGTTGCATCCGCGATCTGGATCACTGGAGCACGGACAGCCTCCCCGTCCGCAGCGACCCCAATCGCGAGCGCATCGTCCTCGGCAACGACGATGATCGATCTGCCGGCGCCGACGTCCTCGAATCCGGAGGCGCTTGCTTCGTACGCGGCCGGTGTGCAGGCGCTGCGAAGCGGCTCGTTCCAGTCCGGGCGAACGCACTTCGAGCGCGCCGTCAGCCTGGAGCCAGCGATGGCTGCGGCGCAGCTTCGCCTCGGCGCGATCACCTTCGGTCGCGGCGACATCGCTGAGGCGCGCGCCGCCATTGAGAGGGCCCAGTCGCTCGCGGCGACCCTGTCAGAGCGTGATCGGGTCTATCTCGGCATCTTCGAGGTCCTGGTCATGCGCGCTGCACCAGACTGGACGACAGCCGCCGAGCGGGTCTCAGCGGCGCTCGTGCGGTTCCCCCGCGATGCGGAGCTGTGGTTCACGAGCGGAACGGTGCACGCCGGACGCGGCAATCAAAAGCTCGCCATCGCCGACTACGAGAAGGCCATCGACCTTGATCAGGAGTACGGCGCCGCGCTCTACTATCTGGGCGACTCGCACTGGCGCGAGGGACGGGTCGAAGCGGCGCAAGCTGACTTCGAGCGCTGCGTGGCGGCCGTCCCAAAGTCCCTGGGCTGTCGCATCCGCGGAATCGTCGTGGCTGCCACCCGGGGCGACTGCGAACGTCTGAAGGACGCCGAGACCATCCTCGCGCTATCCGTCGTCGATGTCGACGCACACGAGCTGCGCGCGGTCTACCTTGCCTGGACTGGCGCGCCGCTGGAGACGGTGCGCGAGGCCCTGCGGCCGATCCTTGCGCTGATCGCACGAGGCAAGGGCTACTGGGGCTGGACGACGGAAGAGGCGCTGGCGCTCTGGAGCGGCGACTTCACAGCGGCGGAGTCGCTCGCGCGCGAGCACGAAGACAAGCTCGGTACGTCATCGGGGTTCGCCATCCATGCAGCATCCACGTGGGTGATGGCCCAGGCGCTCGTCGAGAGCGGCCGTCTGCGCGAGGCCGGCGAAGTGGCGCGCGCATTCCTCGACAGGAGCAAGGTGTGGCCACTCCCCGCTGGCGGCGCGGGCATGGCAGCGGACCCCACGTGGCGGATGCTCGCGCTCGCAAAGCGCGCTGGCGCGATCGACGAAACCCAGTTCGTGGAGCGACGTGACGCATGGAGCGCCAGATGGCGCGACCAGGGGCGCAGCGCCGACGAGAAGGCGGTCCTGCTCTTGGGCTTGGTTGGTCCGGCCGAGACACCTGCCGAAGGCGCAACGGCCAAGAAGCGGCTCGCGGACCTGATGCCGCTGCCCATGGAGCTGCGCTACGACGGGAACTTCATTGTCGCCAAAGCGGAGTTCCTGGCGAACGATCTCGATAGCGCAATTCCGGCTCTACGGCGCGCGGCCGGCGCGTGCTACGTGCTCGACCAACCTACCGACGTCGCGCGCGCCCAGCTCATGCTCGGCGACGCGCTCTCCGCACGGGGTGACGTGTCAGGGGCGTGCGCCGCGTATGGATCCGTCGTGGAGCGGTGGGGATCGGCCAAGCCGCGATCCGTCAGCGCCGAGATAGCGAAGAAGTCGATGGGACGCCTGCCCTGCAAGCGCTGAGCGGTCCGCAGCCTCACGGAGCATTCTAGCCAACGTGTGCTGGTCTCAGGTGCTGGACTCAGTGTTGAATGACCTTGAGTGATGCCTTGATCGCCGCGGCGACGTTGGTCTTGAAGTCCTTGCGCACGGCGTCGTCAAAGTCAGACCCGCCAACGGATGGACTGGGAATGCCCATGACCTTCATGCGAACGCCGCCGCCGTAGCTGATCTGGGCGGAGCTGGCTGCGGTGATCCTGGTGCGACAGAGGACCTTCTCGGTCTTCCAGTCGAGCACGTTCAGCGCGCCGTCGAGGTCACCGCCAATGAAGGAGCTGCCCTGCACGTCCGGAGCGTTGAGTGTGCCCACGTCGATGTAGAGCACGATTCGCTTCTCCTCGATCTGTTCTATGTCCGCAGCTTCCGTCCTGAAGAGGTCAGGCCCAGCATCCACACCCGACCGCGCAAGCACCGCGTCCAGGATGCCGGTGGAAAACGAGGACCCGACGAGGATCGAATTCGCATTGCGAATCAGATCCGACTGGCTCAACTTCTCAGCGCGGGCCTTGCCGGTCTCACCGTCCAGGAGGACCGAGAAATACAGGCTATCGGCCACCGGCACGTACTCCGTCTTCGTGCCAGCAGGGCACGCGATGTCAGGCGCATCCGTGGGTGGAATGATCGCGTGCACACGCTTGGCCTTCTCCACGAAGCCGGCCACCGCCGCCTTCTTCTGATCCTCGTATTCCTTGGCCGCGCGCTTGCCTTCCGGCGTCTCTGATTTGTAGACGATGTAGCCACAGTACGAAGCGCACGAGCCGAACATCAGCGTGCCCAGGATCAACACCACCCGAAGCACGCCGCCCGACTTTTTCGGTGGCGGAGGTGCTCCCCAGCCTGGCGGAGCATGGGACGGATGGGTGCCCGGCGGCGGCGGATAGGAGGGTGTCATGGGCTCGCCGGCACCGTACCAAGTTGGGCCCCGGAGTCCACCGC
>JANXLV010000303.1 GCA_025355005.1 Myxococcales bacterium | reverse complement strand
TTTGACTGGAGGAGTTTTGTGGTCACTAGCGATCGAGAGGTCGAAGTCGAGGTCGAGGTCGAGGTCGAGGTCGAAGTCGTCGTCGTCGTCGTCGTCGTCGTCGACCCCGTCGTCTTCACCGCGATCCCCGCCACTCCCACTGCGAGCGCGAGCACCACCGCTCCGAGCACGACCTTCCCTGCGGTCCCCGTCGCAGCGCCGGTGACTACCGCTCCTCCTGCTCCCGCGGCTCCTGCTCCACCCGCTCCGCCTGCGCCTGCCCCTCCTGCTCCCGCGGCTCCTGCTCCTCCGGCTCCTCCTCCTAGGATCGGGAGCAGCTTCGTCGCGAGCCTTTGCATCGCGTCGTCACCGGGCAATTCCCCTGCTCCCGCGTCTAGCAGCTCGCGCAGGTACGCGTCTTCCGCGCCCTGGATCAGCCTTGTCGGCGGCTTCATCTCGTCCGTCATGACGGGCGACTCCCTTCGTCGCGCGCCTTGAGCGCGGCTTCCTGCACCAGCGCGCGCGCCGCATGCAGCCTCGAGTATCCAGTCTGAAGCGGGCAGCTTGCGGCCTCGCAGACCTCCGCCATGCCAAGACCCTCTATCTCGTAGAGGACAAAGACCTCGCGCTTGTCGTCGTCGAGCGACGCGAGGATGAGATCAAGAGTTGCGCGCGCGCGCTTCGACGCGAGCTCGCCGTGCGGATCGCTCGCTGACACGAGCTCCGGTGGCTCGTCCGTGAGCACCTCGCGGCGATGCACGGCGCGCTTGCGATAGTCGGAGGCGGTGCGGATGCAGATGCCGTAGACCCAGGTGCGCAGCGACGAGCGGCCCTCGAAGTCGGCGAGCCGCCGGTGCACGACCACGAAGACCTCCTGGCAGACGTCTTCCACGTCACTCTCGCGCACGCCGAGCCGCCGCAGCACGCGCCAGACGTACGGCCCGTGCTCCTTGAACACGGCCGCGACGTTGGGAGTGGTGTGTGTCTGTAGTTCCACGCGGCGTTTCTGGTGTGTGGAGGCTGCCCGCTCCTTTTATCAGAACGTGGCGCCAAGGCCTGCCGCGGCCTTGCCGGCGATCGGGGAAGCCTGGAAAAGCCGGGCTTGCGAGCCATCCGCGCGCTCGTAGACGAAGCTGTCGCGCATGACCGGGAACAGCGCTGAGAGGCTCAGCGACGCACGCAGCGCGCCCACGATCCGCACCGAGCCGCGGAGGTCCAGCGACGGCACAAGGATGATGCGGCTCTGCGTCCCCAGCTGCGTGTCGAAGCCCGCGGTCTTCACGTCCTCCGACCCGAGCCCGAGCGCGGCGCATGCGAAGAACGAGAACGCATCGCGACGCAGCGCAAGCGGACACACACCGAGCGCGCCGAGGCCCGCCGTGAACGTGCCCTTTGCGCCGCGGTCCGCGCTGGCGTCGGTCCCGAAGAAGTAGGTGCTGTCGATCGAGAACGCCGGCCCGCGCGGAGGCAGGATGATCGCGCTGAGGCCCACGCCTGGCCCCGCGCCCGGCAAGAGGCCGACCGACGACGCAAACGAGAGATCGATCTCCGTCTCCCACGTGGGCTTCGCGGGCTTCGGCGCCGGCGGCGGCGTCGGCGTCTCGGGGCGTGGCGTCTCCAACGGCTTTGCGGGGACCTCCACGAACACCGTCTTCTCCTTCACGATCACCGTGGGCTCAGGCGGCGGGAGCGGCGGCGGATCTTGTTTCGGTTTCAGCGCCGCATCGGGATCGATCATCACGGCGATCACGAGCGCGAGCGGCGCGCGCATCTCGTCGCACGCCGCATTCTTCGTGAGCTCGCGCGTGCCCAGCAGCGCGCCCTTCGCGTCACGAAGGGACACGACCGCGTGAAATCCAGGCCCGCCGCGGTTCGGCTCGATGTGCCCTTCCACGGACACATCTGCCTGCGCGGCCGACACGAACACCGCGCGCCCAAGACGTGTCTCCACGTCGCGCGCGAGATCTTGCGTAGCCACGCACGAGTCGGCGCCGGGCATGCGCACCCAGCTCAGCGACGACGTGCGCGACTCCGCGCGTGCGACCGCAGGACCGAGCACGATCGCCGCACCCACCAGCGCGATTGCCAGGCGCATCAGCGCGGCCGGTCGGGAGGGCAATCGTCCTGGGCGCGGCATGCGAGCGAGCCCACTGTAACGCAACCGCCAGAAGTGGTGCGAAACTCACGCCGTCACGGACCTCAGGAGGAGTGGCCGGCCGCGCGTCGTTCACGCTACGGTCGAGCGATGAAATCGATCGTCGCCAGCGTGGTCCTCGCCACGACGTTTCTTGCGCTCGGCTGCAACGCGAACGGCAGCGCACAAGATGCTGCACAGGAGGCGCTCTCGAAGGAGCTGAGCTGCCCCAAGGAGAGCGTCGTCGCCACGCCCCGCGCGGATCTCAAGGCGTTCGACTTGATGATGGGCGCGCGCGACCAGCCGCCGAGCGACGTGGCCGCCGATCCCGCACGCCTCGCGGAGTGGAAAAAGCGCCAGCAGGCGGTCGAAGACGGCTACAGCCGCCAGACCGTCTGGCAGACCCGGGGTTGCAATCACGAACAACTCTACGTGTGCATGATCGGAGATCACCCGGACGGCACGCGAGGCTACGCGTGCGTCAAACCCGCGCATCCTCCGACCCCTGCCAAGTGAAGGCCGCTGCTGGAAGCGCATAGATCGCCACGACCGTACGGCACGGCGTCGGCGAGGGTGAGCTCCCCCTTGTCCACGAGCCCATCACTGACACGTGCCGTTGTTGCACTTCGGGTTCAGACCCGGGCAGTCCTTGTTGTCCTTGCACTGGACGCACTTGTCGTTGTCGCAGATGGGCGTGCCGGCGTCCGCTGCGGTGCAGTCGGTGTTCTGCACGCACTGGACGCAGCGATCCCGCGGGAGCGCGCAGATGGGGGTGGCCGGAGTACCAGCGCAGTCCACCTTGCCAACGCACTGAACGCAGACGGACGCCGCGGTGTTGCAGACGGGCGTGGCGGGAGTGCCGGCGCACTGGGTGTTGTTGGTGCACGCGTTGACACAGCGGTGAGCGTCAGGCTCGCAGGTCTTCCCCGCCGCGCAGTCCGCGCTGGTGATGCACTCCACGCACGAGAGGGCGGAGAGTAGGCAGAGCGGGCGCGCCACCGCGCAGTCCGAGCTCTTGAGACACGCGCCGCAGCTCTTGGTGGCGGGATCGCAGATGGGGCGGTCGACCGGGCAATTCGCGCTGGTCTGACAGCCCACGCAGGCACCGGAGGCCGTGTCGCAAATGGGCGTGTCGCCGCTGCAGGTGAGGCCTCCTTCGATGGAGCACGACACATGACAGCGGTGGTCGCCCGGTGCGCACACGGGCGCGGCGACACCGCAGTCCGGGTTGCTTCGACATGCCTCGCACGAGCCGGCGATGCAGAACTTGTTCGCGCCGGTGCAGTCAGGATCGCTTGTACATTGCACACAACCAAGGGTGGGGTCGCACTTCACCGGTGCGCATGCGGCGTTGCCGGCGGCGCTGCAGAGCGCAGGCGCGGCGTCCGCGGCGTCCGCTCCACCGCCGCTGTCGGTGCCGTTGTTTCCGGAGTCGGCATGGCTCGCATCCAGCGTGGATGCCTCGCCGCCGCCGTCGCCCGTGTCGACGGAGCCGGTTCCATCCGAGCCGCCGCACGCCGCAATCCAGGAGATCGTCCCAAGGCCCAGAATCAAAGCAAGACGAACGCGCATGCCAGCCTCCATGAGGAGGAAGGAACTCCTCGCTCAGGAGGACAGTGCGGGGCAGCCGTGCGCTGGTTACAGAAACTTTCGTTCGCGAATGAGATTGGTGGGAGCGCCGCGCGCGAGGCAAGACGCTCCATGGCCAAGCTCTCGCATGTGTTCCGGTCAACGCCATTCCACCCGGTGTCCGTCGGTGTCTCACCGAAATGAGGGGTGCTCTGCTTTTCATGCAACCGCGCGAGGCGCTGGTCGCACTTGTCTTGTGGGAGATGCTGCATGAACCAGGCACGCACGTCGAGACGCCCGAAGCCCATCGCCAACACTGCCGATCCGCAGAAGGCGAAGGAGACGCTCTCCATCGCCGCCGTCGTCGCGCTCGGTGACATACCGGTGCTGCTGGACACGCCCACGGTACCGAAGGGCAACACGGACCTGGGCAGGCTCATCGCCGCCATCGATGGTGAGGCCACGGTCGCGACGCTCGCCAGCACGCTCGGTCTGGATGCACACCAGGTGCGCGCGTGGATCGCGGAGCTCGCCGACCAGGGCTCCCTGACGTTCGAGCGACGCGTGCCGCGCACCTCCCAGGTGGAGAACGTGCTGTCCGAAAAAGCCAGGCGGTCTCCCGACTACTGGCTTCAAGGTCTCAAGCCGCGCACAAGATAGAACTACTTCGCCCTCGCACGCCGCGCGACGATCGTGACGAGCAGCGCGGTCGCCAGGATGCCGAGACCGATCGGCCCGACGGCCGACAGCGTGCCGACAGTGTCAGCCTCCGCGCAGTGGATGCGCGCGCCGTTCGTGCAGATGCACATCGACTCGTGGTCCTGCTTGCCCATGCGGAACTCGACGTCCGCGAATTGCCCACCCGCGGCCGCGCACGCCTTCTCGCACGCGGGCTGCACGTAGCTCTGCGTCCCCACCGCGCGGATCCCGTACACCGTGCCGCCGATCGCCGCGGTGAACAGCAGGATGCCCCCCACGGCGTAGAACTGATAGCGAAGCGGCGTCCCCTCAGCCATCACGCCATCCTACGCGCCCACGCGCGCCTTCGCTTCGCGTAGACGGCGCCGAGACATCGCGAAGGAAATTCCAGCCTGGAATTTTGGCCGAGGCAGTCACGCAGACTTCAGCGCGTTGTCAGGCGCTTCTTCACCTGCTCCAGCGTGCCCAGGGGCCGCTCTACCTCGCGCAGCAGCTCCGTGCGATGTGCGGGCTTCATCGTGGCGCTCAGCTCCTCGACGCGGTCGGCGAGCTTCTCTCCCGCGAAGAACTGACTGACCTTGCGGACGCGCGAGAGCAGGCCCGCTCGCGTGAGCCGCACCTGTCGCGTCTTGCCGCGCCGGCCTAGCTCAGTCGTCACGAGCTCGTGAGTCTGCGCCTGGGTGAGGTTCCATTTCGACACCTGTTGCGCGGCCTGCCTCAGCGCGGCCGGCTCGCGCAGCGGCAGCAGGATCTCCTTTCGCTGCACGTCGAGCCCTTGCCACGCCTGGTCCGTGATCCGGTGATCGTTCGCGGCGATGGCGACAGCCGCGTAGAGCATGCGGCGGCTGATCGGCAGAGTCGGGCCACCCGCGCGCCGCACCAGCTCCAGCCACACCGGGGTCTTGTTTCGCTCGTCCAGGGCCGCCCCGCCGTTGCCGCCGAACACCTCCACGACCAGCCATCGACCGAAGCGCAGCACGGCTGCCTCGAGTGCGTCGGCCAGATCCTTTCCCTCCGCGAGCGAGTGCTCTACCTGGTCTCCATGTCCTCCGGTGGCTTCCGCCCCGGCGAGCTTTACGGAGCTACCTTCGCCGATCTGGATCTAGATGGTTCGATTCCCCTCATCAAGATCATTAAGGCGCTCCGAGAGAAGGGGGAGAGTGGCAGAAACGAGATCGGCAGAACGAAGACCCGCGACGCGGTGCGCACCAATCCGTTGCACCACCTGGCAACACGTGCGCTGAGAGCATGGAAGAGCGACGGGTGGGCGCGCTTCGTCGGCCGGCGCCCAGAACTTGCGGACCTTGTCTTCCCAGATGAGCGCGGAGCACCGCGACGGCCACGTGACGCCCAGAACCTCAGGCGCGATCTGAAGGTCGCTGGCTGCCCCACGAAGTACGGCGTGGAAGACATCACCTTCAAGGACGCCACGCGGCACTCGTTCGCGACGTGGCTCGGTGCTGCTGGGATCCCCGACGAGATCATCGGTCGACTCGAAGGCCACAGCGCGAAGAGCGTCACGCGACGCCACTACATTGGCGATGACCTTGCCCGTCTTCAAGAAGCCATCGAGCGCATCAAGCTCGATCTCTCCACCGGCCAGGTGGTAACCTTGACTCTCGCGTTGGCCACCACCCACGGAGGACCCAAGCTAGCGAGTACGTTTCAAGAATAAAAATTGGAGGAGTGGCCGAGTGGTCTAAGGCAGCGGTTTTGAAAACCGCCGACGGTGCAAGCTGTCCAGGAGTTCGAATCTCTTCTCCTCCGCTGAAATCATTAGTGAAACGGACAACGCTCCCGATGCATGTATAGTGCACGGGACCAAATCCCGGACCAAAACGGCGGTTTCTGGAACCGCCGCCAAGGGAGTTTTTGGACCGCGATACAGGTCTCCGGCGGCCATTTCTTGGTGTCGCGCATCGTCCTGCTGAACGACGTCTTCTGGGAGGAGCGCCGGCAGCTTCGCGACCGCCAACGCGACCACGAGAATGTCCTCGTCCTCGTAGTGCAGCGACTTGGTGTCCTTCGCGCGATGCCCTAGCAAGTAGTCCCTCACGTCGCTAGCGATGCCCGCACGGCGCGCCATCGTCGCGAAGCTGTGGCGGAGGCTGTAGACGTCGAGCTGCACGCCCTTGTGGGTCCTCTCGCAGCCGCTGCGCTCAAGGTCGTCGAGGAACGCGCGGCAGTGGGCCTCACGGAACGCGGCGCCGCTCTCGTTGGGGAACAAAAAATCGTCGCCGTTGGGCGCCCGTCCGACGTGACGCTTCCATCCTGTCTCGATCCACCCGTCGAGACGTGCTTCGAGCGACGCATGCACGGGGATCTTTCGCTTCGCGTGGATGGTCTTCAGCGGCGCGAGGCGGGAAGGGTAGTCCTTGCGGGCGAGCGTCCACTGCTCGCGCACATCGAGGATCTTCACGCCGAACTCGTCCCTGTAGTCGCTGATGCGCCACGCATGAAGCTCGCCAGGTCGCACGCCCGTGTACGTCGCGGTCCTGGTCATCATGCGGCGCAGGTCCGAGAGTCCGTCGTTGTTCACGACGGCTCGGACGGTCTCCATGGGACATGCGATGCGTCCCAGCTTGCCGAGCTTCGCCTTCTCTTTCAACGCTCCGGAGATCTCGGCCTTGAACTCCTCGGAGTCGGTGGGGAGCCGCCGCTCGCGAGGGAAGTAGCCCTTCGCCTGCGCAAACTTGTAGATCTCGCGCATCACCCGGGCGATGTTGCGCACGGTCAGAGGGTCGCGAGGTTCGTCCTCGCTTCCAGTCTTCTTCTTCGGTTCCGCCAGGATCGCACGCAGCCACATGAGGGCCAGTGCGTCGTCGTGCTCCGATACGGGCACCGCGCACAGCACAGCCGATGGGCGCAGGAACGTGGCTCGCTTGATAGCTTCATCACGGGTGGAGTCTGCGCCGCGTACACGGGCCTTCGCCTCCACCTTGAACAGGTCGCAGACGTTCGGCCAGGAGCGCCTTGAGGTACCGAGGGCATCGCATGAGCGAGCGCGCGCGGCCATCTCGACCTCGTACCACTTGCGAGCGCACGCGAGCGCCTTCTTCTCCGTGTCGAACTCCGGGCCGAATGGACCGCCGGGAACCTTCTTCCAGCGCTTCTTGGCGTCGAGCTCCGCGTCGTCACGGTACTTCCCGAAGAAGCGGTCCCGAAGGCCGTTCCACCGGCACACGATCACGGGCATGTCGTCCGTCTTCTTCATCTCGCTCCCTTCACCTGTTTCAGCACCGCTCGCGCCCGTCTGCGCGTCACTTCGTCCACCGTGAGCTCCTCGATTGTACGCTCGCTGGTGCAGGGACGCTCCCGCTCCGCGCGCCATTTGTCAGCCGCGCTCACATGAAGGATGACGCGGCGGCCGCGGGCTCCGTCGCGGTGGTAGTGGATGCCCTCCTTCATGCTCTTGACCATGTAGCGCACCGTGCGCTCGCTCACGCACCGATGGCGCGCGTAGGCCGCGACCGACATGAACAACGGGACCGCCGGCGCGGCATCCAAGGTCTGGTTGATGCCCAGCGCGTCACGCACCTTCAGGGCGAGATCGGGGCGGCGAGCGAGTACATCCACCGCTACCTCGAGCAACCCCTCGACGAGAGTCTGCCATGGAACGCCGCCGGGAGCGGCTGCTGCTGGCGGGGGTGGAATCGAGTCACGCACGGGCCTGAACCTCTAGACCTCGGCATGCCGCCCATGGAGGTCTTCTGAGATATGACTGAGGTATGCCGCTGCCCCGGCACACAGTTCCGAAAACCATTACGCGTCGTTGGGCGTCGGCCGCCGTTGTCGAGGCACTTGGCAAGGTCACGCTGGCGAAGGCGTTCCGCGGCTACGACAGCCCGATGCTCGATTCGAGTGAGAGGACGGCGTTTAGCGCCGTGCTCCGCAGCCGCCCCCAACGCGGCAGCCCGGGGGTTACCGTCGTCCAACCACCTCTTTCGACCGACGCTGTTCGCAAGCGCGCTCCCGGGCTGCCCAGATCAGTACTGAAGCTCGCGCGCGTCGCCGATCACGCGGGCGCGGTCTACGACAAGGGCGAGCCTCGCGCGGAGCCGCGCGGCAATGTGGCTCACTACCTCGCCACGTTCGCCATGCTCACGATGCTCACGATGGCACCGGTCTCGCCCGCGGACACCCTGCCGACGCAGCGTCCAGGCCCAGGCCGCACCGGGCGCCCAGTTGCGCTCGACGTTCGCGCCACGCTCCGTGTGCTTGTCGGACTCGTGAATCGGCGCAGGCCGAAGCGAGGAGCCGTCACGGCTGCGATCTGCGTCGCGTTGATGCTCTGGCTGGAAGGGCATCGGCGTCCCCACCATCGCGATTCGAATCGACCCTTGCAGTTGACCACGCCGCGAAACCGGTTCGCGTTACGGGAGGTGGATGGAACGTACAGGGAGAAGGACATCCTCCCGCTCGTCGAAGAAACAGAGCCGTGGGTTGTCACCGGGGCGTCGATCGGGCGACTCGCAAAGGCGATCCAGAACCTCATCGGATCGAAGGACGGAGAGTACCAGGACTACGTAAAGCCTCGGCGTGGGTAGCCGGCCGAGGGAGCGCTTCCTGCGGCAACGAGCGACGGAGTTGGGTGTGTAACCGAGCGCCGGCACATACTGCGACGCCTACGCCTGATAAGGCGGGCGTGCACCCCCTGCTTTCTGACAGGTTCCGGTCAGGTATTTGACAGGTTCTGTGCAGGTTATTTGCGGCAAATCTAGGTCAAAAATCCGCGCGACGTCGCCGGGGTATGTTCGAGCCCTTCGGCCCATGAGTTTGGCCAGCTACGGGTTACGGCCCGGCGAGTTCGTGATCCAGGAGCTTGCGGAGGAGTACGAGGTCAACCGCGACGCTCGCGCGGTCGTGCTGATGAGCGAGCTCGTGGAGGCTGCTGGGGGCATGGGAACTTCGTCGTCCTGAAGAGCGCGCGTGCTGCGCTGGCGCGGATGCGCAGATGGCTCGGCGGGGCACGCTGACCCGATACCGCTTCCGCTTCGCCCCGAGGTTGATGCTCGAAACGGCCTCATCCGCTTGTTCTTTGCCTTCACGCTGATGGGCATGATCACCGTCATCGTGGGGTTCGTGGTGCTCCACTCGGGCGGGAAGGTCGAGTTTGCACGGGCCGCGTTTACCGGCGGGTTCGCAGGCGTACTCGTCATTATCGGGCTCGGCCTTCGATTCATGAGACAGCGGGCAACGAATGAGCCGCCACCGACCGATGAAGGCCACAAAGCTCCGACGCCTGGAGGCGCAGGGGAGGAAGCGAAGGACTCGCCGGGCGACAAGGCCATACCCGAGCGCCCGCGACGACGACCCTGACCGTGACGGTCGTCGACAAGAACAGAGATCCCGTAACAAGAGGATGAGCCGGTGCCTGGCGATCGACGTAGCCGAGCGCTCGACCGAGCGGAGTTCTTGGGCGGTGAGACGGCGAGCTTGTCGTCGACCCAGGCGCGCAGCTCGACGACGGAAACGTCGAGGCGACCAACAATCGTCGCGAGCGCGAGCTGCGGCGGCTCGTTCTCGGGCGCACGAACTGGCACTTTGCGTGGCTCGATGAGGGCGGCGAGCGCACCGCCGCGATCCTCTCGGTCATCGCCACGTGCATCGCGCACGACGCCAATCCGCGCGCGTACCTCCATCTCGTCACGAGCCTTGTGGTCCACGGTTGGCTGCAGGCGCGCCTGCGCGAGCTGCTTCCCGATCGCATGCTCGCCGCCTATCCGGAGCTATCCGTCGGCGACGCTGCCGTCACGCCGCCGCTCCTCCAGTGATCATCGAGCAGGAAAATCGGTGTGGATTGATGCGTGTGTTCCGCGCGGCAGGTTTTTGTGGTGTTTGGCAAGCGCTGCGCGTCCGCGGCGCCGCCGGCTCGAATGAGAGCTGCAGCGTGCGGCGAGACTCACCGACTCTCACATTTCCCCATAGCCCGATCTGAGTCGTGGATGGCGGAGCTTTGGCCCACTCTGGGTTTGGTGAAGTGCAGGGGCGCGTGTGGGCCGCGTTTAGACCCCCCGACACCTCGCACAGCATTTCCTGCGTACCCTCTAATTCGCCTCGACAGCGCGAGCGCAGCCGCCACACTCGAAGCTTCGAACGCGGGTTGAGCGTGAGGTTGTGCGCTCCTGCGAACGATGATGAACCGGCGTGACTGCGTGCGTGGTGGCGGCGTTTTGCGTTCGCTGATCCACGCTCAGGTCTCGAACGCCCGCGCTTTGGAGGGGACACATCATGGCGACTAGGGTTCTACGTGCGTATCCGCTGCATC
>JANXLV010000302.1 GCA_025355005.1 Myxococcales bacterium | reverse complement strand
TCCCGCGCGGACGCGTGGTGGGCGGCTCGTCGGCGGTGAACACATGCATTGCCCTTCGTGGGCAGCCGTTCGACTACGACGAGTGGGAAAATCTCGGCCTCCCCGCGTGGAGCTGGGCGAAGTGCCTTCCCGCGTTCAAGCGCCTCGAGAACGATCTGGACGTGCACAACGAATGGCACGGACAGGACGGACCGATCCCCGTGCGGCGCCATACGCCCAGCGAGCTCGTGACGTGGCAGGCCGGCTTCCTCGAGGCATGCGCGGAGCTCGGGTACGAGGAGTGCGCCGACACGAACGACCCCAAGACGACCGGCGCCGGCCCGCATGCCATGAACAAGATCGACGGCGAGCGCATGGGGGCGGCGCGCTGCTACCTAACGAAGCGCGTTCGCGCGCGGCCAAACCTGCGCATCGTGCCCGACACCATGGTCCAGAGCGTGCGGCTCGTGAACAAGCGCGCGCAGGGAGTCGTGGCGGTGCGCCATGGGCGCGTCTTCGAGATCTCCGCCGATCGCGTGGTGCTTGCTGGTGGCGCGATAGGCACTCCAGGCATCCTGCTCCGCTCTGGCGTGGGCGCCGCGGACGACGTTGCGCGCGTCGGCGCCACGCTCGTGGCGGAGGTCCCAGGCGTGGCCGCGAAGCTCTACGATCATCCTGGCGTTGCCGTGTTCCTGAAGCCGCACCGGGAGGGAATGGCGCGGCTCGACCACCCGCTCATCCAGACCGTCTGCCGTTACACGTCCACGGACAGCGACTGCCCCAACGACATCCAGCTGCAGCCCGGCTCGTTCGTCCCGCTGCCTGGCTACCCCGTGCCGTGGGTCACGCTGTCCGCGTGCGTGGGGAAGCCGCGCGGGGTCGGCCGCATCCGGTTCACCAGCGGACTCGTGCAGGATGCACCCATCCTGGAGACCGCGCTTCTCTCGAACGCGGATGACATGCGAATGGCCAGGGAGGCGTTCTTTCATATTGGCAGGCTTGCCAATACGAAGGCCGTGAGGGTTCTAGCGCGGCCGATCTGGCCGTCGTCCTCACCGTGGAACAGGGACGGCGAGTTCCGGCACGCGCCCATGCAGATGTGCGGCTCCGGCTATCATCCGTCTGGGACGGTGCCCATGGGAGCCGATGGGGATCCCACGGCAGCCGCGGACGAGCGTGGCGCCGTGCGCGGCGTGATCGGCGTCCACGTATGCGACGCGAGCGCGATGCCCACCATCCCCAGCTCGAACACGCACTTCCCGACCCTGATGATGGGCGAGCGCTTCGCCGAATTCCTGCAAGGCTGAGCCCATCGCTCCGCGAGAGCGTGGCGCGCCATCAGAACTGCCAGCCAACATGGACCGCGGCGAATGGGATCAACGGAAACACCTTGTACTCGCGGCCCCCCACGCCTCGTGAGCCCGCGACCGGCGCTGTCGCTCCGAGGCCGGCCCAACCGAGGAGGTAGAAGCCGGCGTCGAAGGGACGGAACAGATAGCCCACGCGCGGCATGAGCAGCGCGTTCACGCCGAACGCCTGCTCGCCCGGACTGTTCTCGTTCCGGTAGCGGAACTGCTGGCCCGCCAGCTGCACGCCGAAGAACAGGCCGCGGGGCGCTGGCGCGACGTAATAGTCGACGAACGCGGCGACGCCGAGATTGAGCCGCACCTTCCAGCCGTCGCCGCGGTTTCGGCCATCGACCTCGACGATCGGCTTCGGAAAATCGAGCGCGTACGCGCCTACGCCGAACGCCGTGTGCTTCTTGTCGGCCTGCACGCGTGCGTGTGCTGCGAAGCCACCCAGCACGAAAGTCGACGGGTCCGTCTCCACCATGATCGTGGGCGCCGGCGCGGCTGCGGCAACGCGTGGCCAAGCGACGGAGAAAGATGCGAACGCGAACGCTGCGAAGAAGAGCGCGAGGATGAAGCGGCGGCAACGGGACATGGTGGTGCTCCAGGCAATGGTGGCTTTCGCTATCGAGATTGAGGGTTCCGGAGGCATGCCGCCAATGCATGTGCGATATTGCGAGTATGTCGTTGGTGCATATTGCGTCGCTGGACCTGAACCTGCTCCGAGGCCTGGATGCCCTGATCGCGGAGTGCAGCGTGACGCGCGCGGCGCGGCGGGTCGCGCTCACGCAGCCCGCGATGAGCCGTGTGCTCGGAAGGCTTCGCGTCGCCTTCGACGATCCGCTGCTGGTGCGATCGGGGCAGGCCTTCGTGCCCTCGCCGCGCGCGGAGGCCCTGCGTCCGCGCCTGCGGGAGGCGCTGCTGCTCCTCGACGGTATCGTCGGTGATGCGCCGCGGTTCGACCCGCGCACGACGCGCCGCACGTTCCACCTGGCCACGGTCGATCAGGTGCAAGCCGTTGCGCTGCCCCGGATCACCGCGCTTCTATCGCAGGTGGGGCCAGCGATCGATCTGGTGGTACACGCGTGGGCACCTGGTCATATGGAGTCTCTGACGTCAGGCGCCCTGGACGCCGTCATTGCTCCGCATCAGACCGTGGGTGCCGGGCTCGTGCGAACGCGGCTCTACGCCGATGACTTCGTGTGCATCGCGCGCCGCGGAAACGACGCGCTTCGTGATCCCCGACGGGGGAAGGCCGCAACGCGGATGTCGCTGTCCCGCTACACGGAGCTCTCGCACGTGCTCGTCGCGCCCAACGCCAGCCCGTCGAGCATCGTCGACACCGCGCTCGCTCGGCTCGGAAAAAGGCGCCGTGTTGCGCTGATGGTGCCGAGCTTCCTGGTGGCGCCGATCATCGTGTCGCAATCGGACTTCATTGCGACCTTGGGTCGGCGCATCGCTCTCTTGTCCGCGAGCTACTTGCCACTCACGGTGCTGCCGGTCCCGCTGGAGCTGCCGGCGACCACTGTCTCGCTCGCGTGGCATGAACGGATGCGAAACGATCCGGGGCACACCTGGTTCCGACGGCTCCTGGTTTCAGCGCTTGGCGGGGGGCCGGTGACTCATCCGCACACGAGGCCGCGCGAACACGGCAGCGCGCGCCCGCGCTCCCTGTAAGTCATCCGGGCGTGGTAGAACGCCGCGCGATGCCCGTCCTCTCCGCGCGAGATCTCGAGAAAGCCTACGGCCCGCAGACGTTGTTCTCCGGCATCGAGCTCACCATCCGCCGTGGCGAGAAGGTTGGGCTCCTGGGCATCAACGGAACGGGCAAGTCGACCTTCCTCAAGGTGCTCGCCGGGATCGAGCCCGCGGACCACGGGACCGTCGAGCGTCGGCGCGGCGCGCGCATCCTCTACCTGTCGCAGGAGCCCGTTTTCCCCGCGGACAAGAGCGCGCTACAGATTGTCCGGGAGGCCGAGCACGAGGACAACCTGGATGACAACGCGCGCACCTATCTCGCCGCGGAGATGCTGGAGCGGCTCGGTATCACCGACAAGGACAAGAACATCTCCGAGATGAGCGGCGGCGAGAAGCGTCGCGTGGCGCTCGCCCAGATCCTCGCCGCGAAGCCGGATCTTGCCATCCTGGACGAGCCCACGAACCACCTGGACGCGGACACGATCGAGTGGCTCGAGCAGTACCTCATGTCCTCTTTCCGCGGCGCGGTGCTGATGGTGACGCACGACAGGTACGTCCTCGACACCGTGTGCGATCGCATCATCGAGCTCGCGGGCGGGAAGCTCTACGAGTACCAGGGCGCGTACGGCGACTACCTGGAACAGCGCGCCGTGCGCGACGCCCACGAGGAGCGTGTGGAGGACAACCGGCAAAACCTGCTGCGACGCGAGAAGGCGTGGCTGCTCCGGGGCGCGAAGGCACGGACCACGAAGCAGAAGGCACGCATCCAGCGCGCGGAGGCGCTCATCGCGGTGGGCGGGCCCGACGCGCGTGAGGTGCTGGAGCTGTCGTCCGTGACGGCGCCGCGTCTGGGGCGCACGGTCCTGGAGCTGCACGATCTCTCGCTCGCGATGGGCGGACGCACGCTGCTCACCGGGCTGACCTTGCACCTCCGCGGAGGTGAGCGCATCGGCATCGTGGGGCCGAACGGGGCTGGAAAGACCACGCTGCTGAAGGCCATCACGGGGGAGCTTGCCCCGCTCTCGGGTGAGGTAGTGCGGGGCACGCAGACCAAGATCGCCGTGCTCGATCAGGGGCGCAGCGTCCTCAAGGAGGAATGGACCATCCTCGAGAACGTGGTGGATCGCGAGGGCGCGCACCGCACCGGCGCGGGCGTCGTGAAGTTCGGCGAGGAGACCGTGGAGGTGCGCTCGTACCTGGAGCGCTTCCTCTTCGACGCACACAAGCAGATGCAGAAGGTGGGTTCGCTGTCCGGTGGCGAGCGCGCGCGGGTGACGCTGGCGAAGGTCCTCACGCAGGGCGCCAACCTGATCCTGCTGGACGAGCCCACGAACGATCTCGACGTGGCGACCCTGGGCGCGCTGGAAGACATGCTGGAGAAGTGGCCCGGCGCGGCGATCGTCGTGTCACACGATCGCTGGTTCCTCGATCGCGTCGCGACGGGAATCCTGGCCTTCGAGGCGGATGCGAAGGCGACGCTGTACCAGGGCAATTTCAGCCATTACCGCGACATCAAGGATGAAGCAGCGCGCGTGCGGTCCGAGGAGGCCAGGACGAAGCGGCAAGAGTCCAAGGCGCCCGCGGGGAGCGCTGTTGGCAGCGGTGCCAATAGCGACGGGACCCCGGCAAAGAAGCCACTGACGTATGCGGAGCGCATCGAGCTCGACGCGATCATGGAGAAGATCGACGCTGCGGACGCGGACGTGAAGCGTCTCGAGGCGGAGGTCTCCGACCCCATGCTCTACACGACACGCGCGAAGGACGCGCCCAGGCTGCACGTGGCGTTCGAAGCAGCGAAGGTGGAGGCCGCGCGCCTCACCGAGCGCTGGGCCCACCTGGAAGAGCGACGCGACGCCAAGAAGTGATCTCGGTGCCCGTGAGTCAGGTCGCGTGAAGCAGGTAGCCTGCGTCGAGATCGCGGAGCGCGCGCATTGCCTGACCATCCCAGTCCTTGTTCGCGGACGGGCTCGCGGGGCTCGGGTGCGGCATGAGGCCTGTCTTCGCGCCCGCGAGCTCCAGCGACTCGATCTTCCCCGCGGCGTAGCCACCGACGCCGATGACGAGCTCGGGACGCAGCATCGCGATCGCCTCGCGCAGATGCTCGTCGCAGATCTTCTCGAGGCGCGCGCGTGCGGGCTTCGGCAGCTTGTCGGGCGTCAGATTCGAGCCCGTCTCGCTCAGGAAGAGGAGGGGGCAATAGTTCATCACCAGCGCCTGGTCGAAGAACGTGCGCGCGTCCGGATGTGCTCTCGAGAACAGGCCCCACAGGCGCTTGCCGGAGACCTCACTGCGGGTGGAGAGAAGCCCGGTGATCGGTCGCTTCGGGTGCTCCGCGCGAGGGCGGGTGACCTTGCCTTGCAGCTTCATCCAGTCCCGGACGAACGACACCTCGCCGAACGGGACGCCGGTCTGTCCCATGCCGAACGGACCCGGGTTCATGCCCAGCAGGAGCACCCGCTTCTGGCCCGCGCCGTACTCGCGCAGGTAGCTCGATGCGATCGACCACGCGTAGTCGAGCGGCTCGTAGACGTACGGAACGCCGGGGAAGGCGAGCGCGGATGTGGCGGCCCGCAGCTGCTTCGCGAGCGTGACGAGGGAGGACATCGGAGGGGGACGTTTAGGGGAAACGGGGGCGGGGCCGCAGAATGTTCTTGCAACATAGTTACTAGGTGACATAGTCACTACGTAACGATGAGCATCCCTCGCAGATACCTTTCGGATGTCGTGTTCGAGCGCCTTGGCGCTGAGATTCTTCGTGGGGAGATCCCTCCCGGGACCGCTCTGCCGCCGGAGCAGGCCCTCAGTGAACGCTTCGGTGTGTCGAAGATCCTGGTTCGCCAGGGCCTTCATCGGCTCGCCGAGGCGGACCTCGTGTCCGTCAGCCAGGGGGAGAAGACTCGCGCGAAGGATCCCGCGCGCTCGTCCCGGCTGGACGTGATCGCGCTCTACTACCGGCTCGCGCCGGAGCTGCCGCTGTCGAACGACCTGGTGCGCTCGGTGCTCGAGAAGCAATACACGCAGGGTCTGTCCATCGTGGACGTGTTCTCGCGTCGCGCAGTGCCCGAAAGCAAGAAGGCGCTCGTTGCGCTGCTCCGCTCGCACGCAACGTCCGCGCAGACGGCCGCGGGGATCGCCGCGCTCGAGCGCGCCATGTGGACGCTGCTGGCGGAGGCCACCGGCAACTGCATTCTCGCCGCGGAGGTTCGCTACTGGTACGACACGCTCACATCGCGGCCGCAGATGCCGAACCCAGCGCCGCCCTCGCTGCGCTTCCACTTCTATGAGGAGCTAGCGCGCCGCCTCGCGACGGACAAAGATGCGCTGGGCTACTACATCGCAGAGCTCGCACCCCTGATGCGGGCGCTCGGGACCGCGACGCCAGGCACGAGGGGCGCGACGGCCACGCCAGGCACGCCAGCCACGACAGCCACGAAGGGCACTTCGAAGACGAAGGGCGCAAGCCGCGCCACGGAGCACAGGTCATGAGTCACGCGCAGCATCGGAAGAGCTCCCTACCAATCTTGTTCGTTGCCATGGCGGCTGCCGTGGTCCTCGCGGCTGCGACGTCGGGCTGCGCTCCCACCATGTCGAATCCCGCAGAGTACGCGGAGCGTCCGATCTCTGCGGAGGCGGGGCTGGAATACTTCTCCAAGACCGGCGGGGGCGATCCGTACGCGACGGGCATGGCGTATCCGGTCTTCCTGGCGCTGATGGACATCTTTCCCGACGAGCTCGGGAAGGATTTCCCCACGTTCGAGGAGAAGTTTGGCTTCTATCCGCCACCCGAGGCGAAGGGAGATCCGCGCGCCGTCCCCGTCGGCTTCCACGTCACCACGGACCCGAACAGCAGCGTGCCGTGGCTCGTGGGCAACTGCACCATCTGTCACTCGGAGCGGCTGCGTCTACCTGGTGGTGACGTGATGGTGCTCGGCATGGGCAACAAGCGCGTGCGCCCGCACGAGTACCAGAACGCGCTGATTCGCATCGGCCTCGCGCAGAACCTGTCCGACGACGCGGTGCTCGGCGCCGCCACGCGTCACGCGCGCGAGCAGCATCTCATCTGGCCGGAGCTGATGCGCGGTCCGATCGTGAGGGCCACGCTGAACGGGCTCCGCGCCTACGCACGTCAGCGCCGCGCTGAGCTCCCCATGTGGAAGGACGCAGTGCCTGGCCGCATGGCGACGATCGAATCGTTCGCGCTCGCGGTGAACCGATTCCAGAAGGAGCAGATCAAGCTCGCGCCGAACGTGGGCTGGGCGAAGGTCCCCGACATTCGCAGCTTCCCGTTCCGCGAGACCTTCTCGTACGACGGCTCGGGCTTCGGTTCACCGCAGGCGCTCGTGCTGGAGGCGGACTTCCTCCTCGGCGCGCGGCCCGAGTGGTACATCAGCCATCCGCACATCGCGACGAGCATGTACCTCTTCTTGAAGGGGTTCACGCGCAAGCTGCCGTACCCGGGACAGATCGACGCCGACCTCGCCGTGCACGGCAAGACCGCCTTCGAGAAGACCTGCGCCCACTGCCACGGGCACTACGTCGATCACGACGGAGAGATGCGTGTAAGTTACAAGGAACAGGTCATCCCCAAGGAAATCGTGGGTACGGACCCCGCGCGCGTCGACGCTGTCACCCCGTCGTTCGTCTCCGTGTCGAACTCGATCCCGCTCACGCGCGGCTACACGGCCGTTCGCAACACGGGGGGCTACGTCCCGCCCGTGCTCCTGGATGTGTGGGCGCGCGGTGTGCTCGGACATGCGGGGCAGTGGCCGAGCATCGCCGCGATGGCTCAGCCAGAGGCGGAGCGACCGAAGACGTTCATCGTGGACACGGAGGGCGATTACGATCTGACGCGCATCGGCGTTCACTACGAAGCGAGCCCGGAACGCCCACTCCACAAAGGCGAGTACTTCTACGATGGCGGAAAGCCCGGCTACCACGTGACGGGTCACACGTTCCTGTCAGACCTCCCCGCGGAAGAGCGCCGCGCCGTGATGGAATACCTGAAGACGATCTGAGCGGAGATCTTCATCGGTCGGCGAGCCCCGCCCTGACTGGTCCCACGTGCACATCATCCTGCGACGTCCATGAGAACCGTCCCCAGCAGTACACCTCGCTGGACTCCGTGATCGCGCACGTCATCGACGTGCCGCAGATGACGTCGACGGCGCGCGGCAGATCCGGCACCTTCACGGGCGGACGCGATTCGTAGCCTGGCTTTCCCGGCACGCCGAGCACGCCGTCGGAGTCGATGCCGAAGCAGTAGACCTCGCCAGCCACGTTGAGCGCGCAGCCGTGGTTCGAGCCCAGGCTCACCTTCGTTGCGCGCGAGATTCCTACCTTTTCCACGCCGGGACGTCGGCCAAACGTGCCGTCCTTGCTCGCGATGAGGATGCTGGTGTCGCCGAAGCACACGACCTCGCCGCCTTTGACGCCGCAGAACGCGTTCTCGTTCGCGGTGAGGAACGTGGTGCCGGTCATCCCGTCGATGCGCATGGGTATCTCGTTCGTCTCGCCGCGCTGTGCGGTCTGCTCGTCGGTGCGGGAGCGGCCCCAGCAATGCACCTCGTGATCGCGCGTCACTGCGCAGGTCGAGTCCCACGCCATGGCGACGGAGACGACGTCCGACACGTTGCGCACGACCTCGGGCAAGACGAGCTCGCGCGCGGCCGACAGATAGTTGGTGCTGCTGCCGTTCTCGCCCGAGTCGTTCTTCCCCCAGCAAGCCACGTGGCCGTCCGCGCGGATGGCGCACGCGGTGAACGGTCCCGCGAACACGGCCGTCGCGCCCCGCATGCCGGGGACCGTCACGGGGAGATCCTGGCGCTCGCTCCGAACACCCGCGCCGAGCTGCCCGCGGTTGTTGCCGCCGAAGCAACGCACGTCTCCGCCGTCCATCACCGCGCAGGCAAAATCACGGCCGATCGCGACGCTGCGCACCTCGCGATCTGCTGCGCCGCCGAGCAGCGCGGGCTCCTGCGCGAGCGGTTGGTCGGGCGCGATGTTCTGTCTGCAGTGCAGCTGCCCGTCGATGAGCGCGCACGCGCCGCTGTCCAGAAACAGCTGGAAGCGCCGCGCGCTCGACGCTGGTGCGCCTCCATCGTTCTGCGCAACGGTTGGGGCGCCGCCGTCCGTTGCGCCCGCGATGCGCGCGACGACCGGTTCATGCGTCTCCGGAGGTGCTCCGCGACACGACAACAATGCGAACAAGAAACATGCACCCGCGCGCCTCACGGTGAGCTCCTGGACACGTCGATGGAAAAGCGGCGCGGCGGGCTCGCGTTGCCGGCCTCGTCCATGACGGCGATAGCGAGCGAGGCGATCGGCCCCTGCAGCGGGAAGTCCCGATTGTCGCACAGGCTCGAGCGACCGATGGTGAGCCTGTGGCGAGATGGTGCAAGCAGCGTGTCCGGCGGGCGGTTCGTATCGAGGACGCCTTGCGCGGTGCGCGCCCAGACTGCGAACACGAGCTCCGCGCCGTCGCGTCCGGGATCGTGCGCGCGAACGCCGTCCATGGTGACCCACGGGCCCTGGATCGAGCAGTCGCCGCCGCCGAAGTGGACGTTCTTGTGCGAGCTGACCGACCCCAGCGCATCCAGCACCGGCGCAGCGACGTCGGCCGTCGTGCCCGTCACGAACGTGGACATCACTGTCGTCGAAGGGTGCGTCGACGCGTCGACGACGGCGATGTCGTAGCGTGTGCTCGGCGCGAGCGGCGCGGCAGGAGCGAGCTCCAAGATGCTCACGGCGACGTCCGGATAGATACGCGAGCGCGCTGTCACGTCGGCACCGCCGTGCACGCGAAGCGTGAGCGTGGGGAACGCTTGTCCCTGTCCCACGGCCGGCAAGAGCACGCGCACGCGTGTGTTCGTGGGCACTCCCTCGGGCTTCGCAGGTGTGAGCACGTCGAGGTTCGGGCCACCACACGAGCACGCCTCGCTACGTGTTTCAGGAAGAGCGAGAGCCACGGCAAGCGCCGTGGTGCACACGCAGAGGAACGAAGCGCGCTGGGAGAGCCGGCCAAACATCCCTCTAGCGTACCCGAAGGTCGGCTATCATCGCGCGCCACAGCCGCCAGAATGGGCGCGGCTGATCCCCAGGAGATTTCGCATGAGAAGCAGTTCGACGTGGGCGCGACGGTCGCGCGGGATGTTCGTGGGCTCATTGCTCCCCCTCGCCATGCTCTCGCCGTCCGGCTGTGGACCGGCCAAGGAGCCCGACACCGCCGCGGCAGACATGAGCAACAAGGACGCAGGGATCGCCATGAACGAAGTGAAGAACGACGCCGCCGTGGCGCCCGCAGCAAAGCCGAATCCGCTGCTCGCGAAGTGGGAGGGAGCGAATGGCGGCGTGCCGGCGTTCGACAAGTACACCGTCGCGGACCTCGGGCCCGCGCTCGAGATCGCGATGACCGAGAAGATGGCCGACGTGGAGCGCGTCGCGAACGATCCGACGCCGCCCACGTTCGAGAACACGATCGCGGCGCTCGAGCGCGTGGGCAAGCCCCTCGAGCGCGTGCAGGCCGTCTACGGCATCTACACATCCACGCTGAACGACGACGCCGCGCAGGCCGTGCAGCGCGACATGGAGCCGAAGCTCGCCGCGCTGGACGACAAGATCGCGCAGAACAAGAAGCTCTTCGATCGCATCGCCGCCGTCTACGAGCAGCGCGCCACGCTGAAGCTCACCGCGGAGCAGAGCCGGCTTCTGTGGCTCGACTACGTGGGATTCGTGCGCGCCGGCGCAAAGCTGGATGACGCAGGAAAGAAGCGCGTCGCCGACATCAACCAGCGCCTCGCGGCGGTCTACACGACCTTCAGCCAGAACGTCCTCGCGGAAGAGGGCGGTCAGATGGTCGTCCTCGAGAAGGAAGAGGATCTCGCCGGACTCCCCGATTCGCTGAAAAAATCAGCGCAGACCGCCGCGGAGGGTCGCGGCAAGAAGGGCCTGTGGGTCATCACGAACACGCGCTCGAGCGTGGATCCGTTCCTCACGAACTCGTCGCGCCGCGACCTTCGCGAGAAGGTGTGGAAGATGTTCGAGATGCGCGGTGACAACGGCGACGCGCACGACAACAACGCGTCGATCACCGAGATCCTGAAGCTGCGTGCAGAGCGTGCGAAGCTCCTCGGCTACCCCACGCACGCTCACTGGCGGCTCGAGCTCAGCATGGCGAAGACGCCGGAGCGCGCCACCGAGCTGATGGAAGCCGTATGGAAGCCCGCCGTCGCCCGCGTCCACGAAGAGGTCGCGGACATGCAGAAGATCGCGGACAAGGAGCAGCCGAAGGACAAGGCGAAGATCAAGATCGAGGCCTGGGACTACCGCTACTACGCGGAGAAGGTTCGCAAGGCGAAGTACGATCTCGATCAGAACGAGGTGAAGCCGTACCTCTCGCTCGAGTCGCTGCGCGAGGGCATGTTCTGGGTCGCCGGGCAGCTCTTCGGGTTCTCGTTCTCGGAGATCACCGACAAGAGCATCCCCACCTACCATCCCGACGTGCGCGTGTTCCGCGTCACGGGCGAGGGCGGGAAGCACGTGGGCTACTGGTATTTCGATCCGTACTCGCGTCCAGGCAAGACGTCCGGCGCGTGGATGAACGAGTACCGTCCGCAGTCACGCATCCCCCCCGTCGGGGATCACGAAGCGCGCGACGGTGATGTGCCGGTGATCGTCTCCAACAATGCGAACTTCGTGAAGGGCGCACCGGGTGAGCCGATCCTCATCAGCTGGGACGACGCACGGACGCTCTTCCACGAGTTCGGGCACGCGCTGCACGGGTTGAACTCCAACGTCACGTATCCGTCGCTCGCGGGCACCAACGTCGCGCGCGACTACGTGGAGTTCCCGTCGCAGCTCCTGGAGCGCTGGCTCGCGACGCCCGAGGTGCTCTCGAAGTACGCGCTGCACGTGCAGACGAAGCAGCCCATCCCGGATGCGCTCGTGAAGAAGCTCGCCAAGAGCGAGGCGTTCAACCAGGGCTTCATCACGGTGGAGTATCTCTCGTCGGCGCTTGTCGACATGAAGATGCACACCACGGACAAGCCGATCGACCCGCGCGTGTTCGAGAAGGAGACGCTGGCGTCGCTGGGCATGCCGAAGGAGATGATCATGCGGCATCGCACCGCGCATTTTCAGCATGTTTTCTCGGGCGACGGATACTCGGCCGGCTACTACAGCTACCTGTGGTCGGACACGCTGAGCGCGGACGCGTACGAGGCGTTCGTGCAGGGCAAGGGTCCGTACGACAAGGACGTCGCGAAGAAGCTGCGCGACAACGTGTTCTCCGTGGGCAACTCGATCGACGCGGCGGATGGCTATCGTGGCTTCCGCGGCAAGGACGCGGGCATCGGCGCGCTCATGCGCCATCGCGGCTTTCCCGTCCCGCCCGAAAAGAAGGTGAAGGACGCGACCAAGCCCGCGCCTGCTACGCCTGCGAAGCCCGCTGCTCCAGCCGCCCCCGCTACGCCTGCGAAGAAGAACTGAAGAACGCCGCGAGGTGATCGCCGACGGCCTCTACCTCCTCGGCGATCACCCAGTGCCCAGCGTCCGGGAACATGCGGATGTTCTCGGTGCCGAAGCACCTGGCGAAGCGCGTCGGGATGTACGGATCGTGCTCGCCCCAGACCACGGTGGTGGGGATGCGCTCCTTCGTGAGGGCCCAGAGGCGCTCTTCCCATCCCGCGAAGCGCGCGGGCGTCATCGCGCGGTACCACGTGAGGACGCTCTTCTTGCTGCGCGGTGTGAGCTGTTCGTAGGCGAGCGCGATCTCCTTGCGTGAGAGCTTGCGCGCGCCCTTCTCCACCTCGCGGATGAAGAGCGCGCGGTTCATGAGCGCCATGGAGAGCTCGCCGAGGATCGGCGTCCGCCACACGCGCGCCCACGGGTGCCAGCGGTAGGACGTCTGGAAGAGCGTGTTCCCGATCGCGAGGGAACGCACGCGCTCCGGGTGCTCGCAGGTGAACGACAGACCAAAGGGCCCGCCGATGTCGTGCACGGCCAGGTGAAACGGCTCCGTGAGCGAGAGAGAGTCGCAGAGCGAATTCACCCAGGCGGCCTGCGACGACAGGCTCGCGTCCCAGCCGTCCGGCGTACTGGACTGCCCCATTCCCGGGAGGTCGGGCGCGAGGCAGCGGAAGCGATCGGAGATGCGCGTGGCGACTCCGGTCCAGATCGCATGGGTGTCCGGATTGCCGTGCAGCATGAGCAACACGGGGCGTGAGGTGGCGTCGGGCGACGCGGTCGCCGGCCATTCCTTCACGAACGTGCGCGCACCCTGGACGGTCAAAAATTCCATCGCGCGAGGCTACAGCAATCGCGAGAGCGTGTTTACGTGGGGCGCGGGGGGTACTAAGAGCCCCGCCCGTGATTCGACTCGACGCCATCGGTAAGCAGCACGGCTCTCAGATCCTCTTCCTGGACGCATCGTGCGCGCTCTTCAAGGGGGAGAAGGTCGGGCTCGTGGGGCCGAACGGCTCTGGAAAATCCACGATTTTTCGGATGATCGTGAGCGAGGAAGAGCCGGACGCCGGTGACGTCTACGTCGATCGCGGCACCACCATCGGCTACTTCAGCCAGGACACGGGCGACATGCACGGCATGAGCGTCGTGGCCGCCACGCTCGAAGGCGCAGGCCCCGTCGCGCAGGCGGGCATCAAGATGCGCGAGCTGGAGGCGAAGCTGGCGGACCCCGAGCTGGGCGACGAAATGATGGCAGTGGTGGAGGAGTTCGGTGAGGCGCAGGCCCGCTACGAGGAGCTCGGCGGCTACGCGCTGGATGCGCGCGCGCGAGAGATCCTGAACGGCCTCGGCTTCTCGCAGGAGACGATGGACGGCGACGTCGGTGCGCTTTCCGGCGGATGGAAGATGCGCGTGGCGCTCGCGCGCATCCTGCTCATGAAGCCGGACGTGATGCTCCTCGACGAGCCGACGAACCACCTGGACATCGAATCCATCATCTGGCTCGAGAGCTTCCTGAAGCAGTTCGACGGCGCGCTCATGATGACGTGCCACGATCGCGAGTTCATGAATCGCATCGTGAACAAGATCGCCGAGATCGACAGCGGCAGCCTCACGCTCTTCACGGGCAACTACGAGTTCTACGTGAAGCAGCGCGCGGTCTTGAACCAGCAGCAGGAGAGCGAGTTCGAGCGGCAGCAGGCGATGTTGAAGAAGGAAGAGGCGTTCATTGCGCGCTTCAAGGCGCGGGCGAGCCACGCAGCGCAGGTGCAGTCGCGGGTGAAGAAGCTCGACAAGATCGAGCGCGTGGAGCCGCCGAAGCGCGAGCAGCGCGTGCAGTTCACCTTCCCCGAGGCGCCGCGCTCCGGCGACGACGTTGTGAACATCCAGAGCGTGCACAAGCAGTACGGGCAGAAGGTCATCTACGACGACTTCAGCTTGCTCGTGCGTCGCACGGAGCGCATCGCCGTCATGGGGATCAACGGGGCAGGCAAATCCACGCTGCTCAAGATGATCGCCGGGTCCACTGCGCCGGACACCGGCAAGGTACAGATCGGCGCGAGCGTGACCATGGGCTACTTCGCGCAGCACGCGATGGAGCTCTTGAAGCCGGAGGACACCGTGTGGGAGGCGCTGGTGTCGCGCTTTCCGAAGGCGAGCATCGGCTCGCTGCGGACGCTGTGCGGCGCGTTCGGGTTCTCGGGCGGCGACGTGGAGAAGGTCTGTCGCATACTCTCCGGCGGAGAGAAGGCGCGCCTCGTGATGGCGCAGATGCTGTACGAGCCGCCGAACTTCCTGGTGCTGGACGAGCCGACGAACCACCTGGACCTCTCCACGAAGGAAACCCTGCTCGAGGCGCTGGAGGGATACTCGGGCACGATGATCTTCGTGTCCCACGATCGCCACTTCCTTCGCCGGCTCTCGAACCGCGTGCTGGAGCTCACGCCGCAGGGCGTGCACCTTTATGGCGGGGGGTACTCGGAGTACGTGGCGGAGACCGGGCAGGAAGCGCCGGGACTGCGGGTCTGAGAGGTCGCCCTGGGACTGTGGGTCTAGCGGGTCGCGCTGGAACTGCGGGCCGAGGTCCCGACATCTTCGTCATCTGGGAATGACCTCCTGGGATCTTGGGTTTCATCCACGTGGCAAACGTGGCGACTCACTCTCCGTTCATCGTTCCGGCTGGAAACAAGCCGCGCGCGGCTGCGCGGTGGACGACTGGGTTGAGCTTCGTCGCCACGCTGGCTGGCGTGCTCGTGACGGTTCGCGTAGCGGTCGCGCTTGGGCTCGGCTCCGGTGGGATGGGCACGCCGGACGTGGGAGACGCGGTGTTCTTGCTCGCCGTCGCCGCGGCCCAGACCACGCTTGGGCTCCTGTTCCGTCGGGACGCGGAGCGGTTCATCCGCGCCCGCCTGTTCGGTACGTGGCATGGGCGCGCCGCCCTCGGTCTGGCGGCGCTCGTCCCGATGCTGGCGATTGCCGTCGGAGACTGCGCGCTGTCCGCGCTGTTCTACGAGTTCGCGAAGAGCTGAGGCCATCAGGTCTCTCGCGTCGACCTCGACCTCGACCTCGACCTCGACCTCGACCTCGACCTCGACCTCGACCTCGACCTCGACCTCGACCTAGATCGACGGGCCTTGACGTTCTTCTGAAGTGTGGAATAACTATTCCACGCATGGGCGCCCCCCAACTTTCCACCGTCGAGGAGCGGCGCACTGCCATCCTGGAGACCGCGCTCGCGATGTTCGCGGAGCGCGGCTATCACGGAACCAGCGTTCCAGATGTGATCGTGCGTGCAAAGGTCGGGTCCAGCACGCTGTACCGACTGTATCCGAGCAAGGAGGCTCTCGTGAACGCCGTCTTCGTGATGGCGAAGGAGAAGCTGGAGCGCGCGATCTCCGTGGACCTCGACCGCGTCCAGGCGCCGCACGCGCTCTTCCACGAGCTGTGGCGCCGCCTCGTGTGCTTCTCGCGCGACGAGCCTCTCGCGTTCCACTTTCTGGAGCTTCAGGACCACACTGCCTACCTCACGGCGCAGAGCAGGGCCGTGGAGCTGCGCGTGCTCGGTCCCATCTTCGCTGCATGCAGCGAGTTCCAGGCAATGGGCGCGTTCACGCGCGACGTCGCGCCCGAGGTGATCCTCGCGTTCGTGTGGGGCGCGCTGATTGGCCTCGTGAAGGCGGAGCGGACGGCGTACCTGAAGCTGTCCGACGAGTCCTACGAGGCCGCGTGTGAGTCCGCGTGGCGCGCGTTCGCCACCAAGAAGAGATGAAGATCCCCCGCCGCGGCGGGGAGACATGTCCACGATAAGCACGAAGTCAGATCCACGAACGAAGAGGAGCAGAGCGATGCAACAGACGAGTGTTCACGGAGAGTCCAGCAAGCGAACGTCAGGTCTCTCTCTCGAGGCGCTGGCCCGCATGTCCTTCAATGAGCTCGACGCGCTCTATCGTGGGGGCTCGTGCCCGGACAGCATCGACGAGATCTCCGGTCTTCCGCAGGGGCGCATGCTCGCGGTTCGCGGACTGGACAGCGGCGTCGCCGGCGGAATTCTCAGGCGCATCGCCGGCTCGTCCGGGTTCCCGTGGGGCGGCAAGACGTTCGAGGGCCAAGGCAGGGGAGGGCACGGTATCAACCGCGTCCATCTCGGCGGCCGCCACGCGCTGTTTCCGTTCCTGCTCCGTCGCGAGGCGAGCGTCATCGACGGGCAACCGTGCGTGATGCTGGACTACGACCTCACCGACAATCCGTGGGCCATCCGCAAGATCCTGGACGAGGTTCGCGAGGTGGCGCCGGGGCTCCTCCTGGGCCCCGCGCTTCTCAAGACGGCCACGAAGCCGGTCCTCGTGCTCTGGTTCGCTCTCGATCTCACTCGAAGCGCGCGCTCGATCGGCGGCGTCCGCGAGGCGCTGTCTTGAGAAGCCACCCGTGGGACGGCTCCCACGTCGTGATCACGGGCGCGGGCGGCGCGATCGGCTCCGCGCTGGCGCGGCTCATACGTGAGCGGTCCGGCTCCGCGCGCCTCACGCTGGTGGACATCACGGAGGACGCGACGGGGACCCTCGCGCGCGCGCTGGGGGGCGACGTCGCGCGGGTGGCGTGGGATCTCTCGCGTCCAGACGATCTTCCGGCGCATGGCGCGGCGCTGCTCCGCGATCGTGGTCCAGTCGACGGGCTGATCAACTGCGCGGGCATCATGGAAGTCCAGTCGCTCGCCAGCATGCCGTGGGAGCTGGGGTCGCGTGTACTCAAGATCGATCTCGAGAGCCCGCTGCGACTGATGTCCATGTTCGTGCCGGGCATGCAAGAGCGGCGTCGCGGCGTGGTGGTCAACGTGGCGAGCATGGCGGGCGTCACACCACTCCGCGGGTGCGCGTATTACGGCGCGGCAAAGGCGGGCATCGCGATGGCATCGGAGATCGCCCGGTTCGAGCTCTCATCGTCTGGAGTCACCGTGGTCACTGTCTACCCGGGACCCGTGCGTTCAGGTCTGGAGAGCCACGCACGCGCGGGATATCCGGAGTCGAAGACGAAGCGCTTCATTCCCACGGGAGAGGCGGTGCCGCTCGCTGCGAAGATCGTCGCTGCCTGCGAAGAGGGGCGTCCTCGCGTCATCTACCCGCTCTTCTACGAGGCAGCATCTCGCATACCGAACCTCGCACGCCGCGCTGCGGAGTTTCTGTCGCCGACTCCCCTCCGCTGAGTTGGCTCGCGCATGCATCCTGCGCGCACGAGCTAGCTCGGAGCATGCTGCACGCTTCACGACATCGCGCCCTCAGCCCGTGGGTTCGATGTCGTGGAAGCGGCGCAGGTCGAGGACCATCCCGCCTTCGGTCTCCGTCAGGATGTCCACGTGCCTGGCGTTCCACGCGATCTCGTCATGGTAGTAGGTGTGCCGCGCGTGGACTGGCTGGAGAGAGGTGTCATCCATCCCGGTCACCGTGACGAGCAGCTCGATCTCGTCCGCAGCCATCTTCGCGGCGTCGACGCCCAGGAGCGGGCTCTTCTCGTCGATGCGATGCATGATCGTCCAGGAGCGAGCGAGGGCGGGTGACCGGTCACGTACGAGAGGCAGTTCGTAGAGGCGGTAGAAGACGTGCCCCTCCTTCGTGCGCTCCGTGCGCACCAGCGAGATGCGAACCGTCGCTTCGTAGATGAGGCTGTCGCGGTCGTTACCCACGCGGAACATCAGCGTCTGCATGCCGTCCATGGGCGCGACTACCGCGTTCGTCGAGAAGGCGAGCTGCGCGACCGAGCGAGAGAACTTGGCAAATACGAGGCCCGTGAAGACCGCGGTGACGATCGTGCCGACGACGGCCTCCACGACGACGACGATGTTTGCGCCGGTGCTCTCCGGGTACATGGAGCCATACCCGATGGTTCCCATCGTCTGCACGCTGAAGAAGAACGCATCGGAGAACGACCCCGCGTGCGCGTTCGCGATCCCGCCCACGAGCCTGTAGGCGACCGCGAACAGCGCGTTCAGTCCCAGGAAGATCGCGACGATGACGAGCAGCGTGCTGGTCCACGGGAGGCGAAGCGACGCGTGGTACATGTCGCGGATGGGGTGCGGGCGCTTACCGACGACGGTGACCGCCGATCCCTCGCGTGCCCGTTTCTTTGCCTCGGAAGCCGCCATCGTCGCATGATCCCCGGAAGGGCCCGAACGAGCCAGTTTTCGGCGAGCCACACGCCGGACGAAACAGCGCAGCGCCGCCCGCCCCGGCGACCCATCGCCGCGTGTAGCGTCCAGCAGCTGGACGGGCCAGTCCAGCGCCTGGACGCATCAGTCCAGCAGCTGGACTTGGCGAGCTGACGGACAGACCGAAGACGTCGAGGCCCAGATCGAACTCGACGTTCAGGTCGAGGTCGACGTCGACGTTCAGGTCGAGGTCGATGCGCGGCTCGCCCTGTCGTCAGCTCAGCGCGCGGGCCAGTTCTTCCGCGGGCGCCCGTACGTCCAGGAGCCACGCGCCGCTCACGCGCACCAGTTCAACGGTCGCGTTCACGCCCCGCTTCGCGAGCATCTTCTGGACGGTTGCCGCGGCCTTGTGAGCGGCCTTCCTCTCGGGATCGTTCCGGCTGGCCTTCGTGTCCGCGGTCTGCTGCGCCTGGCGCACGATGTCGCGGGCGGTGAGCTCGTCGATCGCCTTGCGGCGTCCGTCGATCACGATGCCCTGCGCGAGCACGTCGGTTGGCCGCTCCAGCGTTGGCGAAGCGTGCGCGTAGCGAATGAGCGCGTATGCCTTCTCGGGCCCGAGGGCGAGCGCCTGGCGGCGTGGGAGTGTGCGCACCACCGCCATCAGCTTGAATGCCTGGCTCCGGCCCATCACCTTGCGCGCGGAGAGCAGGCGCGAGAGCGAGTCGTACCCCAGCGCGGCCCAGAGCTTCTTCTTGTCGAGCTCGAGCAGCGCCTCACCGATGTCCACGAACGACTCGGCGACGAGATCCTTCTTGCGCTGGATCTCCGCGAGCAGCTCCTCTGCACGACGGATGGCGATGGATGCGAGGGCCGCAATGGGCATGGTCTTGCTGGCGGGCATGGTCTCGAATGGTAGCACGCTGGATTGAGGCGCCGGTACGGTCGAGGTCGAGGTCGAGGTCGAGGTCGAGGTCGAGGTCGAGGTCGAGGTCGGGGTCGGGGTCGAGGTCGAGGTCGAGGTCGAGGTCGGGGTCGGGGTCGAGATCGGGGTCGAGGGTGGTTCAGCTCGAGGTCGGGTCTGCGGCTTGGATGGTCAGCGTCTTGGTCGCTGGACGTCCTCGAGGCTGGACTACTTAATGGGTGTATGTCGCACCTTTCTTTTGGTCCAGCCGACAAGATTCTTTGCAAGATCGATCGGGCATGACACAACGGTCCACCTCGTGACCTTGCGCTACTCGAACGTTTCCGAAGACAGTTACGCAGTTTCCCCCGAAAGCCAGACGCAGCTCTCTGTGCGCCCCCGCACGGTGGGCGGGGCACCTGCGAACGAGGCTGTCGTCAGTCCAGTCCCCCACCTTCACGTCTTTACGGACGAGTGCACGGTGATGGCGCTCGATGGGCTGAAGACCTCGTACGAAACCCGCGCACTCCCGCTTCTCCGCCTGACCTTCGACTGGCGGGGGGAAGAGGCGAGCACCCGCACCGAGGATGTGTACCGGCGCGTGCTGGAGAGCTTTGGCGTGCTCGAGATCGACACGCTCGAAGACTGCGCGCCCGCACCGGGGGTGGAGGCTGACTACACCCTTCCGCACGAAGGTTCCGTCCACGATTTCTGCGGTTTCGTGGCGGATATCGTCCCGCAGCTGCGCGCCAAGGGCTTCCGCGTGACCGTTGATGAGGCGCACCAGTACAAGGTGGTGACCGCGCCCGCCACGTTCTACGCGGACCTCTCCGAAGACGAGGACGCGCCTGACTGGTTCAGCATCGAGCTCGGGCTGGAGGTGGACGGCAAGCGCGTCCCCATCCTGGCCACCCTCCTCGAGTTGCTAGATGAGACCAGCAGCCTGGACGGCCTACGTAACCTCTTCCGTAAGTCCCGCAAGACGATCGCGGTGCCGATCTCGCCTGGCGTCTTCATGGCGCTGCCGGTGGAAAAGGTCCGCGCGATGCTCCGCGTCCTCTCCGAGCTCTACGAGTGGCAGCACAAGACCGACGACGCGCTCAGGTTCCACAAGAGCCGGGCCGCGGCCCTCGCCGAGCTCGAGGCTGGGTTCAGCAGCGAAGAGGGTGGGGCAAATCTCCGCTTCTACGGCGACACGGACATCCTGGTACACGCCAAGGTGCTATCCAGCACACCGGACGCTGCGTCGGCGCCCGTTCCCCCCGGCCTAAAGGCCGAGCTCCGCGACTATCAGAAGGTGGGGCTCGCCTGGCTTTGCATGCTGCGTCAGAGCGGGGTGGGCGGCGTACTTGCGGACGACATGGGCCTCGGCAAGACGCTCCAGGTCCTCGCGTACCTCTGCCTCGAGAAGGAGCGTGGAGCGCTCGGCAAGCCGGCGCTCATCGTTGCCCCAACCAGCCTGGTCCCGAACTGGGCCCGTGAGGCGCAGAAGTTCGCGCCGCACCTCCGTGTGCTCACGCACCACGGCGCTGATCGTCACGAGTCGTTCGCGAAGCTCTCGAGCGCGGATGTCGTCGTCACGAGCTACCCCGTCGTCACACGGGATGAGGCCGCGCTCGCAGAGATGTCGTTCTCCACCATCGTCCTGGACGAGGCGCAGACCATCAAGAACGACAAGAGCCAGGCGCACCGCTCCGTCGAGGCAATCCCGGCGGAGCACCGCATCTGTCTCACGGGGACGCCCGTCGAGAACAACCTGGGCGAGTTGTGGTCGATCTTCGATTTCGCGTGCCCGGGGCTCCTCGGCGACGAGCTGCACTTCAGCCGTCAGTTCCGCGTGCCGATCGAGCGCGAGAAGAACGAAGAGCGCCTCGCCGCGCTCCGCAAGCTCGTCGCGCCTTACATCCTTCGCCGCACCAAGGTGGAGGTCCTCACCGAGCTTCCGCCCAAGACAGAGCTGCGCTGCCCGGTCGACATCCGCGGCGACCAGCGCGATCTCTACGAGAGCATCCGCGTCGCCGCACACGCCGAGGTGCGCCGGCTCATCAAGACGAAAGGCCTCGCGGCAAGCACGATTCCGATCCTCGGCGCGCTCACGAAGCTGCGGCAGGTGTGCTGCGATCCTGCCCTCGTCTCGCTGGCGGAGGCATCGCAGATCCGCACCTCTGCCAAGCGTGAGGCCTTCGAGAACATGGTCCGCGAGATGCTCGGCCAGGGCCGCCGCATCCTCGTCTTCAGCCAGTTTACCAGCATGCTGGACTTGCTCGCGCAGAGCCTGGCCCGGATGGGCGTCCAGCACGCCACCATCACAGGCTCCACGATGGATCGCGCGCGCGAGGTCGATCGCTTCGAGAGTGGGTCCGTCCCCGTCTTCCTCATCAGCCTCCGCGCCGGTGGCACTGGCCTCACGCTGACCAGCGCAGACACCGTCATCCACTACGATCCGTGGTGGAACCCTGCCGTCCAGGCGCAGGCCACCGATCGCGCCTATCGCATGGGCCAGAAGAAGCAGGTGTTCGTGCATCACCTCTATGTCGCCGGCAGCGTGGAGGAGCGCATCCTCCGCATGCAGAAGAAGAAGAAGAAGGTCGCCGACGCGATCCTCGGGGCAGGCGCAGCCGACGGCGTGCTCACCGAGAGCGATGTCGAGCTCCTGCTCTCTCCGCTCGCGTAGAATAGACGCGTCGATACGACGCAAGCGACGCATCCAGCGTCGATGCGTCTGGCTCCGGGCTGGACGACGCATCGAGCGCAGGTGAAGGCGGCTCCGACGGCTCGAGCGACGCGGCGAGCGTTGCGACGTCCGACGCGGGAGCGTGCCTCGACCCTTTGAGCAGCCCCACTTCGTGCGCGTCGATCTGTAGTCGCAGCAGACTGGACGGCGTCAGCTGCTCGCTGGGAGAGACCATGGGCAGACGGGTCGTGAAGTGCACAGGCACCACAGTCTGCCCTGGCGGGCGAAGGCCTTCTGGGTACGAGTCCAGCGATCGTCCCCTCCTCGATGTCGGCGACTACTTCGCTGAGCTCGCTCGCCTGGAGGCCGCGTCCGTCGATGCGTTCGAGCTGCTCGCCACCGAGCTCGCCGCCCACGGCGCGCCGTTCGCTCTCGTGCGCCGAGCCCGGCGTGCGGCGACCGACGAGCGGCGTCATGCTCGAGTCGTCGCCGCGCTCGCTGCGCGCTGGGGGCGTAGCGTCCAGGAGACCAGACCGGCGCCGCACGGATCGCGCTCGCTGATGGAGCTTGCTCGCGAGAACGTGGTCGAAGGCTGTATCCGGGAGACATACGCGGCGTTGCTCGCGCATACTCAGGCGGCCCAGTCCAGTGACCCGGATGTCGCTGCGGCGCTCGCCCGCATTGCGAAGGACGAGACACGGCACGGACAGCTCGCGTGGGACGTCTGGGCGTGGACACAGACGAGGCTCACGGAGGCGGAGGTCGGCGTGATCTCGCTCGACGCGGTCGCGGCTGCACGCGCCCTCCACGCTGAGCTCGACAGCCCGATGCCGAACGATCCCGCTCACGTTCTGGGTCTGCCGACGTCGGCCCAGGCCCAGTGGCTTCTCACCACGCTTGTCGCGCGCCTTCGGCTACCAGCGCTCGCCGCGTGACGAACGGGATCGGTTCGACCGACCGCGGCCCCCATCGCGCTCTGCGGTGTGGCATCGCGTCGCCCTCGCACTGAACGCCCGTCAGTGCGCAGGGGTGATTTCGAGGGATTTGTTTGGCGTAGTACGCGCGCGCGTGGCAGCTTGCGCGCGCTCTGGCCTCACCCCCGATGCCCGGCTCTTCTTCGCAGGATCAACATGACGTCGCGCTTTCCCTCAGTCTCGTCCCTCTCGCTCGCCCTCCTTCTGCTCTGCGCCTGTGGTGGCAGCGGTAGCAACACTGATGACGCGGATGGAGGCGGCGGTTCGTCCGAGGGCGGCCTCCTCGGTGACGCAGGTGGCGATCCCGACGCGGCTGCCGTGAACGGCGGAGCGCAATACGCCATCTCTGGCACGCTCTCCGGCCTGGGCCCCGGCCAGTCGATCACGATCACGGACAACGCGTCCGATCCGCTGACGCTCACCGCCAACGGCGCGTTCACCTTCGCGAAGAAGGTTCAGTACAACAAGGGCTACTCCGTCACCATCACCACCACGCCGGAGAACCAGGACTGCGCAGTGATGTCCGCCGCCGGTACCGTCACGAAGGCGGTCACGAACGTCGCGGTCACCTGCAGCACGATCGCGCCGAAGATGTTCCTGGTCTCGGGCAAGGGCGGCGCTCCTGGTGACGTCGACGGAACGGGGCCCGCTGCTCGCTTCCTGGCGCCGACGGCGCTCACCGTGGACGCCACCGGAAACGTGTATGTTGCAGATACCGGCAACAACATCATCCGGAAGATCTCTCCCGCAGGCGTGGTCGTCACGGTGGCCGGCACCGCTGGACAGAACGGCACCGCAGACGGAGTGGGCGCGGCCGCGAGATTCTCCGCGCCATCCGGGATCGCCGTGGATGTCGCGGGCACCGTGTACGTGAGCGACTCGGGCAACTACACCATCCGTGCGATCACAACCGCTGGCGCCGTCACGACCATCGCAGGGACCGCGGGCCAACCCGGCAACGTGAGCGCAAATGGCGCGGCCGCACGCTTCTCGAAGCCGCTCGGCATGTTCGCGACCGGCGGCAGTCTCTACGTTGCGGACCGCGACAACGCCGCCGTCCGTCAGATCACGCTCGGCGGCGCGAGCCCACCGGTCGGCAATCTCCAGACCGGCATCAGCACGCCGCTCGACGTCACCTACGATCCGGGCACCGGCAAGTTCTTCGAGGTAGACGCCGCCCAGCTCATCTACACGATCAACACCGCCATCCTTGCGGGTCAAGCCAATACGCCTGGCTACCTCAACGCCACCGGCTCGGGCGCGCGCTTCGACGGTCCGTCCGCCATCGCCGTGAGCGGCGGCGTGATGTACGTGGCAGACACGCTGAACCAGGTCATCCGCTCGATCGTCCTGTCGACCGCCGCCGTCGGGACGTTCGCGGGCACTCCGAACGTGTCCGGCGCACTGGATGGCTTCAAGGGACAGTCCCTCTTCAACGCACCCAAGGGCGTCGCCGTGGACGCCGCGGGCAACGTGTACGTCGCCGACACGGGCAACAACGTCATCCGCAAGATCTCCGGAGGCAGCGTCACCACGTTCGCGGGCTCACTTAGTGGAAGGGGCGCGGCCGACGGCGCTGGCAGTGTCGCGCGCTTCAACACGCCACTCGGCGTTGCGACCGACGCGACCGGCAACCTCTTCGTCGGGGACTCCGTGAACCACACCATCCGCAAGGTCGTGCCCGGAGGTGCTGTCAGCACCTTCGCAGGAACGGTGGGAGTCCCCGGCAAGGTGAACGACACCGGCACGGCCGCCTCGTTCAATGGACCGTCCGCGCTCGCGTTCGACAAGAGCGGAAACCTCTACGTCGCCGACGAGCTGAACTGCGCGATCCGCAAGGTGACGAGCGCCGGCGTCGTATCGTCCTTCGTCGATCCTGGCGGCTGTCCGGCTTTCGGCGATCCCCCGCTCGTGAAGTTCACGCCGCGCGGCGTCGCGGTGGACAGCGTGGGCAACGTCTTCTTCACCGACAACTTCGCAAGCGCCGTCTGGAAGGTGACTCCGGCTGGTGTCGCAACGCCGTTCGCTGGCGGCGCGCAGGGCAATGCGGACGGCAAGGGGCTCGGCGCGAACTTCAACTTCGTGTCCCAGCTCACCATCGACGCGTCCGACAACCTGTACCTCGCGGACACCGGCAACTCCGCCGTGAGGAAGATCACGCCCGCGGCAGACATCACGACGCTGGCCTTCTCCGGTGGCGATCCTCTCAACTCGCCGCTGGGCATCGCCATCGACAGAACGGGCACCATTTTCGTCTCCGACGTCCTCCGGGGATTCGTCGTGGCGCGCAAGGCGGATGGCACTGCCGCGACGGTCCTCGGCGCGCCGAACAAGCACGGCCTCCAGGTGGGCGCGCCGCCCGGCTTCCTGAGCGGGCCTGCGGGCGTCGCGATCTTCGGCACGAACGTCTTCGTCGTCGACTCGATCGAGAACGCGCTCGTCCAGGTGACGAACCTGGCCTATTGAGAGGCTCGCCTGCGCGTGTCTATGAAGTTTACTCCGGTTGCGCAGGCGCGCCGCGGGTTTCTGGCGAACCTTCGCGCTCTGCAGCCGCGACACCCGGCTCGCGTGGCCTGACCTTCACGTCCGGGAACGCCAGACCGATCACCAGAACCAGGAGCGAGATCACTGCCATGGTCTGGAACAGCGGCGTCATGGGCGGTGCGATCGCATCGGCGTAGTGGAGGAAGGTCGCCTTCATCTCGACGGTGCCTTCGCCGCGGACCGTGAGCATCTTGCGCAGCACCTCCTCCGGGATGACGTCCGACAGTCCATGTGACAGGACGGCACCCAGCGCGCCTACGATGAGCGCTCCGCCGATCGTCCGGAAGAACATCGTGCTCGCGGTCGCGACGC
The DNA here is from genome assembly GCA_025355005.1 of Myxococcales bacterium. Taxonomy (GTDB): domain Bacteria; phylum Myxococcota_A; class Polyangia; order Polyangiales; family Polyangiaceae; genus JANXLV01. The sequence goes on along the minus strand of JANXLV010000302.1, from coordinate 8,231 downwards.
CGCGCTGGTTCCACTCGACTGCGTCCTGGACGGCCACGAGCAGCGACATGGTGGTGAGGCCCATGCCCGCGCCCATCACGAAGAAGATGGCCCGGAAGACGTTCAGGTCCGCGCCGGCACGCACTGCGAGCGCAAGGCCGACACCGGTGACCGCGAGCAGCACCACGCCAAGGCGCACGAGCGGCCGGAACCCAAGCTTCACGAGCACGCGCGCCGCGAGGGCGCTCGCGATGGGCCACCCGACAAGCATGGGAGCCACCGTCGTCCCACCGTCCGTCGCAGAGCCGCCGCGCACCGCCTGGACGTAGAAGGGCGTGTACATCAACGTTGCCATCATCAACGCGCCTTGCAGGAAGGACGCTGCGGAGCTCACGGCGATGACGCGACCCTTGAAGAGCGAGAGCGGCAACAGCGGCTCCTTCGCGCGGCGCTCCGCGTGCAGGAACAGCGCGAGCGAGATGGCCGCCACTGGCGCGAGCACGAGGACGTGGGTGCCCGCGGACGCGCCCAGGATCGCGAGCACGCACACCGTCAGCGCCGCGGCGCCAGCGATGTCGAGCGAGGATTTCTGGGGCTTTGGACGCTCACGCTCCACGAAGTAGCGGATGAGGACGATCGCCGAGATGATGCCGAATGGGACGTTGATGTAGAACACCCATCGCCACGTCAGCACCTTCACGATGAGCCCGCCGAGCAGCGGCCCAGTGATGCCGGCGATGCCCCAGACGGCGCCGAAGACCGCCTGCATCTTGCCGCGCTCCTCGATCGTGAAGATGTCGCCGATGATGGTCATGGATGTTGGCTGGATGGCACCGGCACCGACGCCCTGGATGGCGCGGAAGACGATGAGGCTCGTCATCGTCGGGCTCATCCCGCAGCCGATCGAGCCAAGGAGGAACACGACGACGCCAGCGACCATCACCGTCCTGCGCCCGGAGAGGTCGGCGAGCTTGCCCCACAGCGGAATCGTCACTGTGGTCGCGAGCATGTAGATCGACCCGACCCACCCATAGAGCTCGAGGCCGGAGAGATCTGCCACCACCGTGGGCATGGCCGTGGCGACGACCGTCGCCTCCATCGCCGACATGAACATCGCGAGCAGGATCGCGAGGACGATGAAGGGCCGGTTCGGAGTGCTGGGCACGTTTACTTGGCTACCTGGCTACCTGGCTACCTGGTCACCATGCATAAGCCTCTGGCGCGGTTCCGCCAGGGCCCGGGAAGATCTCGTCCAGTGCGCTGGACACCTCCGCGTCGATCTTGATGTCGAGCGCGCCGAGCGAATCGTCCAGCTGCGCCATGGTCCGCGGCCCGATGATGGGCGCGGTCACGACCTTCTGCGCGAGGAGCCACGCGAGCGCGAGGTTCGCGGGAGGCACGCCGAGCTTCTTCGCGAAGGCCTCGTAGCGCTCGATCTTGTCCCTGTGCTTCGCGATCGTCTTCTGCGCGAGCTCGCCGGTGCGCCGTCCCTCTTTGGCCTTCTCGAGCGCGCCGCCGAGGACGCCGACCTTGAGCGGGCTCCACGGGATGAGGCCCAGGCCGTACGCCTCGCAGGCGGGAGCGACCTCGAGCTCGACGGTGCGGTCGATCAGGTTGTAGAGGCTCTGCTCGCACACCAGGCCGAGAAAATGCCTGGATTTCGCGCTCTCGGAGGCCTGCGCGATGTGCCAGCCCGCGAAGTTCGAGGAGCCGACATACACCACCTTCCCCTGCGCCACGAGGAGCTCCATCGCTTGCCAGATCTCGTCCCACGGCGTGTCGCGATCGACGTGGTGCATCTGGTACAGATCGAGATGGTCCGTCTTCAAGCGGCGGAGCGAGCCCTCGCACGCCTCGCGTATGTGCCGCGCCGAGAGGCGACCATCGTTTGGGCCTTCACCCATGGAGCCGTACACCTTCGTCGCGAGGACGATCTTCTCGCGGCGTCCTCCGCCCTGCGCGAGCCAGCGACCGATGATCTGCTCGGTCACGCCTTCGCCCTTCTTCCAGCCGTAGACGTTCGCGGTGTCGAAGAAGTTGATGCCGTGCTCGAGCGCGCGATCCATGATGGCGAAGCTGTCCGGCTCACTGGCCTGCGGACCGAAATTCATCGTACCGAGGCAGAGGCGGCTGACCTTGAGGCCCGTTCGTCCGAGTCGCGTGAATTGCATGCCGAGAGGCTAGCTCACTTCACGCAGCCACAACGCGTCACGGGATCGGATAGTAGTCGGCGTGCGCCCCAGCGTTCGTCGCGGCCACCGTGCGCAGGGTGTCGGCCGACGTGATCGGGCTGGCGCCTGCACCAGTGAGCCCAAGCGTGACGCTGCCCTTCGCGCCCTTCACGAAGTCGGGCGGACTGCCCTTGTAGGCGACGCCGACCGACGGACCGCCGACGCCAGACGCGCTGGTCCCGGGCTGCGTTCCCGGAGCTCCGGCGCCCGTAGTCGGCGCGCTGCCTGCGGTTCCCTTGCCACCGTCGCCGCCCTTGCCGGTCTGGATCGACACCGTCGTGAGCGTGATCGCGAAGTCGAACACGATGACACCAACGCTCGCGCCGCCGCCGGTTCCGGCCTTGCCCGCGAGTCCCGGGCAGCCACCGGCCTTGCCTGGTGCGCCTGCGGTGCTCGTCGACGTGGCGTTCGAGCCCGCCTGCACGCACGAGCCGGCGTACTGCGGCGCGGGATCGCACTGGCACGACCAGACGGTCTTGCCGCCGACCATGCCGTTGTCGATGTCGTTGATGATGTCGAGGTTGACGCCGTTCACTCCGTCCGTCGCGGTGCCGCCGCTGCCGTTCGTGCCCGCGCTGCCATCACCGGGCACGTAGCCGCTGGTCGGTGAGAACGTGCCAGGAGCGGTGGCGCCGCTGGTCACAGCACCGCCGTTGTAGAAGTCTACCTTCGCCTTCGTTGCAGTGCGGGTCTTCGCGTGGTTCGGGTTCGTGGCCGCGATGTTCTTGCACGTGTCGGTGGTGATGCCGCCGTTGCCGCCGGTCGCGCCGGCGTACGTCGCGCTTCCGCCGCATGTGTTCGTTCCACCCGTCGCGCCGGTGCCAGCGATGTTCGCGTCGTCGACGAGCTGCGCTCCGTCAGCGCCGTTGGTGCCGTTCTGCGCGTCGCCGGTCGTGATGAGCAGGCCTGCGAGCTCGAGGCCCTTCGAGCCCTTCACGAGCGCGCCGACGGAGGAGAGCTCCGCGCCGCCTGCTGCGGGCGCGACGATGTCGATGTGACCGATCGTGGTGCCGGTCATGATGCCGTCTGCCGTGAGGGCAGGGCTCTTCGGGGCCTTGAGCACGGCGTTCGTCGCGGCGATGCCCCATGCCTTTGGGTTCGTCGCGCAGTCGTAGTTTCCGTAGACGGAGGTGCCGTCCACGACGGCAAGGTTCTCCAGGTACGTCTCGTTGCACGCGATGACCGACTTGTGGAACTGCGTGCCGAGCCCGATCGCGGCCTTCAGAGTCTGGAGCGGGTGAGCCATGCTGCCGTCGTTGGTGTCCTTGCCGCTCTTCGCGGAGACGAAGATACCGTCGAGCGGTGCGCCGCCTTCCGCGCCAGGCTGTGGTCCGCCGCCGCCGGGGCCTGCGTCACCGCCGGTCATGAGCGGATTGCCGCCTTCATTCGTCGCGCTGCCATCGGCGCCTCCACCGTCGTCAGCGCCGCTTGCCTGATCGTCGCCAGTGAAGGAGGAGCCGCACGCCGCGACCACCACGAGCAGTCCGAGGCCAAGCACGAGTCGACGCATGTCCTTAGGCATACCAGCGCGAAGGTCAGCGGCAACGATTTTGCGCGCGCGTCGGGCCAAAGTGCCGCGTCGGGAAGAGGCCGTTATCGAAGCACATACGTGCTCCGTGTAGTGCGAGGTGCCATCGCGTGTGTGGCCAATACGGGGTGGGTTCGCGGCTGCGACTGGACGAGATGGGACAGAGAGCGATTTCGCTTTTGTGCGGACGTCGGGTACGCTCACGGCACAGATGGCGCGCAATGCGAACGATACCGAGCCCATGAGTGAGCGGCCCGAGCCTGGCGACGGGGACGACGTCGACTCGATGCTGAACGCTCTGCAGGTCTCGCCTCAGCGCGGACGCAAGCGCGGGCCGGAGATCACGCCAGCACCCGAGGCGATCGCCAAGGCAAAGAGCGAGGCGAATGACGGGACGGGCAAGAAGAAGCGAGAGAGCGCGAAGACGCTGCAGATGGGTGGTGCGCCGGCGCTGCCGGCCGAGGTCGTGAACGCGCGCGTGGCGTCGGACCCGGCGGAGCAAGCGTTTCTGAACAAGACGGAAGAGGCAGCGCGCCCGCGTCGTCGTGACGAGAAGACGATGATGACTGGGATGGCGCCTCCCGCGGCGCCCGCGTCCAGCTATCTGGTGTCCGCAGTGATCGCGTTCGTGGCGGTGCTGGCGGTCGGGCTCATCGGCTGGCGCGTGATGAAGTACATGGAGGCGCAGGGACCGGTGCGCGATCCTTCGGCGGACACGCGCGGTATTGGCACGCCTGCCAATACGAGCGCGAGCACCGTGGCCGCGCCGTTGACCGCGAAGCCAGTGGGCACGCTGGCGTTGCCAACGGCGGTATCGTCGTCGAACGCAGGCGCGGCTCCGGTGGCAGTGGGTACGGACGATCCGACGCAAGCGGCGCCCGGGACCACGGTGAGCGCGCCGGGCGGCACGGTTGCCAGCAGCGCGGGCAGCGCAAAGGCGGCGGGCAAGCCTCCGGGGGCGTCGACGGGCGCTGGGGCTGGTGCGGTCCCCGCGGGGTCGGCGCCAGGCGGCAAGTACGGCGGAATGGTCAGCCCAGAGCTGCAGTGACTTTTCTTTCCGGATCGGGCGCGGGCGTGGGATTCTGCCCCCGCCGGTAGCGGCTCACGTCCCATGAAACGCGCACGCTCTCTCCTCTTCGGTTGCAGTCTGGCTCTTGGTGTCGTCGCGGGAAGCGGCGTTGCGTTCGGAGCAGGAGGTGGCCGTGGCACAGGCGGCACATCCGGCGCGGGCGCAACGGACGTTGCAGGCGACGTGATGACGGCCGAGGCGAAGGCTCGTTTTCGCGAGGGTCTTGATTTCTACAAGGCTCACAAGAACACGGAGGCACGTGCGAAGTACCTTCAGGCGCTTGCGCTATCGCAGTCGGCGGCGATCTACCTGAACCTCGCGATCGTGGAGTACGACCTGTTGATGTATCCGGACGCTTTGCGGCACGCGAAGGCGTACGTGTTGCATCCGAAGGCGGAGGCGGCGAAGGTCGACAAGTTGAAGCGTGAGATGATCCCGGACCTGGAGTCGAAGACGGCGCACCTGAGCGTCGAGGGCCAGGCGGGCGTCGCGGTGTTCGTGGACGGCGAGAAGGTGGGAGTCGCGCCGATCGCAGATCAAGTGCACGTGGCGCCAGGCGAGCACACGGTAGCGTGCGGTACGGTGACGAAGACGGTGGTGGTGAAGGCAGGGGACACGGCGACGGTGATCGTTGTGATCCGTGAGGCGGTGCCGCCAGCCGCGAGCGCAACGCCGAGCGCAACCGTCGCGCCGCCAGCGGGCGCAAGCACGACACCGCAGCGAGCAGCGAGCAGCGCAGCGCCAGCGCCAGCGCCGAGCGTGGGACCTCCGCAGGAGGGGCGGAGCACGCTCGGATGGGCGCTTCCCATCAGCGGTGGTGTCGTTGGGGTGGCGGGCGTCGTCGGCGGGGTGGTCTTCCTCGGGAATGCTTCGGATGCGCACAACAAGGGTGTCGCTGCGCGGGGCAACGAGAACTGTACGGGCTCGACTAGCGCGGGCTGCCAACAAGCGTCAAAGTATGCAGACGACGAGCAGTCGGCGAAGAACCTCGCCGTCGGCGGTTTCATCGTCGGAGGTATCGGAGTCGTTGGCGGAGTCGTGGCGTGGCTCTTGTTGGCGCCGAGGGGCACGGTGTCGACGTCTTATGTGACTCCGCTCGTCGGCCGCGACGGCGCGGGTGTGGTGTACGGAACTAGCTTTTGATAGTGGAGGGCAACGAGATGCTGAAGCGCGTGGTGATGGGTGCATTGTTCGCGGGCTTGGGGTCAGTTGTCTATCTTGGCTGCGCGGGGAAGGACTGCGGCACGTCCGGGACGTGCGGCGGCGCGACGGCCGACGACGGCTCCGCTGGTGACGCCAATGGTCTGGATGGCGAGGTCACGGACGGCAGCGTGAATCCTGTGGAGGGCGGGAACACGGTGGACGCGCCTCCGGGATGTGATTTGAAGAAGGATCCGGGCGATTCTCCTGCGTGCATCGACGAGGGGGTGGGGGTGTTCGTTGACGGCAACTCCGCTGCTGGGATGCCGGATGGGACACGAAAGTCGCCGTACAAGACGATCGGTGATGCTGTTGCGTCGAACAAGCGTCCGCGCGTCTATGTGTGCAGTGGCAACTACGCTGAGAACGTGAAGCTGGATTCGACGCACGCCGAGAGCGTGTATGGTGGATTCGACTGCGCGACATGGAAGTACGATCGCGTCGCGAATTCGGTAAAGGTGGCACCGGCAAGTGGGTTTGCGCTGCAGATCGATACCGTCGTTGCGGCACTGCAGATCGAGGATGTCGAGTTTGACGCGCCCGCGGGGACGGCGGCGGGCGTGAGCTCGGTCGCCGCGTTCGTGAACGCGAGCAGCGCGGTGACGATGAAGCGGACGACGCTGAAGGCACAAGATGGCTATTCGCCCGCGACGCCGGGGGCGGCCGCAAGCAACTACGCAGCGAACCTCGATGGGAACAACGCAGCGGACACGAATGGGGCTGCCACGAAGACCTGTAACTGCGTTGACGCAACGACCTCGGTTGGAGGGCGCGGTGGGGGAGTGATGGTCGTCCAGACGACCACCAACGGCACGCCTTCCTACTCGGGTGGTGGTGGCGTCGGGGGGACGAATATGAAGGCGTGTGCAGGCGTGCCAGCCGGTGGAGGCCTGGACGGTGACAAAGCGAGCGCGCCGGCCACGGACAGCGCGGCCACCAAGCTCGGCAAGGTTGACCCGACCAAAGCCTGGGTCGGCGCTTCGGGCGCGAAGGGCAAGAACGGATTGCCTGGGCAGGGCGGTGGCGGCGGTGCCGATGGTGCGGGGGGAACTGGCGGTGGTGGGAGCGGCGGCTGCGGTGGCTGTGGCGGCGGCGGGGGCGCTGGTGGCCTAGCCGGCGGAGCAACCGTCGCGCTGCTGACGATCGCCTCCGCGGTAGTACTTGTAAGCTGCACGCTTATCGCCGGTGCGGGCGCGACCGGAGCAGGTGGCGGCACTGGCGAGCAGGCCCAGGCTGGCGGAAACGCCGGTGTGCAGTTCAACATGGGCGGAGGCTGCTCCGGTGGCGGTGGTGGAAACGGTTCGGGGGGCAATGGCGGAGCGGGTGGTGCCGGAGGGATCTCCTTTGGTCTTCTCTTCTCAGGCAGCGCACCCACCGTTGATGGCGTGGTCGCTTCGACCTCCGCCAGCCATTCCGGGATCACGGTGGGAAGCGCTGGCGGATCGGGCGCGACGGGAGCTGCCGGGGCCGCGGCGGCGAGTGGCGGCAATACTGGCAACACCGGTCCACTGGGCCCGGCGGGCGCGGCCGGCGCGATTCAGAACGCAGATACGCTTTGACTCCCGGAGCTGCGCCTCAGGTCGTGTTGGATGGGCGCGCGCTCAGGCGCCGGTAGACCCACGCGGCGAAGGCGACCTGGACGGTCAGAAGGTACGCGACGCCTCGCGCGCCGTTGCCGGCTGACGCGCCTTCGTCGAAGCCGCCGAGCTTCCAGTACAGGACCACGTCGCCGCCCAACATCACGATCATCACGACCAGCAATCCGAATACGCCGCGGAGGTGCCGCGCGTCCTCCGGCGAGCTCGAACCGGTGGTGATGGACTTCATGAACGCCTTGCGATCCGCTTCGGTGACCTCGGGATCGTTCTTTCGGCCCATCGGGGCAGCATAGCTCCGTAGCCTCGTTCGCCGCCTGGCGATCTCGACCCAAGGATCGGCCCGCGGCGCGTGTCGCGTTTGTATGCGGATTGGCTCACTCGCTGCGCTGGCGGCGCTCGCGGTCGCTTGCACGGGAAACACCCCAGCGCCCATCGGGACGAAAGCCCCGACGTCCACGTCGCCGAACCCGATTCCGGACACGTCCTCGACCTCGACTTCGACTTCGACCTCGACTTCGACCTCGACTTCGCCCTCGCCCTCGGCCTTGCCTCCTGTTCCCGAGCCGCCCATCGCCGAGGAGCTTCTGGCTCCTTCTCTTCGCGGCGCTGGTCTTCGCAGCCCGATG